>JASJBV010000168.1 GCA_030066335.1 Gammaproteobacteria bacterium
AGCGGGTTTACAGCTTGATCAGGTCTCTGACCCTGGCCAGCAGCTTTTCGCCCATCCCCTTGACTTGCAGCAGCTCATCGAAGGAAGCGAACGGCCGGTTGCTGACGATCTGGTTGGCCAGGTTTTTCGAAATGTTTTTGACCGCGGCAATCTGGTCGAGGCTGGCCTTGTTCAGGTTGACCAGGGTATCGCTCTCATCTGCCACGGGCTCAGGAGTCGGCTCGATAGTCTTGGCGGCATCTTGATCAGGCTTATCGATTTTGTCAGCATCAGCGATCGGCATGTTGACGACATTGCCCACCGAAGTTTTCACCAGCTCGGGTTTCCAGTTGACCGTGTAAGGCTGGTCGAAATTGATCTGGTCGCGCGTGATATAACCGTTGGCGGTCCACTCGCGCAGCATCAGGCACAAATGCCAGCTGCCGATTGCGGGCTCGCGAAAATTCAGCAGCAGATGACAATTCGGCAGGTAGTGTTGGCCGGAGATCTCGCCGATCTCGGTGGCAGCCAGGCACTCGCCGACAAAGTCACCCCCCAGATAAGGCTGCTTCAACGCCCATAACTCGATAGCGAGGGTTCCGCTGATATCGCCGAGCGGGCGATCATTGGCGATAGCGTCGATATCGATTGTGATCTGATCATTGGCGATCACATAGCCAGTGGTTCCATTCAATTTGGGAGATGCTGATGACAGCGGGTTTTCCATAGCTTGGGTTGCAAACATTAATTGTTCCTCGGGTGATTTGATGGCGCGGGTTAACGCGATTTATCCGGCTGGGCAGGCTGACTTCTGATCGCTTGGTGGAGAATCATGTTCCCGCGCGATTCGAGTTAAGCCAGGTGTCCAATCCAGAATACAATTAAAGTTGACGCTGGGATAAAAGCGTAATCCCTCCGTCACCTTATCCGCGCCTTCCGTCCGAGGTTCGGGTTTAATCCTAGCAGCTGGGGTTCAGGACCGGGTTTGGCTGAATGATTTATCCTGATCGATAATCCCTTTTTCCTGCCGTATCGCATACACTACCCCTTTACTACCGATGCCAAACCATGTTGTCGCTATTCTCCAACAAGCCATTGCTCGAAGAAGACTCTATCCACTGGATGTTCGATACCTATGCCTGGGCGCTGGATCAATTCGATGCCGAGTATTTCTATCGGCACAGCGTGCTGGTGCTGCCGACCAACGAATTTTTCCCCGGTCGTGCCGACAGCCACGCGGGAATGGCCGAGCTGATCTTCCGCCAGGTCGCCAACTACACCGGCATCGGCCACTGGCCGGTCAAGGTCGTGGCCGAACAGGCCTGCCAGATCAGCCGCAATACCCAGTTCGCCATCGAAGGCCCTCTCAGGCAAAAGAATGCGAGCACGGACCTGCAAACAGCGTCAGAGCATTGGCTGGAAATCCCCTATAACTCGAACCAGGTCAGCAACCCGGAAGGCATGATCGCGAGTTTTGCCCATATCATCGCCTTCTACCTCGGCCAACTGGCCAATAAGCCACCACCCGGCGGTGCTGAATACTGGCCGCACACGACCGAGTTGCTGGCCATCTTCAATGGCTTTGGCCTGATGTTCGCCAACAGTGCCTATACCTTCAAAGGCGGGTGTGGCAGTTGTTACAACCCGCTGGCGGATCGCGATGCCTATCTGACCGAACGCCAGTCGACCTATGCCCTGGCAATATTCACCGTGCTTAAAAATATCCCACTGAAACAGGTGCAGAAGCATTTAAAGGGACACCTGCGTGGTTTTTACGCGCGCTCGGTCAAGGATGTCAGCAAGCGCCTGCAGGCCATGGGTAACGCCCGGCTATTAGCCGCGAGGCAATGATCAGGATACTGGCTTTGACTGCTCAATGTTGTCGATTGATGGATCAAATCAGACCCCTGTTGGCTGCGCCTACTCGGCCTCGACAAACAACGTAGCCGCCTCGGTAAAACTGCCGTCTGCACCGGGCAGCATGACGACAAACTCGCCCATCACAATCAGGCGCCCGATGAGCGCACGCACGATACTGCCATGGGTGATCAATACCATGGGCTTATCGCCCTGATGTTGCTGCATGCGCTGGCGGATTTGGGTGACCCGCTGCCGCGCCAGGCCAGGATTAAAGAAAGCCCCACGCAAGGCGTTCCAGTTCTCCACCCGGCCAAACGCGAGCAGGCCGGTGTCCCGGGTACGGCATTTGGGACTGGCAAGCACCTCGCCGACGCTGACACCCTGGCGGCGAAAAGCCTCGCCGATCGCGCGCGCCTGGGCCTTGCCCTCCTGATCGAGATTGCGTTGGGTCGAGCAATCGTCAATTTTCGAATCCGCTGGATCAAAACTGCCCGGTGCATAGATATGCCGCAGGACCACCACGGCACGCGGCGTTTGCAAGGCCTGCCAGACAGCTTGTTCGCCCTGACCAACCGTCGGCAGCAAGGTCATTAAACAGCCTGCAACCAGTAAAAAGATGCGCTGCATATCGATTCCTCAGTATCGCCGGATAATTTGAGCAGATGGATTTCTTGATTTCAATCATGTTTTTCCTGCAACATTAGCTTACTATTTTTACTGCAGCATGATGATTAATAACACTAACTCATAGAACATCAATAAACAGACAGGGAGCTTACTGACATGGACATGACAACACTGATTTATTTTATTGTCGGTTTTGTGGTTGTATTTATCTTCTCGCTTAATTTCTTCAACGAGCCCGCCTACAGTTTCATCGACAAGGAACAACTCGCCAATGCTGATCCCAATGATGAATTGATCGATCCGGCATTACCCAGGTACCTGACCGAGCGCTTTGAGTTCAACCTGTTCCGCGCCGCATTCATTCTGCTTACCGAATTCACCTATATCATCCTGGTCCTGTTTTTGCCGGAAATCAGTTCGGTAGCGGCTGCGGCTGAAAATGGTGGAACGGCCGTGGCCGCAGAACCGCAAGCTGATCTAACCCAGAGTGGTTTACGCGAAAAAATCATCCTGGCCACCCTGATCATCACCGGCATGGCGCCGAATCTGCCATGGATTCGCAATCTATTGGAAAAGTCGAAACTGTATCTGCATCGCCAGGCGCAAATTCCATTCAAGGGACGCGGCATCTATCACAGCATCAAGAAAGACCCACCCAAATATGCCGATACCGTGATCGCCGAAATTCTGGCTGATCAACGCTACTTTGATGAACATAGTCCGGAAGCCCGTGCCGACCTTGAAGCCGATGATTTCAAGCCCGGACCCTGGTCGCTGGAAGCCCGCTGGGCCAAAATGGCCTATCTGATGCATACGATGGAAACATGGTCCGGTGAATTCCCGTTCAGGAAGTATATGCACACTCCGGATCTTAAATATGTTTCCATCCATGATCATTACCAGCGCTTGCAAAAGATGATGCTGAAGTTCAAGCGGAAAACGATTTCCGCAGAAGAAAGGTCGCGCCTGGAGACCGGTGTCGATGCCAATCTGAATCGGATTTATCGGCTGATCAGTTGCCTGCTGTATCTGGCGGCAAAATCGGATGCCGCGGTAGACAGGTATCTCGATAAGCTCGGCTATGAGGGCAGTGAGCATAACGAATTTCCAATTCCCTGGTCTACCGTGGTCTTCATCAGTTTTTCGGTAACCGGTTCGATATTACTTGGCGGGATCTTTTCCATCGCAATCCTCAATTTTTCCGGCGTACCCTTGCCCGAGCAATTCGGCACCTCGGAAATCATCTGGTGGAATATCTATGGCATTCCGTTCCTGATTGTCCCGGTGTTACTGGTACTTCTGACCAAGAAATATCTGTCCGGTCACAGTAACTCGTGGCCATCGGTTACCGAACAGGGCTATTATCATTCCACCAGCGAGCGACCGTGGTTCATTTATTTCATGGTCGCTCTGTGTTCCTACCTGGTGGGGGCCCTGATTCTGTTTGGCATGGTGACTTCATTCAGGTACATGCAAGACAAGTCGATCGACTACATCACCATCATCCAGGCCGCCTTGGCATGGTCGCTGATCGTGTTTTTGACCGCCGGCTACACCGCTTTCCGGCTGGATTCCGGCTCCTTACCAAAAACCAGTAAAGCTGGCTATATCGCCAGTCGGATTTTCGGTGCGCTATCCCAGGGGGTCACCACTGCTGGATTGATTTACCTGGTGTACCTGCATACCAATGATCTGCGTTTAGACATGATTTTCCAGGCAAGTCAGGAGATCGATCCGAAAATCTATGTACTGACGATTATCGGTTTCTTCCTGGGCGTATCGGTCAACGTGGCGACCGGGATCGGGCGCCTGCGGCAACGACGAAAACATGGGCGGCGTAAATCCAGACGCCTGGTTCAGCTGGACCATGATGGGCAAAGCTGTGAAGCGCGGACCGTAAATGTGTCTGATCAGGGTGCTCTGATCAGTATCGACGCTGCTTCGGCTGACTGGCTGAAACAAACTGAACGCAACAGTCTGCTCCAGGTGCTGGGCCTCGAAAACCATGAGACAACGGCCCGGGTGGTTCACAAACGCGGCAACCTGCTGCATTTGTTTTTCGATAATTCATCGGAGTGGGGTTCAGTCTACGATGATTTATTACCCGCGGGTAGTGGCTAGCAGCAGACAGGGTCTGGGCCAGGTTTTCAATCCATAGGCATCATTGAGGACCTGAGCGCTGCGCATTATTCCGTTACCTGGATATCCACCTTGTAATCGAGCTTGCTGCTGACCCCGGCGCCGCTGAAGCCGCCGCTCACCGGCATGGTGTTAGCGGGATCGGCCGCCGCGGCGATGGTGACATGTTGATCCGCTACTGCCTCGCCATGGGTGGGGTCGTAACCGCGCCAGCCTGCACCCGGCAGGTATACCTCAGGCCAGGCATGCAGATGACGCCGTTCACTATGCAGATCACCCTTCTGGTAACCACTGGCGAAGCGCGCAGGAATCCCTTCAGCGCGGCAACAGTCGACAAATAACACGGTTAGGTCTCTACATGCCCCGCGCCGGTTGTGCAGGGTATAGGCCGGGATTTGCGGCGCGCCGGTCTCACGATGGATCAGTTCGTAGTCGTTGAATATCTGCCGGTTGAGACGGTCGAGAAATTGCAGGGTCTGGCGCTCGACCGCGAGACTCATCTCCGCCGCAAACGCCGTCACCGCATCATCCGGCTCGATGCGCTGAAGATAGGCCTGCACCGCATGATGATCCTGCGCGTGCTGCATGGGCAGCTGATCAGCTCCCACGGCCAGGATGAAATCAAACGCATTGCGTCGCAGGGTTGCCACCTCCATCTCAACCTGGATATCCAGTTGCTCGGTCTCTCCCTCGAACCAGACCTGGGTCACCCGGTTGCCCTCGAGATCGATATGCTCGTTGTTGCCTGTTGGTGTCGGCGTGACCTTGAGTTGATAGCGGATAACACGCTGGGCGCCGTCCTGCCGTGGATAAAACCGCAGCTGCTGGGGCCCCAGCCTGACCGCTTGAGCATAGCGGTAAGTTGTCCTGTGGTTGATGTTAAAGTGCATGCTTAAATCTCATTGCAGTTGACACATAGTGTACCCAGACTCGCGCTGAAATAAACGCTGCCACAAACCCTGCGCAAACATTAGTACCAATGCTATGCTGTGGGCCAGTGTGGCTAACCGGTAAATGCATGCAGGACTTTGGCTATAAAATGGCAACCGTCGCCCTGGCTCCGCTGTTGCTACTGCAGGGTCGCCGGGTCCGACGTAGCGTTCCCAGGCTGCCCGAAGCGTCCGGCCCCAGGGCCGGCTGTAGCGGGACCGGCCCGGCGTTACGGGTGCTGATTGCCGGCGATTCCGCGGCAGCAGGGGTTGGGGCTGAGAGCCAGCACCAGGCCCTGTCAGGTCAGCTGATGGCCAGCCTCGACCGGGAGTTCCGGGTTGAATGGCGACTCGAAGCCAAAACCGGTGCTACCACGCAGGATACTATTGCCCGGCTCGCCGCACTGACCGATGCCCGGTTCGATGTGATGGTTACCTCGCTCGGGGTTAACGACGTTACCGGCGGTTTGGGTATTGGCAGCTGGCTAGCACAGCAACAGGAACTGCGTGAACTGGCCAGGGCGGCGCTGGGAGTCAGTCAGTTCGTGGTGGCCGGGCTACCACCGGTCGACGTCTTCCCCGCGTTACCGCAACCGTTGCGTTGGTACCTTGGCTCAAGGGCCAGGTCGTTCAGCCATTGCCTTGAACAGGATATTGCACCTGAGTCCGATGCTGAATTTCTCGATCTTCGTTTTACTCTCGACCCCAGCCTGATGGCGAGCGATGGTTTTCACCCCGGACCCGGTATCTATCGCCGCTGGGGAGAACTCGCCGCCGAGATGATCAAAACCCGCTGGAGAGACTAGATATTGGTTCCAGAGTGAGCTCTACCCGCAGGATCTAGTCGAATACTTTCGAACGCCTGGTCTCTGCCCACTCGCCGGATTCACCGTTGAAACTGATAAATCGCTTGTTGGTTTGAATCAATGCCGAATAATCCTCGGCGGAAACATTCCTGACTTCTTCTTCGGCTTTGAGATCCAGTGATCTCCAGCCAGCAGTATAGACACTGTAGCCGATGATGCGCCGGTTGGTGATGATGACGATCACCGCGTTGGCCACCGCCTGGTCCAACGGCTTTTCCCTGGCTTTCAGGCGTAATTCATCAAATCGGTTCATCTTGATATTGGAGGCGATGAGTTTGTCGTCATCGGTGATCAGGTATACCAGCTTGGGTACGCTATTCTCCGCCATCGACGGTAGTGCAAGCAATACAGATAAAGAGAATGTGATAAAAAATTTAATTAAAGTGGTGTGAGAATATCGCATTACGCCCATCCGAGAGATTATCTTGCTGACCCTAACATTATGGCTTAACGTCCCATCAATTAATAACTTCTAATTTTTTTATATTACAGTTAAACGATAGATTAAACAGATCTGCAAGTCATCCAGATTTAAGTATTTGCAGCGTATGTGTCTGATTCAGCCTAGCAATATCCAGGTATTAGCCTGCGTACAGGGATCGGATATTTTTCATGCTTGTCCTGGTATGTGACCCGATCACATTTAATACAGATTCCGCCATAAATTGACA
>JASJBV010000169.1 GCA_030066335.1 Gammaproteobacteria bacterium
CTTCCAGGCCTTTTTCAAACAGGATCGGCCGTTGCTGTTCCCGGATATCAGTTACAGCTTTTACCCGGTATACTGCGGGCTGTACCAGATCGATTACCAGACCATCCCGCTCAAGGCTGATTTCAGCATCGATATCGATGATTACCAGATCGACAATGGCGGCATCATCTTTCCCAATCCGAATGCACCGACCAGCCTGTTAATGCCGCTGGAGCAAATCGAGTCGCTGTGCCAGAACAATTCCTCTGTGGTTATCGTCGATGAGGCCTATGTGGATTTCGGCGGTGAATCGGCTATCCCGCTGACGAAACGTTACGACAACCTGCTGGTCACCCACAGTTTTTCCAAGGCACGCAGCCTGGCTGGCCTGCGCCTGGGATATGCGATCGGTCACCGCGACCTGATCGAGGCGCTGAACCGGATCAAGAACTCGTTCAATTCCTATCCGATCGATTCGATTGCCCAGACCGCGGCGCTGGCCTCGCTGGCGGATGAAGACTATTTCCGCCAGAGCAGTGCCAGGATCATCGCCACCCGGGAAGCCATGACCCGGCAACTGACGGGCCTCGGCTTCGAGGTTTTGCCCTCTGGGGCCAACTTCGTGTTTGCGCGCCATCAATCGATGGCCGCCGAACAGCTCTACCTGCAACTCAAGGCCAAAGGAGTATTGGTGCGTTACTTCAACAAGCCCAGAATCGATAATTATCTGCGTATTACCGTGGGTACCGATGCAGAAGTGGCGACCCTGATCAGCAAACTGAAAGAATTGCTATAAAAAAAGTCCCGGAACATGTCCGGGACCCAATGGCCCTCTCCATACTAATGGGCTGAGTGAATAGTTCTTTAACGACCTAGTGCCCGTCATCCACCGAGCGGTTATCCTTGAATGTTCGCCAGCCGCTGATCATGGTACTGACTAGGCTCTGGCGCGACATGATGTCTTCGCGGATTGCGACATAGACATGAATCATGACGAAACAAATCATCACCCACATGACGGCGTGGTGCCAGGTATGCACATCCTGGCTCTGGCCGAATAACGGGATCACCCAGGAACTGAACAGGGTGTACTGCCAGCTGTCATAACCGGTACCCTCGCCGTACAGCGCAAACCCGGTCACGATCATGAAGAGCACTATCCACACAAACAGGATATACATGGCCAATACCGCCAGTGGATTGTGCCCGATGTACTTACGCGGTTCCTTGGTTAAAAAGAAATACCACTTGGTTTCATGCCAGACACCTCCCCACCATTCCCGATTGAATATTGGTGGCATGAAAAGCTGTCTGGCATGCTCATTGCCGGCAAATGCCCAGTAAATGCGGAACAGGAATCCAATCGCGAAGATATAGCCCGCGGTAAAATGGACGAAGCGGATATACCCCATCAGATAATGGTCACTGGCTTCCCCTGACATCGTCGGTAACGGGCTACCGATAAAATAACCCGTCACACATAACACGATGATGGAGAAGGCATTGATCCAGTGCCACAGTCGCAGTGGTGCCTCGTAGACATAAACCGCCGGCTCGTTATGGGGTTTGGTTGCCATCGTAGTCATAACACTCTCCTCCTAGCTGCCGATCGGACTGGTAGTCACGGATGCCAACTCTTCACCGTCTTCACTCATGACATGCGTCGAGCAGGCCAGGCAGGGATCGAAGCTGTGGATATTGCGCAGAATCTCCACCGGTTCTTTGGCCACCGCAACCTTGGTGTTCATCATCGAGGCTTCGAAGGCACCAATGTTGCCGGCCTCATCCCGGGGCGAACCATTCCAGGTGGTCGGCACCACGCACTGGTAGTTATCGATCTTGGTATCCTTGATCTTGATCCAGTGCCCGAGTGCTCCGCGCGGCGCCTCGGTAAATCCAACCCCCTTGGCCTCGCTTGGCCAGTCGGCCGGATCCCACATCTCGCCACTGTGGGTGGATGAATCACCATTCTTGATGTTGGTCATCAGCTTATCGAAGAAATAAAGCTGCTTGTCCGCGGCCCACTGCGCCTCCAGGGCGCGCGCGGCGGTTCGACCGAGGGTTGAGTACAGCGCGGTAACCGGTACGTCCAGCGTCTTCAATACCAGCTCGATCTGCTCGGTGATCTCCTTGTCACCCTTGGCATAACCGATGATGTAGCGGGCCAGCGGCCCCACCTCCATCGCATGCCCACGCCAGCGTGGCGCCTTGATCCAGGAATAACTGGCCGATTCATCCAGTTCCTCGATATTCTGGCTGGTGCCCTTGGCGCTGCTGACATCGAACTGCGGATCGGTCACGCCATCCCAGGGATGCAGGCCCTTGACCCCGTCCGGATACTTGTACCAACTGTGCGGGACGAATTCCTGTACCTGCTCGGGATCGGTCAGATCGACATCATGCACCTTGCTCAGATCACCATTGATGATCGCACCGCTCGGCATCATCAGGTTGGCCGGTGAGTAATCATTGGCCCGATCCGGAATATCGCCGTAGGCCAGAACATTCTGACTGGACAGACCGCCGCCGTACAACCAGCCCTTGTAGAACTGGCCGATTGCCAGGATATCCGGGATATAAACGTTCTTGATAAAGGTCTGGCTGTCCTTGAGGATCTGGTGCACCTGGTTCAGATTAACCATGTTCAATGCGCCCACGCCGCCGGTACCATCGACATTGATCGGACAGGGCACCCCACCAACGGTCCAGTTGGGATGGGTGTCCTTGCCACCGAAGATGGTGCGGGTTTTCATGATCTCCTTCTGAAAATCCAGGGCCTCCAGGTAATGGGTCACCGCCATCAGATCAGCTTCCGGTGGTAATAAATAGGCCGGGTTAGTCCAGTAACCGTTACGGAACGGACCCAGCTGACCGGACTCGACAAATTTTTTCAGGCGATTCTGCACATCGCGGAAATAACCTGGCGAGGAATTGGGATGATTCGGCGATACCTGTTGCTGTAAGGCCGAGGTCGCCTTGGGATCGGCCTTCAGGGCATTGACCGGGTTGACCCAGTCCAGCGCATGCAAATGGTAGAAGTGCACCAGGTGATCATGCACCTGCAGTGACAATTGCATGATATTACGGATCGAATTGGCATTTTCCGGAATATTGATGCCCAGCGCATCTTCCACCGCGCGTACCGAGGTCAACGCATGGGTTCCGGTACAAACCCCGCAGATGCGCTGAACAAACGCCCAGGCGTCGCGTGGATCACGCCCTTTCAGAATTACTTCCAGGCCGCGCCAGATGGTGCCACTGGATACCGCGTTGGTGATGATGTTGTTTTCATCGATATTGACCTCGGCCCGCATATGGCCCTCGATGCGGGTGACCGGATCGACCACCACGCGCTGGCCGGATGTATCTAATTTATAACCGTTCGGAGTATTAACAATGCTCATTATTCCTCGTCTCCTTTCTGTTGGGTACGTTTCAGCGCGGATACCGCGGCGTGTGCAGCAACGGCACCACCGACCAGGCCGGCGGCACCCATGCCGATCTCATCGGCATTCGACTCGATACCAAACTGGTTGATATCGCTCAGGCGGTCATAGAACCCACCCTTGTCCCAGAAACCATCTTCCGAGCAACCGATGCAGGGGTGCCCGGACTGGATCGGGAACGACAGGCCGCCATTCCAGCGAATGGTGGAACAGGCGTTATAGGTGGTCGGCCCCTTACAGCCCATCTTGTACAGGCAGTAGCCCTGGCGCGCGCCCTCGTCATCCCATTGCTCGACGAATTGACCGGCGTCGAAATGTGGCCGCCGGTAACACTTGTCATGGATGCGCTGGCTGTAAAACATCTTGGGCCGGCCCTGGCGATCCAGAGTTGGCAGTTGTTCAAAAGTCAGCATATAGGTAATGACCGCGGTCATTACTTCGGCGATCGGTGGACAGCCGGGCACCTTGATGATTGGGGCATTGCCAATATCGGGAACCTTATGGATCGGCGTGGCCCCGGTCGGGTTGGGTTTGGCCGCCTGCACACAACCCCAGGATGCACAGGAACCCCAGGAGATGATCGCCATCGCGTCCTTGGCCGCGGCACGTAATTGCGCGGTATAAGGTTTACCGCCGACGATACATGACATGCCGCCGGTAACATCCTGTTCAAGGCCCGGGTTGCCCTCACAGGCGAGGATGTATTTGCCCTTGTGCTCGGCGATAACCTCATCCACGATGGCTTCGGCCTCGTGCCCGGCCGAGGCCATGATCACGGAATCGTAATCCAGCGAGATCATCGACAGGATCACATCCTTGGCCAATGGATGACCGGAACGGATAAAGGATTCCGAGCAGCAGGTACATTCCAGTCCATGCAACCAGAGTACCGGGATGCGAGGTTTATTTTCCATCGCATGGGCGATTTTACTGGCATAGATCGGACTCAAGCCCATGGCTGCAGCCGTCAGACTGCAGAATTTCAAAAAGCTGCGACGGGTTATCCCCTGCCGGCGCATCACGTCATAAAACGTATCAGTCATAAATCACTCCTGGTTGCGGGTCATGTAGTACGCAGTGACATAGCAGCGATGATGCCAAGCTACTAATCACCCATAGATTCAAGCACTTGGATAAAATCGACCGGGATAAACAACAGCAGCGAGTGGAAACATTTCTTGCTATTTATGGTTTATTTATGGAAACTTTGTTTTCGCATAAAAATATTTTATTTTGTTATTTGTTGATTATTTGATTTACTATAAATACTAAAAACGTAAATTTACTTACCATTTTTAAGGAAATTAACAAAATAATGGCAAAACAAACCCTGATCCTCGGCATCGGCAACATCCTCTGGGCAGACGAAGGCTTTGGCGTGCGTGCGGTGGAGCAACTCAACCGGCTATACCAGTTCGAGCCATCGGTGCGCCTGATGGATGGCGGTACCCAGGGTATTTACCTGGTGCAGTATGTAGAGCAGGCCGAGGTCCTGGTGGTATTCGATGCAATCGATTACGGCCTCGAACCGGGCACGATCAAACTGATCGAGGGCGATGATGTCCCCAAGTTCATGGGCGCCAAGAAGATGAGCCTGCATCAGACCGGTTTCCAGGAGGTGTTGGCGATGGCTGAAATGCTGGGCCGCTACCCGCAACATTTGTTACTGGTTGGCGTACAACCAGTCCAGCTGGAGGATTACGGCGGTAGTCTGCGCGAGAAAACCCGGCAACAGATCGAACCGGCCATCGAGGCCGCGCTCGACTGGCTGCAGCAGTTTGATATTACCGCCAGCAAGCGCCAGCAGCCGCTAACCAACGAGGATTCACTGGCCGGGCGTGAAGTCAATCTTGAGCATTATGAACAACAGCGCCCAAGCGCCGACCAGGCCTGTCGAGTCGGCGATGAAAGGGTTTTGCAGTCAGCGGATTACCAGGTGGCCTACCGCCCTCACCCGCTGGACCCGGAAAACAGCATCAGCTGCGATGTCGACCATCGAGGTAAGTACGGAGAAACGATTTAAATGGAAGCCTCAACCAAGACAGGATTTTTTCACGAGAACAAGGACGCAGCGCGCGCAGATCCGCAGTGTATAAAGACATACATGAGGAATCGAGCACGATGCGGACGCCGTTATCGTGGAAAAAGACGGCTTGGGGAGGTTTCCTGATGTGTATCGGCATTCCTATGCAGGTGATCGAATCAGGCTTCGGATATGCCCGCTGCGAGGGCATGGGGATGACGCGCGAGGTGGAAACCCTGCTGGTCGGCGAGCAACCGCCCGGCACCTGGCTGCTGGTATTCCTTAACAGCGCGCGCGAGGTGCTCAGCGCCGCGGATGCGAAAAAAATCAGTGACGCGGTGCAGGCCGTCGACCTGGTCATGCAAACCTCCGCCAACATCAATATTAACAACCTCGATGCCCTGTTTGCCGATTTAATCGAGCGCGAGCCGCCAAAACCGGCGTCCCTGCTTGCGCTCGAACAAGACCGTGAAAAAACACCCGATAGAGGATAACACCATGCCATCACCATTGATCGAAAACATGATCGAACAATACAACTACCCGCTCGTCGATGAACAGAGCCTCGAAACGTTTATCCAATCGCATCAGGAATGCGTTCTGTTTTTAACCGAAAACCCCGAACGTTTTCCGGAAAGCAACGATGTAGCGATGATCCTGCCGGAACTGGTCAAACAGTTCGCTGGCCGGTTTGCCGCGGCAGTGGTTGCACAGCAGGCCCAACGTAAGCTGCAGACCCGCTACGGTTTCAGTGAATGGCCGAGCCTGGTGTTTCTTCGCCAGGGGGAATACCTGGGCACCATCAGTCGGGTGCAGGACTGGTCTACCTATCTTAACCTGATCAACAACATCCTGGCTTCTGAACCCAGGCGTGCGCCCGGTTTTGCCATCCCGGTGGAACAGGCTCCTGCCGGTTGCAGCCAGTCCCAGTGAGGAAAGCGTCATGAAAAAAATCGAAATTCCAATCGAAATTGGCCCAGGTTCACAGCCGCCCGACAGCGATGGGGCGGAGATGTCTTTCATGCAATTGCCGGCGGGGATGGACACCTTCCAGGCACCGATGATCCCGGAAGCGGAAGACATCAGCGGACTCGACGACGCACTGCAACTGGCCTGGCAATTACAGCAAATGCTGCTCGACTATCGCTGCGGAGAGCCTGCCGCGGTCATCGAGCTGAACCAGCTGGATGAACATAACCGGCGTTTTTTCGACCAGCTACTCGGAGAAGGTGAGGTCAGCGTGCAATGCCAGGGCGGCATCAACGCCCTGATCCAGGAATCGTTACTGGCCGGGGTCTGGCGTGTACAGTATATCGACGAACATCAACAGGTTATTCGCGATACCATTGAAGTGGCCGATGTCCCCGGCCTGGTCAGCGAGATGACCTTTGCTGACGCCGTTGACAACATCGATATCAGCCAGCTGGATATCCCGCAGGATGTCTACAACGCGGCCCCGCTGCTCACGGAAATTCATGATCAGCTATCCCAACAGCCGACCAACACGGAACCGCATATCATAAACCTGTCACTGCTGCCGCATACCGAACAGGATCTGGCCTACCTGTCCGACCAGCTCGG
>JASJBV010000039.1 GCA_030066335.1 Gammaproteobacteria bacterium
TAATTGAATATTCGCGCTGTCGCTCAAAAATGGGGGCAGACAAGGCAGGAGGAGAGAAGTTTGGTAATTCCAAATGAACGACGAGTAACGCCGTATGCCCCGATTTTAGGCACAACCCAGAGGGACTTGGCTATTTTCCCGCAGAGCTGCGTTATATTTCGCTCATGTACGGACAGTACACAGCGCAAAATATGCCTTGCTCTGCAACAAAATAGCCTAAGTCGCGTATTTTCAATTAGAGTTAACAGGCCCTAAACCATGCATTGGCACGTTTACTCTGATGATGAGAGCCTGGCCCAGGCCTGTGCCGATTTTATCGCGGAGGCCATCGCTGACACCCTGGGTCATAAAGCGCTGTGCCATGTTGCGCTGCCCGGGGGCAATACCCCGGCCAGGTGTTTTCAGTTACTTGCAGTACAAGACCTCGACTGGCAACGGGTTTTTTGGTTACCGGCAGATGAGCGCACTTTACCTGCTGGGCATCAGGAACGTAATGATACGATGATCAGGGCTAACCTGTGTGCGCTACTGCCCAACGGCGACGACAACCTGATCACGATACCAACCGAGCTCGGCACGGAACAGGCTGCGGTAGTGATCAATGAAAAATTGAAGACGATCGACAGCCTGGACATCGCCCTGCTCGGCATGGGCGAAGACGGGCATACCGCCAGCCTGTTTCCCGGCGATCCGGCCCTGGATGGCACCGACGCTGCGGTCGCCGTTTACCAGTCACCCAAACCGCCTCCGCAGCGGGTGAGCCTGAGCCTGAACTATCTCCAACAATGTCGCTACAAGGTGGTTCTGACCAGGGGTGAAGGCAAGCGTGAGATCATTCAACGCATCAAAACCGGAGAAGCATTCCCGATTACCATGCTGGGAAATTTACACTGGTTTATTGATGCCTCCGCTGACGGATAAACATCTCATATCGGTTATATCTGTCAACGCTCAAGCGTTCGGTTATCTCTCCTCTTAGCCGAACATAAGCCCGCCAGGATTGGTCATGTCTGTAAACCATGCGGGGTACCTGACTCTTTACCAATACGCTCATACTCGGCGATGACCTGGGCGCCAAGCAGGATAATAATTGCGGCCGCTTCCAGCGTCAGCAGGATGATGATCGCGGTGGCAAAAGTGCCATAGACGATGTTGACCAGTGACAGATTGGTGAAGTACCAGACCAGGATATGGCGGGTGATTTCCCACAGGATGGTCGCGGTCAGGCCGCCGATCAACGCATGACGCAGCGACAGGATGCCCACCGGCATCACCAGGTATAGCGAGGTCAACAACAGGATTTCGCCGAAAAAGCCGAGCAGGTAGAGCAAAATTGATTCAAGTCCGCTCAGCGACCACTGGTATCCCAACAGGGCAAAGGTCTTCGCTTCAAGGTTGTGCAGGCCGACGCTGACGGTATTCACCAACAACATCCCCAGCGCAAATACCAGGATATAGCTGTAGGGAATGATCGCCGACACCAGGAAATGGCGGCGCTTGATTGCCACTCGATGAAAGAAAATCACCGACATCGCACTCTCCAGCGAGGTGAATGCCAGGGAACTGAAGAACAATAGGATCACGATGCCGGTGATACCCACCAGTTTCCAGTTGTCCTGGAAAATGGTGATCTGTTGGATCAGGGCATCGGCCTGGTTCGGTGAGATCAGCACCAGGTATTCACGCAGCGCTTGCAGCAACCCCTGGGTTTCCTGGAACTGGGACAAGGCGGTCATGATCAGGGCGAACATTGGGACGATGGTCAGCAGGGTATAGTAGGCAACGGCGCCGGCGAGCAGGAAACCCTGGTTGGCGAGAAAGCCTTTGCTGACCCGCAGGCTGAATTGCCACGGATGATCCAGCACAAAACGGAGGTTGGAACTTATTCTCATGTTATTTTAATAATGGCCCGGTTGCTTCACGGCGCTGTCATGATGCCCGCTTAAAGCTATCCTACGGGGTGGCAGATTGCAACTGGAGTCGCCCTGGGCCCTGTTGCCGGATCGATTACGGCTGGACCTCAATACCACGACATAGCTAGTGACAATCATGGCGATATGGCGTAATTTGCTGCTCAAGCCAGGGGGGTGCTTAAGATGAATAGCAACATGCTCAATTACCAGCGGCACATTTTGCTGCTGCCGTTAATTCTGCTGCTAACCTCCTGTGCCGCAGGCGATGCGCAATTCAATGCGGATAGTCCGGCCGGATTCTGGTACGGGTTGTGGCATGGCATCATCTCGGTCATCAGCCTGGTGATTCACATCTTCAATGACAGTGTGTTGGTATATGAGACCGATAACAGCGGCGGCTGGTACGACTTCGGCTTTTTGCTCGGTGTCATCGCGATCTGGGGTGGCGGTTCCCATGCCTCCGTCAAATCATCTGCGCAAAAGAAACGCGACCAGGAATGGGAAGAGATTGGCGATAAAGTCGAAATCAAGATCATGCAAAAGCTCAAGCAATGGGCCGAGGATGAGCAAAGCAACGGCAACCGCGAAGAGTGGGAAGAGATCGGTGACAAGGTCGAGAAGAAACTCAAACGGATCATCCGTGAGTGGGCGGAAAAGGACTAGAATTTGTAGCTACCCGATACCTGATAAGGGCACAAAATAATAACCTGGATCCAGTACAGAAAAGCCCGTAGCTCATCTATACTTGATCTGAATGAAACACGCTAAACCCCTGCCGGTGTTCTGGGTGCCGGATCAATCACGATGAGAATAATAAAAAGCCTGGTCCCGGTATTAATCCTGCTCGTGGCTGCGGTCTATGCCTACCAGCAATACAGCCTGTTGCCGGATATTATCGAGCAAGTGCTGGTCATTGTGCCGCTGCTGTTAGCGGTTACCAGCTTTGCCTCGAGCTTCCATTTCAATCGAAGCGTGTTGTTCTTTTATGCCCTGGTCATCACCCTGGCCAATGTGGTGCTCGAAATGGGCCTGATCACCACCACTTTAAGTTACGCTACCCTGTCGGTGGTGATTCTGCTGCAACTGCTGATCATCAGCCTGTTACCCGAACGCGGTATTATCAGCCTGCGCGCGATTCCAGTTCACCTGTCATTTGCGCTGCTAATCGGGCTTACGGCTTATGTGGTCATGACCCAGGCACCCTGGGCCGCGCAGGTCCTGCTCAGCGACTGGCTGCCTGCACGCTATTTTGACTGGACCCGACTGGCCCCGGCGGTCGTGATTATCTTCAGCGGGGTATTTCTGATCATGTTGATCCTGAGTTTACTGAAACCGTCGCCGCAGACGTCGGCAGGGCTCGGCATCGTGACCATGTCGATCATCCAGATGCATGTCGGCTACAGCAGTAGTAGCGTCAACGTGTTCAGTTCGGCCGCATTGTTGATGTGCCTGTACGCGGTTACCCAGGAATCCTGGCGCATGGCCTACCTCGACGAATTGACCGGGCTGCCGGGCAGACGCGCGCTACGCGAAAAGTTCGAGCAACTCAGCGGAATGTATACCGTGGCCATGCTGGATGTGGACCATTTCAAAAAGTTCAACGATACCTTTGGCCATGATTGTGGCGATACGGTGTTGCAGATGATTGCGGCCAGGCTGCGCAAGGTCAGTGGTGGTGGCATCCCTTATCGCTATGGTGGGGAGGAATTTTCCATCCTGTTCAGGAACATCGATGTGATCGAAGCCAAGGTCCACCTGGATGTGCTGCGCGAACAAATTGCCTCCACGCCCTTTGTGGTCAATCGCGGCAGCCGGCGGCGCAGTGATCGAAAGACCAGTGCGAAAAAGAAAAAATCGGTCAAGGTGACTGTCTCCATCGGTGCGGTGGATTCGCATGCCAACAACGTGGCTTCACCCTGGGATGCGTTGAAGCGAGCAGACCAGGCCCTGTACCGGGCCAAGCACAAGGGGCGTAACTGCGTCTGTGTTTAATGACTTGGGGTTTTGCCGGCATGGCGCGAAGACATCCACAGGAGGATTAATCCACAGACAAAGAATACCAGCAGGACCAGGCTAGTGGCCCTGGGGGTGCCGGACAGTTGCACCGAGATCCCGACCAGGATTGGCCCCAGTACCGCCGAGAACTTGCCGAGCATATTGAAGAAGCCGAAAAATTGCGCGGCTCGCTCCGGTGGAATCTTCGCCGCGTATAACGAACGACTCAAGGATTGCACGCCGCCCTGGACCATGCCGATCGCCACCGCCATCCAGTAGAACTGCCAGACCTCGGTCATCCGATAGGCCAGCATCGCCATGATGATATAAATGGATATCCCCAGGTAGAGGCCATTGCGTGGACCGAACCTCTCGCCGATCCAGCCAAACAGGATGGCGAAAGGAAAGGCCACGAACTGCACGATCAATAATGCAGTGATCAGGTTGGCCGAATCGAAACCCAGTGACAGGCCATAATCGACAGCCATCTTGACCGTTGTATTGACGCCCTCGATATAGAAAAAATAGGCAAGTAAAAACAACAGGATTTCCTTATGCGCGGTGATTTCGCGCAAGGTTTTGAAAACATCATGCCAGCTGTCGCGGATCAGGGATGAACTGAGCGGAATCTCCTGTTCGCGTCTTTCCCTGACATTCAGGAACAGGGGGATGGAAAACAGCACCCACCAGATGGAAACACTGAGAAATGACAGGCGCACCGCGGTGGCGCCATCCGGAATACCGAACCATTGGGGTTGCAGATACCACAGCACATTGAGGACGAACAACAGGCCACCGCCGAGGTAACCGAGGCCAAAGCCGAGCCCGGAAACCCGGTCCATGCGTTTACCCTGGGTAACATCTATCAGCAGGGAATCATAGGGGATCATCGATGCCATGAAGCCGAATGCGGCAATGGCATAAGTCAGTGCTGCCAGTGGCCAGTAACCCTCGGGAATGAAAAAAAGAGCCAGGGTACTGAGCACGCCGATGCCGGTGGTCAGGAACAGGATCTCCTTCTTGTATCCGCCACGATCGGCCAGGCTACCCAGCAGCGGCGCAATCAGCGCCAGCACCAGGCTGGCGGTGGAATTGGCCGCGCCCAGAAACAGGGTACTTTCCGCGGCATCGATGTCCTGCGACCAATACTGCTTGAAAAAGATGGGGAAGAATCCCGCCATTACCGTGGTGGCGAAGGCCGAATTGGCCCAGTCATACATGGCCCATGAAATGACCGGTTTATTGCTTAGAATTTTGCGCAAGATCTTGTTCCAGCATTGGTTGCTTGAGGTCCAGTTTTTAATATGGACCTGGCATAGCCTGTGTATTCTAATGAATACTCAGGATGGTGTCGCTTAGTTTGCCATCACAGGTAATCGCGGATGATATTCGCAGCCACCTCCGCACCATTGGCGGTTATTGTCGGTTTTGCTGACTGCTCGATCAGTTGTTGTAAGTGATCGCCAAATTGTCCAGCTTGCCAGGCCTGTTGGGATATATGCTGGCAACGACCGTTGCGTTGCAGCCAGTCCATGATCACGCTCTCATCCGGGAAATGACCACGACTGGTGTAAACAAATGGTAGCTGATTGACCACCGCTTCCACCGCCGTGCCGTAACCGGGTTTGCTGACCAGCCCGTCAACCGAGGCCAGGATATCCTGGTAACGCTGGTCACCCAGCGTGGCCAAGCTGTGCAAATTAGCGGCCGGCACCAGCTGCTCGGCATTGACCAGCCAATGAAAGCGCTGATCCTGTTGCATCTGCAGCAACGGCAGGTTGCCAGCGCTGATTCCACCCAGACTGCACAGGATCAATGGGCGCTGGTCGTGGTCAGCAATACCCAGCAGATTGCGCAGGCTGGGTAGACGTCGGCCACTGATGGCAAGCGGCGGGATAGGGCGAGTATGGGTGAAACAGTCACCCGGCAGCGCGGGTTCTGGCAGCAGCGCAAGGCTGGTCTCGGCATAGGCCGAGCGCATATCGGCATACCAGCGTCGCGGCGCCTGGTCATTGAGATCAAAATAGGATGCGAGCACGCTGTCCCAGGACAAAGAGGCGATGGCGATACTGGCGATGCCGGCATCAGCCGCAGCGGCTACTGAAAGATAGGGGATATCCGCGATCAGAATATCGGCACCCCAATGCGCCAGATCCTGCCCCTGGGTCCGTACTTTTTGTGCGAAGTCCTGATGTAGTTGTTGGTATGCCTCGGCCGTTTGCCGAATATCGCAGGATAGTGGGTCGGGTTGAATCAGGCCAATATCGCATGCAGCTTGATCATGTACGAAATCATCGTTGCCCAGACGGTTGGCAATCACCATCCTCGGTAAGGCGCATTGGAAGCGTAAGCGAATGTCGGGATTGGATTGCAGCAAAGCCCGGGCCACGGCAATGGCCTGGGTCAGATGACCATATCCATGAGCGGAGATGGCGAAATTAATCCTGGGTCCATGATCAGGATTGGCAAATGAGGGCATTGCGGGTAACTGGAGATTTCGCGCAGGCTAACCATTCATGCAGGTGCATGCTTGACGCTGAGCTGGATTGCCATGGATTTGCTGGTTGTTGCGTCAGTGGTTCCTGCTGATGAATTTAAGCAGCGACTTTTCAACACGCTTGATATGTTTATGAATATCCTTGATGTTGTTGATCAGTTCAATTTGTCGGTGCTCGTCTTCGGTACGGTCAAGCTCTCCCGAATATTGATTGAGCTTATCAATCAAATCACTGATCGACTTATCAAGCTGTACCGACTCGAAAGATTGGACTGGTTTTTTAATACTATTTTTAACCATAACAGCTACAAATGATCTGCCCCGGAAATGAATTGGTCATTGCATCCACCGGGCTAATGATACATCAATCACTAAGTAAAATAACCCTGTTGGATCGCAAGCGCTATCTACGCCAGGTATCAATCACTGCCTGCAAGGTAGAGGCCGGATAATTTTACGACAACCCAGGGCCGGGGAAGTGTGATTTTTTAATGACCGCTGATCATGTTTTACTCTCAGTTGCTATACTCAAACCTAGCAACACAAAACCATAACATCATGGCAACATCCAGTATTCAATACGAAGATAAAGAACAGGCATCCGAATTCCTGCGCCTTACCCTGGCGAAATTCAGTCAACTCAACCTGAGTGCAACGCCGGTCAATTATGCGTTGTTGTATACCTATGTGGCAGGTACGGATCTTGCGCTGAATGAGCAGCTGGATAGCCTGATAAAACAGGAAGGCGGTCTGCAAGACGACCAGGCTGAGTCACTATTTCAAAAGCATATCTGTTCCAGCGGGGACCAGGTCGATAACCAGATGCGCCAGGAATTGCTGCATATGATGGCGCCGATCATCGGATCCCTGGTGGATATCGCCGGTAAAACCGCGGTTTCGAATGATGAGCTGGAAAAGCATATCAAGGCCCTGGCCAAGACCAGCGATCCCAAGCAGACGATCAAGGTGGCTGCGGACATCTTGAGTGAGACGCGGAATTTTGTCTCCGAGGCGCGTAATTTTGAGAACAATTTGAACCAGACCACCCAGGAAATCCGCTATCTGCGGGATGAACTGGAGACCGCGAAGAAGGAGGCCACGATCGATGCTCTGACCGGCCTGTCCAATCGGCGTAGCTTCGACCGGGCTATCCTCGACGCCCAACAAGCATGCGCAGAGGAAAATGAAAATTTCTGCCTGTTAATCGTTGATATCGATCACTTTAAACAGGTCAATGACAATCATGGCCACCTGATTGGTGACAAGGTGTTGATCGGGGTCGCCAGGCTGATGATGAAAAACATGCGCGGTGGTGATTTCCTGGCCCGTTTCGGTGGTGAAGAATTTGCCATCATCCTGCGCGATACCCCGATTACCGGCGCCTTCAGCGTTGCTGAAAACCTGCGTAAAGCGATTAAAAGACTCCAGCTCAAACACCTCAAGACCGGTGAGCTGATCGAGGATGTCACGGTATCGATCGGGGTTGCCAATTACCGCAAGGGTGAGCCGCTGGAGGAATTCATTGCGCGCTGTGACAAGGCCTTGTACCGGGCCAAAACCACTGGCAGGAATCGTTCAGTAATCGCCGATTAATCCCTGGCGCCTGGCACTGGGTTTGACCTGAGGCAAGCCAGCTGGCTATTTCCCCTGATTCAAGCGGATAGCGGTTGCTATTTAGCCATCATTTCTTAGGCTAGCGAAAACATCATCCCATTTTATGTTTTCCTTTGCCAACACGCAGCCAGCGGGAGAGGACGGTTATCGATTGATATCCGCATTGTTCCTGCGCCTGCTGGCTATCATTTACTTCATCGCGTTTTATGACCTGACCTTCCAGATCACCGGGCTGGTCGGCGAGCAGGGCATCCTGCCCCTGCAACCCTGGATGGACAGGCTGTTGGTGGAGTTGGGTTGGCAGGCTTTCCTCTATCTGCCGACCTTATTCTGGCTTGATCAAAGCAATCTGTTTTTGCAAGCCGTGGCCTGGACCGGTTGCGGCCTGGCATTGCTATTGTTGCTGAATATCCGGCCCCGCCTGAGCCTGGTTTTATTGTTCCTCTGCTACCTGTCCCTGGTCAATGCCGGCCAGACCTTCCTGCGCTTTCAATGGGACGGCCTGCTACTGGAGGCGGGCTTTCTCGCCATTTTCCTACGGCCTGATTCGCGGATCATGATCTTCCTGTTCCGCTGGTTGTTGTTTCGGCTGCGCTTCATGTCCGGTATCTCCAAGCTGGTGATGGGCGATCCTTCCTGGCTGGGCTTTTACGCCCTGGTATTTTATTTCGAAACCCAGCCCTTGCCGCACGTGGGTTCCTGGTACTTCCATAACCTGCCACAAACCCTGTTGGTCGCCGCCACCGTAGCGGTATTGATGATCGAGATCATCGTCCCGTTCATGATGTTTCTATCCCGGCGTTATCGGTTTATCGCGGCCTGGCTGACCCTCGGCCTGCAACTGCTGATCATGCTGTCGAGCAATCATAACTGGTTTAATTTTCTCAGCATGGCCCTGTGCCTGTTTCTGTTTGACGACAGGGCCCTGCGCAGGATTATCCCGCATGGCCTGGAACAATGGCTGCTGCATGGCGCTGGTGCTATCGCTATCCAGCGGCCTTTGAGCCAGGGCTTTAGAGTCTTCACTGCCAGTATCGCGACGGTGTTTGTGTTGGCTGGCGTATTGAATACCTACCGGATGGCGGTGAGCGAGGATTTTCATCGGTCCATGCATGACGGCCTCGATGTACTGCAAGCCTGGCATCTGGTTAACACCTATCACGTGTTTCCCACCATGACCACCCGCCTGATCGAACTCAAGGTCGAGGGCTCGATCGATGGGACCGAATGGAAACCCTATACATTCAAGTATCGGCCGGATGACCCACAACAGATGCCGCAAATCGTATTGCCGCATCAACCCAGGTTGGACTGGATGGTCTGGTTTGTGCCATTGGGGCCACGCCACCTGGCCTGGTTTGATCAGTTTTTAGTGGCATTGCTGGATAACTCGCCTGATGTCACCGCGTTACTCGAGGCTAACCCGTTTCCAGATCAGCCGCCCCGGTTCATACGAGTGCATGCCTGGCAGTACCGGTTTACCAGCCCGCAACAGCGCGAACTCACCGGTAACTGGTGGCAGCGCGATTATCTGGGCTTGTTTGCACCCTTGCCGGGGATGGGTAAAATCGATCAATAATCTGCCAGCGGAGCCGATAACAAAAATATGATGAAGAAGAGTCTAGTTGGTTGCCTGGTGATGGCATTGTCGGCCTGTGCCAGCCACAGCGTTAGCGTCGTTGGTAAGGTTTATCCGGCAGTCGAGCCCAAGCGGGTGGTGGTTTACCTTAACCAGCAACCGGATTGTGAATTTGCCGTGATCGCCCATATCCAGGTCGAGGGTGGATATTTTAAACGCGACTCATTGATTGCGGGGATGCGCCAGCAAGCCGCCGATGTCGGCGCCAGTGTGGTCGAGGTCACCGATGTCCAGCGCGTGGGTGCCGCTGAATACATGGGTTCGGCGCGGGCTTTGAAATGTAGCGATTAGGCGCCGTCGACCGTCGTCGACGGCGCTGGATATCATTCGGAATCAGATGCCCCGGCATCATCGTCAGAATCGTCGTCGAGAATCTGTTCTTTTTCCTCGTCGGTCAGAATCAGGGTATCATCATCATCATCGCTCATAGTTTACCTCCGGCTTTATGCCTGTTGTTATCCAGTCCAATAATCGGTAGCGATTGCCTCGCCGAGATCAGCATCGATCAATTGCTGCCTTACCTCGAGCAGGTGCTCGATGAGTTGCGGCTCGGTCTGTTCGTAAGCTGCGGCATCCGGCTCGCGCTTAACCACTACCCCCAGCAACTCGGTGATGGCGTTACCGATTGAATTCTGACTGATGGTGACAATCCATTTACCAGCGTCATTCCTGTATATTAGCTGCTTAAACGCAGGTTGCCAGCGAATTGAGTTGGCATATTTCGCATTTTTGATGCATTGGTCGCGGACGATTTTCGCTGTACTGAGAAATTCGTTATTAAACAACAGCTTGTCGGTTACCTGCTGGGGGAAATAGACATTGTCAGGAATCGGCGCGTTACGCGTGGATACCTGGCTGAAGAAGGTCCGATAGAAATCGATGAAGCCTTTGAGCAGGATATCGTATTCCTCCCAGAAGCGGACTTCCTTGATTGCCTCGATACCACCGGAGATCTCCCAGCAGGGCAAACCCTGTGGATAACCGGTCAGCTTGATCTGGGATGCGCTACCTGCCATCGGTTGCAATATCTCCAGGTCCAGGGTGGTGAAAAAGGCTCGGTAGACCTGGCGCATGTAACTCTGGAACAGGCTATGTTGCCCGCCATCGGTCAGGTTGGGATTGTCCTCATCGGCCAGTTTGGCCTGGCGCAGCTGCTGCTTGTCAAACACGATGAAATGATTATGCAGCATCCGAATACTGGGTACTCCGGGGGAGGTCAGCGGCCAGGTTGCATCAAGACTGGCTTCACCGCACAGGATCAGGTGCGACTCCGGGTCCGGGAAACTGGTCTGCATGTAGTCGATCAGGATCTGGTTCATGCGGTTCCAGACGTTGCGCACCATGTCCGGAACCTGGGTCCGGCGTACCGGACGCCCGAGTGGATCGAGGATCGACTTCGACGTGTTGTAAATGATCGAGGTATCGAATACGTTGGAGTGGCCCAGGGCCTTGCGATACAGCAACAGGTTTTCAGGGTTCTGCAACAAACCATTGTTATGCACCAGGTCCGCCAGATTTTCCGTGCTGTTGAAGAATTCGTTGGGTTTCATGCCCTCGGGCACGTCCAGGGGAATAGGGCGGAAGGGAGTGATGATTTCGCGTGGGCCGGTACTCATTAAGCTGTTTCCAATCGGTATCTTTTTAACTATCTAAAGGATACCTGAAATACTAGAATTCGAATCCTTAAAAAAATTTACCCGGATATTGATCAAATGTATCTGTCTGACAATGCCAGGGGCATCCTGCTGGTTGCCGTTGGGGTTCTGCTGTTGAGCCCGGATAGCCTGTTGATTCGCCTGATCGATATCGATCTGTGGACCCTGACTTTTTTACGCGGGACCTTCATGGCGCTGACCTTGTTTGGATTGAATCTGATCCTGTACAACAGCAAAGCCTTGCACCAATTTACCGGCTTCGATAAGTATGCCTGGGGCATAGTGCTGCTGATGGCCGGCGGCACCTTGCTGTTTGTATCATCGATCCAGACCACCAGTGTTGCCCATACCCTGATTATCATTGGCGCGGTACCGGTAGTGTCGGCGGTGCTCGGCTGGCTGGTACTGCGGCAAGCAGTGTCGGGGCATATGCGTTGGGCCATCATCATCGTCGTCATCAGTCTCGGCTTCGTGGTCTACGACGACAGCCAGAGCAGCCTGCTCGGTGATTTCTATGCGATGGTCACCTGCATGTTTCTGGCGATTAATTTCATTTTTGCGCATAAGACCAGGGTAACCAACATGCTGGCGCCGATGAGCGTCAGTGGCGTATTGGTTGCCTTCTGCAGTCTACCGCTGGCCGACCTGCCTGCGATCGGTTCGTATCAGGTCATGCTCGGTATCGTACAGGGCGCCCTGGTCGGCGTGGCCCTGACCATGATCAACATGGCACCAAAATACATCCCCAACGCGGAAGTGGCGCTGTTCATGCCGACCGAGGCCGTGTTGGGCAGTTTGCTGGTATGGTGGTTTCTCGGCGAATACCCCGGTCTGGTCTCGATCATTGCCGGGCTGGTTATCGTCGTGGTGCTGATGCTGAACAGCTACCTGCAACTGAGACCGCAGAAAGCCTGAACCGGTTGCTCTGAGCGATATGCTATAGTGCAGTGGTTGCCATGTCAGCGCAGGGGAATGTTGGGTGAAAGCCAGCGAGAAGATCATTGTCGACTCGGTTATCCGTTGGTTCGAACAGGCGGTGCTGGGGCTGAACCTGTGTCCATTTGCGCATCGTCCCTACCAGCAGCATGCGATCCATTTCGAGTTGTCTGACGCTCGCGACGATAGCGCTTGCCTCGGAGACCTTTATCTTCATCTGAGGGAACTGGATCATAACCCGGCGATCGAGACCCTGATCATGATCTGTCCCTATCACCTGCAGCAGTTTGCCGACTACAACCAGTTTCTATCCCTGGCGGATAAACTGCTGTACGAGGAAGGCTGGAGCGGGGTCTACCAGATCGCCAGTTTTCATCCGGACTATCAATTTGCCGATGCCCCTGCAGCGGATAAGGCCAACTGGACCAATCGTTCGCCATACCCGTTATTCCATCTGATTCGGGAGTCGATGCTGAGTGCGGCGATCCAGTCTCACCCGGACCCGGAGGGCATACCCGAGCGCAACATCACCACCCTGCGTGGCTTGAGTGACGAGAACATGAAGCAGATCTTCGGCACGCGTTATCATAGCGAGTCCGGCTAGGCGGTAAACTCCCGCCGACCAAAAAAAACCGGGCCAGGGCCCGGTTTTTCTAGCTTAAAGCTCAGCTTACTGCTGAATCTGCTGCAGGATCTCGCTGTTGGCAATCGCGCTAATCCGCTCGAAATTCATGAAGCGTGGCATGTCGTTCATGACTTCATTGGCCTGCGCTTCAGTCTCGAACCTACCGCCATAGACCAGGGTGTATTGGCCCTGGTCATCAGTGAAATAACCCAGGTCATCG
>JASJBV010000170.1 GCA_030066335.1 Gammaproteobacteria bacterium
GGATAAATTCCAGGCCATCGCTCCTGACGTCGAAAACGGCCTCTACCGCGTACCCAAGGTCATCGAATAACAGGAAACAGTATGGACAGGATAGACAACCACACAACGGTCAAACAATTACAGCTGGGACTGGCACAGGGTGATTTCTCCAGCGTCGAACTGACCCGGGAATACCTGGACCGCATCCAGCAGCTCAATCCCAGGATTAACGCCTTTATCACTGTCACCGAGGATCAGGCGCTGGCCCAGGCGGAAGATGCCGACAACCTGATCGCCAGGGGTGACGGGCAGGCCATGACCGGGATTCCACTGGCGCATAAGGACATCTTCTGTACCGATGGCATCACTACCACCTGTGGTTCACACATGCTGGAAAACTTCCAGGCGCCTTACAGCGCGACCGTGATCGAAAAATTCAACGCCCAGCATGCGGTGATGCTGGGCAAGACCAACATGGACGAATTCGCGATGGGTTCTTCCAACGAAACCAGCTATTTCGGCCCGGTCAAGAACCCCTGGAACCTGGAATGTGTCCCCGGTGGCTCTTCCGGGGGTTCGGCGGCCGCGGTGGCAGCTTCGATGACAGCGGCCGCAACCGGTACCGATACCGGCGGTTCGATCCGCCAGCCGGCCGCACTCTCCGGTATCACCGGGCTCAAGCCCACCTATGGTCTGGTATCGCGCTATGGCATGATCGCTTTTGCCTCAAGCCTGGACCAGGCTGGTCCGATGGCCCGCAGCGCGCAGGATTGTGCGTTGCTGTTACAGGCGATGGCGGGTTTCGATCGGCGCGATTCGACCTCGCTGCAACGCGATGTCCCGGATTATGAAGCGACCCTGGAGCAAGACCTGGCGGGACTGCGCATCGGCCTGCCGGCAGAATTTTTCGCCGAAGGCCTGAACCCTGCAGTGGCGAAAGCCGTCGACGAGGCAATCGAGCAGTATAAAAAACTGGGGGCCACGATCAAGGACATCAGTCTGCCCAACAGCAAGTTCGCGGTCCCTACCTATTACGTGGTGGCGACGGCGGAATGTTCCTCCAACCTGTCGCGTTTCGACGGCGTTCGGTTCGGCCACCGCTGCGATGAGCCAAAGGACCTCGAAGACCTGTACAAGCGCTCACGCGGCGAGGGATTTGGCGCCGAGGTCAAACGCCGGATTCTGACCGGTACCTATGCCCTCTCCGCCGGATATTACGATGCGTTTTACCTGAAAGGGCAGAAGCTGCGGCGCCTGATCAGCCAGGATTTCGCCCAGGCCTTCGAGCAGGTGGACGTCATCGCCGGCCCGACCGCCCCGGATGTAGCCTTTAAGATTGGTGACAAGAGCGACGATCCGGTCAGCATGTACCTGCAGGATATCTTTACCATTTCGGTCAACCTGGCCGGCCTGCCCGGGATGTCGATACCGGCCGGTTTCGTCGATGGCAAACCGGTGGGGCTGCAACTGATCGGCAACTATTTCGATGAAGCGCGGCTGTTGAATGTAGCTCATCAGCTGCAACTCAATAGCGACTGGCATCTGCAAAGCCCGGAGGTGATCTAATGGAGTGGGAAACCGTAATCGGCCTCGAGATTCACGCCCAACTGGCGACCACCAGTAAAATCTTTTCTGGCGCTTCCACCGCCTACGGCGCCAAGCCGAACACCCAGGCCTGCGCGGTCGATCTCGGCCTGCCCGGGGTACTGCCGGTACTGAATGGCGAGGTGGTCAAGATGGCGATCAAGTTCGGTCTCGCGGTCAATGCCGAGATCGGTCATGAGTCGGTGTTCGCGCGCAAGAATTATTTCTACCCGGATCTGCCCAAGGGCTACCAGATCAGCCAGTATGAACTGCCGATCATCGGCCCCGGCCAGATCAGCATCAGCCCCGAGGAGGGGGTCAGCAAGGTCATCGGCATTACCCGTGCGCACCTGGAGGAGGATGCCGGCAAGTCATTACACGATGAATTCCCCAACCTGACCGGCATCGATCTCAACCGCGCCGGCACCCCGCTGCTGGAAATCGTGTCCGAACCGGATATGCGTTCGGCCAAGGAAGCGGTGGCCTATGCGCGCAAGATCCACGCGCTGGTGCAGTTCCTGCACATCTGCGACGGTAACATGCAAGAGGGTTCTTTCCGCTGTGATGCCAATGTGTCGATCCGCCCCAAGGGCGAGGCCAAGCTGGGTACCCGCACCGAGCTAAAGAACATCAACTCGTTCCGTTTTCTCGAACGCGCGATCAACTTCGAGATCGAACGCCAGATCGAGGTCATCGAGGATGGCGGCGAGGTGGTTCAGGAAACCCGGCTGTACGATGCCGACAAGCATGAAACCCGCTCGATGCGCAGCAAGGAAGAGGCCTTCGACTACCGTTATTTCCCGGACCCGGACCTGTTGCCG
Organism: Gammaproteobacteria bacterium; assembly: GCA_030066335.1. Taxonomy (GTDB): domain Bacteria; phylum Pseudomonadota; class Gammaproteobacteria; genus JACNJF01. Next base: position 2,385 of record JASJBV010000170.1, read on the forward strand.
GTGTTGATCACGGCCGAGGATATCGAAGAGATCCGCGCCACCCTGCCCGAACTGCCCGAGCAGAAACGCCAGCGCTATATCGATGAGCTGAAGTTATCCGATTACAACGCCGACCTGCTATCCGGCAGCAGGGCTACCGCCGAATACTTCGAACAGGCTCTGGCCGCCGCACCGAAGCTCGCCGACCAGCTGGCCAACTGGATCCTCGGTGACCTGGCCGGCGCGTTGAACAAGTCGGAAGCGACCATCGACGATTCACCGATTGCGCCGGAACAACTGGCCGGCCTGCTCGAACGCATCGCCGATAACACCATCTCCGGCAAGATCGCCAAGGAAGTGTTCGAGGCGATGTGGAACGGCGAAGGCAGCGCCGATGACATCATCGACAAGCGCGGCCTGAAGCAGATCACCGACAGTGGCGCGATCGAGCAGCTGATCGATGACGTGATCGCCAACAACCCTGACCAGGTCGAGCAGTTCAAGGCCGGCAAGGACAAGGTGCTGGGCTTCCTCGTCGGCCAGGTCATGAAACAGTCCAAGGGCAAGGCCAATCCGGGCCAGGTCAACCAGATGCTGCGCGACAAGCTGAAATAACCGGTTACTAACAATGAAAATCGTCCCTGTGTTCATTATTACCGTCCTGATCTGGCAACTGGCGCTGGCCAGCCACGAACCCTGGACCAAGACCGAGTACCCGCAGGATGTGGAAAAACTCTGGTGGGATGACGACTGGTGGGAACAGGGTAAACTGGATAGGCCGGACAGTTATGAAGTTACCATGCAAGAGATTGCCTATGAGAGTGGTGACGCCGAGATTCCCGCCTATCTGTTTCGCCCGAAAAAGCCGGGCAAGTACCTGCCGGTGCTGTTTCAGCACGGAAGACGCGGGCTGGATGATCTGACCATGCTGCTCCCTAAAAGACTGGCGGCACGTGGATTTGTCGTGCTGGCACCGGATGTCTACAGCGGCCGCTTCTTCGAACGTTACCCGATGGGACATGAATACATCAATGACCAGGATGTCGCCATAGGTATCGATAAGTTACTGGAACTGCCGGATATCATTGGCGACAAGGCCTGCGTGGTATCCCATACCCGGGGCGGTTATATGACCCTGAGAGCGCTGGTCACCCACAACCGGCAGGAGCAGGTTGCCTGTTATGTGTCCTCCTATCCGCACTGGCAGGACCCGAACCAGCCGGAGCCGATGCAGGTTTATCAGTACGCACCGGAGATCAATGAGCTGGACATGCCGGTATTGGTCTTCATCGGCGAACATGAACAGTATCAGCGCCTGCGCCCGATCATGGAGGGCATCAACACACTCAAGGAAAAAGGGCGCAAACCCCAGCTGATCGTGTATCCAGGAGTCGGTCGCGGTTTCGATTTCCGCCCACCACATGTACGCACCTTTGCCGATGACCTGGCCACCAAGGACGCCCTGCGCAGAACCGAGCTATTCATCCGTGCGCATTTGCCCGCGCGCTGATATCCCCGGTTACTGGCAGTTTCAGGCTTAACGACGCGCTAAACACCTAGCCCGGGTGTTGTAATTTATTTCAGTCGATGAACTACCTTTAATCCTGTCAGTCCAAGGAGATTGAGGTTGTAATCATGATTATCGAAGTCGAGAACATAAAATGTGGCGGTTGTGCGAACAGCATCAACCAGAAGCTGATGCAACTGGATGGTATCGAGGATGTCGCGGTGGATGTCGATGCCGGTCGCATAACTCTTAGCACGGGGCAAACCTCGGATAGCTTCAGACAGACCGTGTTGGCAAAGCTCAGCGCAATGGGTTATCCGGAAAAAGGTTCACTCGAAGGCCTGGGTGCGGTCAAGGCAAAAGCCACCTCCTATGTCAGTTGCGCCATTGGCAAGATGTCCGAAAGTTAAGTCAAACCGTTCTTATTACCGGGCGCACTGTCCCTCCATACCTGGATTGTGCCAATCGCGACGTCATCAACACCATCGTCTACTACAATCAGGTATGACCATGAACACCAAGGCAAGCACATTATTAATCAGCGCGGTCTTTGTTCTGTGCGCACAAGTCCAGGCGCAAAACAAGGATCGCTGGTACACCCCGCAACAGGTCAAGCAGGGCGAGGTCGTATTCAAACAAAACTGCGCCGCCTGTCACGGGCAGAACGCCGAGCTTACGATCAACTGGAAACAACCCGATGCCAATGGCATCTACCCGCCCCCGCCGTTGAATGGCACCGCGCATGCCTGGCATCATGATCTTGATGTGTTAAGACAACAGATCCGGGAGGGCGGGCAGAAATATGGCGGGGTCATGCCGCCGTTTGGTCAGCTGTTAAGCGCGGAGCAAATCGACATGGCGATTTCCTATTTCCAGTCGAAATGGCCGGAGGATTTGTACCAGCGTTGGGCGAAGAATTTTGAGGTATCCTCATTACCCTCGCTGGACGATATCGTCGTCGCCAACGAAAAAGCGATCACCCGCCGGCTGCAAAATCAGTTGGGCAATGTCGAGCTGGATGAGGTCAAGGCCACCATCATCGATGACCTGTGGCAGGTCAGGGTCAAGGATAAGTACATCTACCTGTTGGAAAACGGCCGCTATGCGGTGGTCGGTGACCTGATCGACCTGGAAAGCGGGCGCAATTTGAGCGAACAGGAAAGACGGCAAACGACCGCGGATTCCCAACCTGAGTAAATCATCACCTTGATCGGATCATCGAAATTGCCAGTGTCCAGAGGTAGCGCATGAACAATTCTTCGAGTCAGCGACTGCTGCTAACACTGATGGCTTTCCTATTGACCTGGTTTGGATTGAATCAAGCCACGGCTCACAAAGGCGCCACCGGTATCGTCAAAGAGCGCATGGACCTGATGAAGCAGGTCGGCAAGGACATGAAATCACTCAAGGCCATGGTCAGGGGCAACACGGCCTATGACCCGCAACTAGTCGGTCGGATCAGTAGTTCGCTGGGTGAGGCCGCAAAACAAATTCCCGGCCAGTTTCCCGAGGGTAGTTTGCAACATCCCACCGAGGCCCGGCCGCAGATCTGGCAGAGGTGGGACAAATTTACCGACTATGCCAGACAACTTGAGGATGAGTCACTAAGGCTCAGGCAAATTGCCGCCAGCGGTGATCGACAATCCATTCAGTACCAGTTCCGGCAGCTCAACAAGACCTGCCTGGGCTGTCACAAAAGCTTCCGCAAAAAGAAAAAGAAACCTTAATTTTCCAACCCGATCGCTATAGCATTTATTGCTTGTACAGACCTTGGGTGGGGTAGTGTAGAATGATGGATTCCCGTTATTCATCCTGCGCCGTTTACCATGAAAAATAACGATCAATTGTTCCGTTTTGTTTTCGACGACACACCGATCCGCGGGCAATTGCTGTCACTGGATGCGAGCTGGCAGAAATGCCTGCAACGCAGTGATGCCGATGAGTATGCCCAGACCATCCTTGGCCATGCCCTGGCCGCGGTCACCCTGCTTGCCAGTACCCTGAAAATCGATGGCAACATCACCCTGCAGATTCGTGGCCAGGGGCCGATCCATCTGCTGGTCGCCCAGTCGAATAACCAGCGCAGTGTGCGCGGCCTGGTGCGCCAGTCGCAACCCGTGGAGGAACCTGCGGAGACATTGCAGCAAGTGTTCGGTGCCGACAAGATGGTCATCACTATCGATAGCGGTAAGGGCAAACCGCATCAGGGCATCGTGCCACTGCGTGGTTCCACCCTGCAGGAAGCGCTGGAGGCTTATTTCGAACATTCCGAGCAGTTACCCACGCGCATCTGGCTGGCCAGTAATGAAACCTCGGCATCCGGATTATTGCTGCAAAAACTGCCCGGTGAGGATATCGACAGCGATAGCTGGAACCGGGTCACCCAGCTGGCCTCGACCATCACCGAACAGGAATTGATCGAGCTGTCCGAGCAGGACCTGCTGCAGCGGTTGTTTCACGAGGAGACCCTGCGCCTGTTCGAATCGGAACCAATCCATTTCTCCTGCAGCTGTTCCAGAGAAAAAACCCTGAACATGATAAAATCGCTGGGCAAAGCAGAGGCGGAGGATATTTTAAGTGAGCAGGGCCAGATCAGCGTCACCTGCGAATTCTGTAATAACCGCTATGACTTTGACCCGATTGATATCGAGCAGTTTTTCAGTAATGACAACGAGTTCCCGGGCAGCCAGTCAATTCATTAACCGATCATGAAGATTCATCGTCATACCGCTACCGAAATCATGAGCAAAGCCGTTGCGTCGCAGGAGCATTGCCTGTTGGGCGTCATGGATGCAGAGGAAAACCTGTACTACTGCGACACCAGGGAAGACATGCTGGAGCTGATTGAACAGTATCCGCAATCCATCTGGTTTTATAACCAGCATGCGGATGCGATGGAAAGCATCGAGCAGATTGAACATCCGCCCGGCCAGGGATCGATCGAGATATTCCAGGATACCGAGGGCGTGTTCGGCCTGCGCGCCTATTTACAGCAGGATCGGATGCAGACACCGGTCACCCTTGAACTTACCGAACTGGCAGAATGAGACCACAAATTTTACCGTTATTGCTGATCGCCACCTTACTTGGGCTGAGTGGTTGTGATTCTGAGCGTAGCGATGACATGGCGATCACTGCCGG
>JASJBV010000171.1 GCA_030066335.1 Gammaproteobacteria bacterium
CGCAAGCCGCGGCAGCTCTCCGGCGGCCAGCGCCAGCGGGTCGCCATGGGCCGGGCGATCGTGCGCGAGCCGGCGGTCTTCCTGTTCGACGAACCGCTGTCGAACCTGGATGCCAAGCTCAGGGTGCAGATGCGACTGGAGATCAAGCAACTGCAATCCAAGCTCGGGATCACCGCGCTGTACGTGACCCATGACCAGGTCGAGGCGATGACCATGGCCGACCGCATGATCGTCATGAACGAGGGCGTCGCCGAACAGATCGGCAGCCCGCTGGAGGTTTATGAGTCCCCGCAAACCCTGTTCGCCGCGCAATTCATCGGCAGCCCGGCGATGAACCTGGTCGAGGGCAGGATCGAAAACGGCATGGTAAAGCTGGACAGCGAGGCGCAAATCCCCTGCAGCAGCACGCACCAGGGTGAGGTCATCGTCGGCATCCGACCGGAGCACCTGGTTATCGATGACAGCGGCCCGCTGGAAATGCAGGTTCGCTTCGCCGAACCTCTCGGCGCCAATACCTTGCTGCACGGGCACTTGAATCACAACGGGATGGAATTCACCGCCAGTCTGGCCGGGGTCCACCTGATGACTCCCTCTGCACCATCGATGCGCCTTACCGTCACTCCGGAAAATATTCATCTGTTCGACAAGGCCAGCGGTCAGCGCATCTGATCGGCACCACTAGCGACCGGAAAGCCAAGCCGGATCCGCATAAACTGCGCGTGATCGACTATGCTTTAAGCATTCCCAACCAATAATAAAGCCGTGATCCAACAGCAACATATCCATTCCTGGCTCAACCTGGTCTGTACGATGATCCAGGGCGTGCAACATGCGGCCTATGTGCCGGGTGTTGCCGGCGACGAATTTGTCGTGCTGCACTGGCCCGAGGATGCGGAGACATCGGATGAATTCCTGGCCGCCGCGCGCCAGGCCAAGGAACAGGCCAGGCCGCTGATCCAGGCGGTCAACCAGGATGCAGCGGAGACGGGCAAAACCGATTACATCATCGCCAAGCCGATCCAGGCCGAGGGCCAGGACGGTGCCGTGATCGTGCTGCGTTTAAGCATGCGGCCAGAACAGCAGGGCGGGGTGCTGCACCTGTTGAACTGGAGTGAGAAATGGTTGCATTTGCTCGGTGAAGCGACCGCCAGCGCTAAGACGGGTAGTCGTTTGCGTGACAAACTGCCTACTTCTCGCGGATGGTTGGTTGTCCTGAGCCTGTTCGTGCTGATCGTTGTTGCCAGCATGACCATGGGTACCGACCGGGTCTCTGCACCGGCATTTCTCGAGGGCAGCGTGCAGCGGGTGATTGTGGCCCCTTTTGAAGGTTACATCGACTCCGCAACCAAGCAGGCTGGTGATACGGTCGAGCAGGATGAGGTGCTGGCCGAGATGGATGCCCAGGCCCTGCGGCTGTCGCAGCAGCAATATGAATCCGAGAGAGACGAGTATGACCGGCAGTATCGCCAGGCCCTGAGTCGGCGCGACATGGCCGAGGCGCATATCCACAAGCTGCAGATCAACCAGGCCGATGCTCAACTGAGCCTGATTCGGCAAAAACTCGACAAGGCGCTGATTCGAGCACCGATGGACGGGGTATTGATCACCGGCGACCTGCGGCGCTCACAGGGCGCGCCGGTCAAGCTCGGCGATGTGTTGTTCGAGGTTGCGCCGCTGGATTCCTACCGGCTGGTAATACATGTCGATGAACGCGATGTCGGCAATGTGGCAGCAGGAGTGCAGGGCCTGGTCAATCTACGCGCGCTGCCGAATCAGGATTTCAGCTTCCAGGTGGTCAAGGTGTCGCCGGTATTCGAGGAGCAGCTCGATTCGATTGCCTACCGGGTCGAGGCCAGCCTGGATCGTCCGCATCCCGCTTTGCGGCCGGGCATGCAAGGGGTGGCGAAGATCGAGATCGGCCAGCGTAGCTACCTGTGGATTTATCTGCACGAGTTGTATGACGCGATCCGGCTGTGGTTGTGGAAATGGCTACCCTGAGCGCAACCGAACAGACGGCAGCGATCGACCAGACCTGGGCCCAGGTTGCCGGTCTGCGCCCGAGCCTGGGCGAGGATGTGCAACGCTACCAGCATGAATACCGCGGGCAGGACTGGCTGATCCTGGCGGACCAGAGGACGGAAAAATATTTCCGCCTGAGTACCGACAGCGAGTTGTTCCTGGACTGCCTGAATGGTCAGCAGACGGTCGAGCAGATTTACCAGGCGATGGAAAGTTCGCCGGTCGCCGCCCTCAGTCGCGAGGACATCATCCTCCTGCTCGGTAATCTGCAGGCAGCCGGCCTGCTACAGCTGGGTAATGACGAACCGACCGCAAACAACAAAACCAGCGGCTTCAGCCTGTCCGCGCTGAGCAAACCGTTTGCCATCCGGATCCCGTTGCTGGACCCGGAACGCTTCCTCCAGCGCTTTGTCCCCTATTTTCACTGGCTGCCCGGCTGGCTGGTACTCTGGAGTTGGTTGGGACTGGTTGCGTTTGCCCTGGTTGCGAGCTGGCTGAACTGGTCGGGCCTGCTCGAGCATGGCGCGGCGCGTTTTGATGACCCGGTCAACCTGATTCATTTCTGGTTGCTGTACCCGCTGGTCAAGGCCCTGCATGAACTGGCGCATGCCTTTGCCACCAAGCTGTGGGGCGGGGTGGTGCATGAAATGGGGATCATGCTGCTGGTGTTTTTCCCGGTGCCCTACGTCGACAGTTCTGCCGCCAATCGTTTCAGCAGCCGGCGCCAACGGATCCTGGTCAGTGCCGCCGGTATCATGATGGAAACCTTCCTCGCCGCACTGGCGATGCTGGTCTGGCTGCACAGCGAGGCCGGCCTGGTGCGCGACCTGGCATTCGACATCATGATCATCGGCGGGATCTCGACCCTGTTGTTCAACGCCAACCCATTGCTGCGCTTCGATGGTTACTATATCTTCAGCGAACTGATCCAGATCCCCAACCTGTATACCCGGGCGCAACAGTACCTGGGCTATTTATTCCAACGCTACCTGCTCAACATCAGCGACAAGCCATCGCCGGTGACCGCGGCCGGTGAGGGTAAATGGTTTTTCTTTTATGGTCTGGCCGCGGGTTTCTACCGCATCTTCATTGCCCTGTTCATTGCGCTGTGGGTCGCCGGCCAGTTCCTGATCATTGGCCTGTTGCTGGCGCTGTGGGCGTTGATCTACCAGTTGCTGATTCCCACCATCAAATCGCTGGCAAAGCTGTTCAACATAGCCCGCAGTAAACAACGATTATTGCGCCTGTCGGTCATCCTTGGCATAACGCTTAGCATCCTGGTCTATGCCTTGACCGTGCCAGTGCACAATTCGACCTATAGCCAGGGTATCGTGATGCTGCCGGATGATGCACCCGTACGCAGCAATGCCTCGGGCATCGTCAAACAGGTGCATGTCGCGGATGGCAGCCTGGTCAGCGCCGGGCAGGTGGTGGTGAGCCTGGAAAATATCGAACTGGATACCCGTCTGGCGATCGCGCAGGCGCGCCTGGCAGAGGCCCAGTCCAAACTTGACTCGGTCATGCTGAAAGACCGGACCCAGTCGGAAATCATGAAAAACCGGGTCAACAGCCTGCAGGCGGAAGTCGACGATATCGCCAGCCAACTCGACGGCTTGAATATCCGCAGTGGCCGCGACGGCCGGATCGTATTACCGCGTGCGGTCGATCTACCGGGTCGATTCATCGAGCGGGGTGAGGTCGTCGGTTACAGTATCAGCCAGGAACCCCTGTCGGCGCGGGTCGTTGTCGACCAGCCGGTGATCGACCGGGTGCGCCAGGACAGCGCTAGTATTCAGCTGCGCCTGAACAGCAATCCCGACCGGATTTATCCGGCCCAAATGAGTCGCCAAATACCGCTGCTGAGTGATCGGCTGCCGAGCCGGTTTCTCGGCAGCGGTGCCGGTGGCGAGGTGGCGATCGATACCCGCGATGCCAGCGGTCTGCAGGCGATCGACCGGGTTTACCAGGTCGATATTATCCTGCCCGATGAATTGCAGACGGCCCTGGTCGGGCAACGGGTGCATCTGCGCTTCATCCACTCCGATCAATCCCTGGGTCGGGAACTGGTCAACTACCTGCGCCAGCTCTGGGTGCAGGAACTGGCCTGATAAATGCAAACTATTTCCTTCTGAGGCAGAAAAAACCGTCAAATAATCTACACTCTGGTCGATATCTCTTATAAAAATTTATTGATTTTCTGCCCTAACTAATTTTTATGACCAGACCTGCACAAGTATTTCAGGAAATCGGCACCCTTTTGAGTGTTCTGTTGTTGACCTTAACAACAGCGAATTCGGCCTTTGCTTCACCAGCTTACAGCCAGATACCGGCAGTGGATTGTGTGATAAATCCGTTCCAGGTTGCGGATATCGCGAGCCCGGTACCCGGGGTACTGGAGCTGCTCCATGTCAAACGCAGCCAACAGGTCGAGGCCGGGCAGATACTGGCCCAGCTGGATTCAGATGTCGAATACGCCAATGTGATACTGGCCCGCTACCGTGCCGATATCCGATCCGAGATCGAGCTCAGCCGGATCAACGTGGATTTCGATGCCTCCCGCAAGGACCGTTTCAGCTCGCTGTACCAGCAGCAGGTGGTGGCGGTCGACGATGTCGATGAGGTCGAACGCGAATCGCAACTGTCACGCTGGCGCCTGGAACAGGCGCGGGAACTGGCCAAGGTGCGTCAGCTGGAACTGAAGCGGGCCGAGGAACAACTCGGGCAGAAAACGATCAGGGCCCCGTTCGAGGGTTTTGTCATCGATACTTTTAAATACCCCGGCGAGCATGTCGAGGACCAGGCCATCCTGCGCCTGGCCCAGCTCAATCCGCTGGTGGTCGAGGCGATTGTACCGATGGAGCACTTCGGCGATATCCAGCGCAATATGCTGGCAGAGGTCGTGCCGGAGATGCTGATCAAGGAGAAGCTATCGGCCAAGGTCTCGATCATCGATCGTATCGGTGACACCGCCAGTAACACCTTCGGCGTGCGCCTGGTGTTGGACAACCCGGATAACAGGATTCCGGCCGGGCTCAAATGCGTGGTCAAGTTTCTCGATGAGATAGCGCCGGAGCCGGAGCCCGAGCCTGAGACGGAGCCGGTCATCGAAGCCGAGCCCGAGCTGGTGAATGACGAACCTGCACTGACCGTGGAAGCTGCGATCGAAGAGATCAGGAATAAACAGCCCGCGGAAACCGCTGTCAACGCAGACACTCCAGTTGCCAGTACGGAGAATCCAGTCGAGGAACCGGCAGCACCGCTCGAGGTATCCGCAGTCACCGCGGATTCCTACCTGGTCCTATCCGAGCAGGGTGAGACCGGACAGGCCACCCAGCAATTGATCAGCCGCTTCCAGGACGCCGGTTACAAGGACCTGTTTCAGATCAGCAGGGGGCCATACAAGGGCCTGATTTCGCTTGGATTGTTCAGTAGCCGCCAATCTGCCGACAACTATCGGCAGCAGCTGGAAGAGTTGGGTTTTAATGTTTTTATCCGGCAACGGCTGTAAGCGCAACGCGAGTAGACCTTTCATCGCCAATAATCGGGGTCTAAACGGTAATTTCGGTAATCCTGTGGATGAGAAACCATACTTAACGTATTGGTTCGTCTAAAGAAGTAGGGGCAAGATCGAATGCTGAAGAAGTTTATCCGTCAAGCGATCTCAGGGGATGGTCGTGGTTCCGGTCCGGGAACCCCCAAGACCTTGTTCGAGCCCATGGAACCCAAAATCCTGCTGTCAGCGGATGCCCTGTCCGGCCTGTTGCCTTCCTTGCCTGATGTCGATGACGATGCGGTTGGTTTAGGATTGCAGGACAGCATCGACTTGCTACAGGCGTCCAACTTAGACAGCATTAACCAACAATCCAGCGAACAAAGTCCTGATCTTGATGACCTGGCCCTGGCCCTGGCCCCGGTCGACGATTCGACCCCGCGCCTAGAAATCGTATTCCTCGATGCCGGCGTCGAGAATGGCGAACAGTTGCTTGAGGATCTTATCGCGGCCGAAGACCACGCGATAACGCAGGTCCATATCCTCGACACCGGCAGTGACGGTATCGATCAGATTACACAGATCCTCGCCGGTCAGGAACAGGATGTCGACGCCATCCATATCATCTCGCATGGTGCTGCCGGTCAGATTCAGCTCGGCAGCACTACGCTCGCGACCGGCAGCCTGGACGGTTATGCCGGCCAACTGAAAGATTGGGGTGGCGCTCTTGCTGATAACGGCGATATCCTGATTTACGGCTGTGATCTCGCTGCTGACGAGCAGGGTCGGGCACTGGTCGATGCCATCAGTGTCATGACCGATGCCGATGTCGCTGCCTCGGATGACCAAACCGGACATGCTGCCTCGGGCGGAGACTGGGACCTCGAGTACCGTGTCGGTTTGGTCGATGCTGCTATGTTTGGTCCCGGGATCTCGCAGACCTGGGACGGCATCCTGTCCACCTACCTCGACCAATTCAATACAACTGCATCGTACGCCGGCGACGATGGGGTATTGTCCTGGACCGACGTCTGGCAGGAGGTCGGGGAGACCAACGGAGCGGGAAGTGGCAATGCCCGCGTCTTCGATGGCTTCACCGGTGACGGCGGCGGCAACGTCGAGATTCGCATCAAGGGAAACACCGGCATCTGGCGTGAAGCAGATCTGAGCGGAGCCACCTCGGCCACGCTGACATTCGACTATTCGCGCGACAGCATTGAAGCCGACGATCATCTGGTCGTCTACGTGCAGGACGCTGCGGGTGTCACGGTTTCCGGGGCGCCCGGCAATTGGGTCGAACTGGCCCGCTACAGCGGCGCCGCGAACGATGCTACCTATCTGAACGCCACGCCGATCGATCTCAGCCCCTATATGGCGGCTGATACCCGGATTCTGTTCTTTGCCGAGGGTGCCAGCCAGGGCAACGACAATCTCTGGGTCGACAATCTCCAGATCGAAATCACCACATCCACCAACGTAGCGCCGACCTTAAGT
>JASJBV010000165.1 GCA_030066335.1 Gammaproteobacteria bacterium
GAATTCTCCGACCGCGGCCTTATCGGGTACCGGGAACGAGTAAACCGCTTCGAGATCCTGGGCATGGGGATTGAAAAACACCTGCTCTACCTGGGTCACCGCATAACCGTCCTCGATGACCACGTTGACATGATGTTGGCGAATTTTGAGTTCTTCTAAGCCCGAATTGATCGGAGTCATCAAACCGGCCGCCAGACTGGCGCCACTGCAGACCAGCAGTCCGGCGGCAATCACGACTTGATGGATTTGAGTTAACCGTTTCATGATCTTCTCCTGTTTTGAGTCATTAAGCTGACCGGAATTTTTTACCGGTCATGTTCCCATCTTAGAGAAGGTCTTGAAAATTAAAACTTAAATGATGAAAGTAGAGGATTTATGAGCCAAAAGTATTAAAATAATATACTTTAGTCGGCTGTGCGCAACAAGGGTTTGAACAGACCATAGTTCCAGTCACGTACTGCCAACACCGTGGTAACACCCTTGCGCATGCTGATCGACAGGGCCGCATCATCGTTATTGAGTTCGGCAAAATCACGTGCCAGGCGCTTGATCTTGCGTTGATATTCAGCGTTGCTCTGCGGCGACAACATACCATTGAGCACGAACAGGGTTTCGTTATCCGCCTGAAAGCGGGAATTGAAAAACTCACGGGCGATATTTTGCAAAAAGAAGGACATGATCGGACCGTTTTCCAGCCACTCAAAATTTGGCGCGACGCGCAGCTTGATGCGGTTGCCGGGCAGCAAATCGATGATCTGCAGTTTGTCCAGACGTGCGAGTTTGCGGATACCCTCGGTTTCGCTGATATCGAAATGACTGGTGATCTCCGCTAACGTCCATTTGTTCATGACGCAGACGGCGACCAGCAGCAAGGTCAGATCCGAGGTGATTTCCTGCTCCTGTTCATAGCTCAGGTTTTTGATCTGATGTGCCTGTTCATGCATGGCCTGGACCAGGTCCGATATTTCCATGTCCAGCATCTGACAGACTTTATCCAGACGCTCGAGGGAAAAGCTTTGTTCGGAAAACAGGCGTTTGACGCTGGCCTCGGTGAGGTCGAGCGCTTGTGCCACGTCCACGTAAGTGTGCCCGTGCGCTTTGAGCAGCTTTTTTAGGGTTGTCAGCAGGGCCTTGGTTTGAGCCATGATCCACCTATAGTATCGATATATGATGCTTTAGGCTTAGACTATCATGATTAATCCAATTGAAGTTGCGGTATTTATCCTTCGCCAATCAATACCGCGGCATGTCCTGCCCTGGTTATCCAACCAGGGCAGGATCTCAGCTTGCGGTAGGGACCGGTCAGTCCTAGTCGAACCAGTTGGTCGGCATCATGCGGTCGATGTCACGACCCATGTGCCGGGTGTCCACCGCCATGCTTTGTACCGAAGGGGTCATCGAAGACATATAGGCAACACTCTGGGTCATGTGGCTGACGTTGGTCGACATCAGGCGCACATCATCACCCATCGTCGACATCGTGCTCATGACACCGGACATGTTATTCATATCGTACGCCATCGTATCCATGTCCTCTTCCATGACCAGCATGCTCGCACTCATCGAGGTCATATCGTCCTCCATGGTCAGGATCACGCCCCAGATATGGCTGCCGATGACCGCCATGAACAGGCCCATGACCAGCAGGATGGAGTAGATCATCTTGCGATCACGCCGACTGTCTTTGCGAAAGGCCTGGACGAGTGAGTTGATCTCTTGCGCTATGCGCTCAGCATCAGCTGAGACTTCTTTGCGGTCAGTCATTTTAAGCTCCTTTTAAACTAAAAAATAATATAATAAAAAACTAATGTAATTAAATGCATCTGTTCATCGCCTGTCAACCTCCCCAAAGGGCGGGGCAGGCGGTGTCAGATCAATTAATCTTCAGTTAACCAGGTTTGTTGGTGACCGCGTGGGTTGGCTGATGGTCGCTGAGGATGAACAGTCCACCTGGGGTGCGGAGCAAGCGTTATTGTCTGAGGTTATACAATGAACGACGCGGTGATCCCGGCCAGACATGGAAATCGTTGGAGCGAGAGCCGGATATATGATTCAGGTTTTGATTGGTCATCTCCTGCTCGTGGATCGCTTCTTTATTCTGCCTGATATTCTCCTCCACCTCGGCGATCACGGCGTCACGTTGCTGCTGGCTCAGGGCCTGCCATTGCCCATCCGAATAGCCGTATTTGCCCGAGGCGCAACCAGATAAGTAACTGATAAATAACAGAATAAAAAATTTTCTCACCGGCAATCTCCGGATTCCATTACAGTCATTAATATAACCCAGATAAGTTAAACCAGACAGGTTTCAACCCTGAGCCAGGCCTTTATCGGATAGGCGGATTAAAGTTTTTTCTGGATCTCGACGACGGTGACATCGAAGTTCAGGGATTTCCCGGCCAGCGGATGATTGGCATCGACGGTGATGGTCTGCTCGGTTACCGCGGTAATCACCACCGGAACGATCTGGCTTTGGCCGGTGGGTTGATCGGGTAAAAACACCGCCGCATTGAGTTGCTGACCAACTACCGGGTTGATCGAATGCGCCAGGCTCGCACGATCCAGGGTATGGGTCATGCCCGGATCATCGCGATAAGGACCAAACGCCTGCTCCGGGGCCAGGGTGAAACTTTTACTCTCACCCGGTTGCATACCGACCAGGGCATCCTCAAATGCCGGCAGGATCGCATGCTCACCGACGATGATGCCGCGGGGTTCCCCATCCAGGGTGCTTTCGAAGATGCCGCCGTCGATAACACTGCCAATGTAATGCACGAACACGGTATCCCCACTTGCGACCGAGGCGATCGGCGTTTGCTCAGGCTGGTTATTATTACAGGCGGTTAAGAAAACGGAAATAACTAGAATTGACAGGTACTTCATGATTCGATCCAACTTCTGCGTTGTTACTTGTGGCTGCAGCTAAAAAAAGGGGGCGCATTGCGCCCCCTTCAACCCATGTTGATTATTATTTTCTCAATTTGCGAATGGCCATCTCATGCGTCTGGTCTGCAGGCGCATCGCCATCGATCTTCACTCCATCCTCGCCATGACAGGCCAGGCAGGTACCCACCTGGCGAATCTTGTCAATTTCCTCTTTATTGAAAGGTCTCGCCCCGATGTGGTTGGTAGCCTGTAACTGCTTGCCATCCTCGGTCACGATACGCTCCAGCTCGAAGTCAACCGGTGCCGGCCCATCCGGGAAGTTGTCCTGGATATCATAGTAGCCGCTGCCCAGACCCACTGCCTTCGAACTCATATGGCAATCGGCACAGGTACGCGACTCGGCGCTGATCGTATGCGGCTGGATCGGGTTATGCGCCATCCCACTGGTGCCGTCGACCGTGGTATAGACCCGGTTGCTGATACGCTGCTCCTTACCGTCAACCTGGGTCAGGATCAGCTGACAACCCGGGATAAACGGCGACACCTTGCCTTTGGTATTAATCCCCAGTACCGGGGTCTCCCAGCGCAGGTAAGAGCGGGATTCCGACCAGGAGAACGCGGTCTTCTGCCGGTTGTCCTTATGCCCGGCCACACTCGGATCCAGGGTCTTCTGGTTATCCAGCCAGTCGCCGTTGGGTTTGGCCACATCCTGCTTGGCGTGACAGCCATAGCATTGCGGCGCCCAGCGAGCATGGCAGGCATAACACTCGAGTTTCTCCATGTGCGAGGGTACTTCGACCATCGCCGCATGGCCTTCCTTACTCAGTTTGGCCCCTTTCAGGATCGGCACCTCGTGTTCCTTGCCGGTCAGCTTGGCGGTCAGGATGTACTTGTTGCCAACCTTTTCCACGTTATCGATTTCGTTACCGTGCGCGGTCATCAGGTCCGGCTCTTTATCGATCGAACCGTGGCAGGTTACGCAGCGGATTTCGACCGCATCCTCTTTCTTCTCGTACAGGTAACCGTCCCCATGATGATCCTTCAGGGTGTGACAATCGATACAGGTCATACCGCGCTCGTAATGCACGTCGCCTTCCAGGTGATTGTAATGTTTTCCGTGCAACTTGCCCTGCTTGCCGCCACCGGCTTTCCATGGGGTGCCATAACCATCACTTTCCATGGTACCGATGAAGCTGACACCGGTTCTACCACCGCGATTATGGCAGTGGATACACTGGGTTTCCGGAATCGCATTGGTGATTCGATGCACCCGCGGACGGTCTTTCTGGGTCTTGTCGATCGCCTTGTCACCACCTTCATAGGTAGCATTGTCGGAATAAATCATGTGACAGGCGGCACAGCCACTGGCGCGGTAATCGCCATCACGTTGATGGCCGTCACTCCACAGGTGACAGCGCAGGCACTGGTTGCGCAGGTAATCATCGGCGATCGAGTTTTCCGGCCCTTCCGGCTTGCTCGGATCATAGGAGGGGATCTGCTTGAACTCGGCCACCGTCATCGGCTTGCCGGTCTTAAGCGCCTTGACATCGTAGGTCGCATACTTGGAGTGCTTGTCCTGGGTGCCGGCATCATAACGGGTACCACTGATCAGGCCGGCCATGGTGGCATGCATCGAGGTGGTGACCTGGGCCACTTCCTCTTCATGGCATTCGCCGCAGGTCTCGTTGACCACGCGCAGGTCCGACGGGTTGGCATACATCCCCTTATGCCCTTCCTCGGCCGTCGTCGCGTCACCATTACCCTTGTGGCAATCGACACAGGTCATATTCTTCATCTTCTTGACATCGGAGATTCGCTCGATGCCTTCGTGACAGCTCATACAACCCTTGTTGTCATCCCAGTTCTTACGGGCGGCCTGGGCGTGACTGGTCACCAGTAAAAGAGCGCAAATCAGGATGGTAAAGGTATGAAATCCAAAGCGATGGGTGGGCTTAACCATGGTCCTATCCTCGAGAGTTTATTGTTTTTTCAGTACATTTTTATGCACTGACCCGATTATCGTTCTGTTTTTTTATGTTTTAGAGTCGTCTCAGGATACCGGAAGGGCGGCAAAGTTAAAGGCCGTACAAATAGAATGTATTTATAACCACGGTGATTTTACGGATTAAAGCTTTGCGGCTTGACATATATCAAGTCATCCACAGACCCCCGGGGCCTGCAGGAGAATGATCAGCTGGCGGTATGGCCTGCGAGGAAGCT
>JASJBV010000040.1 GCA_030066335.1 Gammaproteobacteria bacterium
GTTCTTGTTATCCAGGGCGATGACCCCGGATTGCATGTTTTGCAGGATCTCGGCGTTGAGTGCCGACAGGTTGGCCACATCCAGTTTCTGTTGCATGATCACCGCTTCGTTACGGCGGATGCGCTGGGTCAGGGTCTGGGTCACCAGCGCGGTGGCAAACAAGGCGGCACCGAGCAGGCCAACCTGGGTCGAGGTGCCAGAGTAAGTGGTATAGGCGGTGGAGAACAGGAATTCGCCGAGCAGTCCCACCGAGGCGATCGACGCGAACACCACGGCCAGTGATTGCCTGCCGAGTAAACCCGCCACCGTAATCGCGATCACCAGCAGCATGCCGATCCCACTACTGATCCCACCACAGGCATGCATGATCAGGATAATCGCAATGATGTCGATGTAAACCTGCACTGACACCTGGAACTGGAAGTTCCTGCGATCGATCCAGGTCGACAGGGTGATGATGATTGCCAGCAACAGGTAGGCCAGGCTGGTCCAGGCGAACAGGGTCAGCTTCTGGATGTTGATCAGCGGTGATTCCTGCAGGAAACTCTGGGCAAAGAAGATCGCGGCGACGGTGACCCGATAGATATTCAGCAGACGCAGCGAGGTCCAGTTCTGGGAACGAGGCTGTAAACCGAAATTTTCCACTTGTATCGCCATTTGCACCTGGTTCATCTATGGCTTGGTTGCGGGGCCCAACTCAGCATGTTCACGGCCACAATAAAATTGACCATTGGCTTCAAAACCGAGCGATCTCGGAACATGGGTGCCACAATGGGCGCAGGCGACCATATCTTCGGCCCGATCGGATTTGAGGCTGGGTTTTTTGTCAGCGCTGACTGCAAACTGTTTTCGCACAATCCAGATCAAAAACCAGACGATTAAAAACAGAACCAGTAAACGAAAAATCATATGATCAGAAATAAAAATTATTGGTTGCCGCGGGGCGAGTCAGTAATCTATGCTCTCCGGCTAATCATTGATAGCATAGCATAACTACAACACCTAACCGCCCGTATCTAATATGAACCTACACGAACACCAATCAAAATCCCTGTTTAGAAAATTCAATATCCCTGTACCCGAAGGCGAGGCTGCGTTCGATGTCAACCAGGCCCTGACCATTGCCAAGCAGCTCGGCGGTAACAGCTGGATCGTCAAGGCCCAGGTGCACGCCGGCGGCCGTGGTAAAGCCGGTGGGGTCAAGATCGTCAAGGGCGAGGAGGAATTGGAACAGGCGGTTACCAATTACCTGGGTTCCACCCTGGTGACCCATCAAACCGATGCCGACGGCTTGCCCATCAGCCGGGTGTTGGTGGAATCCTTATCCGATATCGATCGTGAAATTTACCTGGGCGCCCTGATCGACCGTGGCAGCCGGCGCATTGTGTTCATGGCCTCGGCCGAAGGTGGCATGGATATCGAAGAGGTGGCCGCGACCCAGCCGGAGAAAATCCTCAAGGTGGCAATTAACCCGGTGGTCGGTCTGCAGCCTTACCAGACCCGGCAAATCGCTTTTGGTCTCGGCCTGGTCGGAGACCAGATCAAGCAGCTGGCCAAGATCATGGCTAACCTGTATCGAATATTCACCGAGCGCGATGTCAGCCTGATCGAAATCAACCCGTTGATCGTGACCGGGCAGGGCGACCTGTTGGCGCTCGATGCCAAGATCGGCATCGATGACAATGCGCTGTATCGCCAACCGGAGATCGTCGATTTGCGCGATACCAGCCAGGAGAATGCGCGCGAGCTGGAAGCCGATGCGCATGGCCTGAACTACGTATCGCTGGATGGCAATATCGGCTGCATGGTCAATGGTGCCGGCCTGGCCATGGCGACGATGGATGAAATCAAACTGCAGGGTGGGGAGCCGGCGAATTTTCTCGATGTCGGTGGCGGCACCACCGCGGAAAAGGTGGCGGAAGCGTTCAAGCTGATCCTGTCGGATGCCAAGGTCAAGGCGATCCTGGTCAATATCTTTGGCGGTATCGTACGTTGCGACCTGATTGCCGACGGCATTATCCAGGCGGTCAAGGAGGTCGGGGTTGAAATCCCGGTCGTGGTCCGGCTGGAGGGGACCAATGTCGACCAGGGCAAGGCGCTGCTGGCGCAAAGCGATGTCGAAATCATTGCCGCCGACGACCTGCAGGACGGCGCGCAGAAAGCCGTGGCAGCAATTGGAGGTGGTCAATGAGTGTTTTAATCAACAAGGATACCCGGGTCATCTGCCAGGGCTTTACCGGTAAACAGGGCAGCTTTCATTCCGAGCAGGCGATTGCTTATGGCACCAAGATGGTCGGCGGGGTAACCCCGGGTAAGGGCGGGCAAACCCATCTTGAGTTGCCGGTATTCGATACCGTCGCCGATGCGGTGACCGAGACCGGGGCCGAGGCGACGATGATTTATGTACCGGCACCCTTCTGTGCGGATGCGATCCTGGAGGCGGCGGATGCCGGGATCAAGGTGATCGTCTGTATCACCGAGCATATCCCGGTGCAGGATATGCTCAAGGTCAAGGCCAGCCTCGAGCGGACCGACAGCTATCTGATCGGCCCCAACTGTCCGGGCATCATCACTTCCGGTGAATGCAAGATCGGGATCATGCCGGGGGCGATCCACAAACCGGGCAAGGTCGGGATTATCTCCCGCTCCGGCACCCTGACCTACGAGGCGGTGCACCAGACCACCCAGAACGGCCTGGGTCAGACCACCTGTATCGGTATCGGCGGTGATCCGATCCAGGGGATGAATTTCATCGACTGTCTGGAGTTGTTCGAACAAGACCCGCAAACCGAGGGTGTGGTCATGGTCGGCGAGATCGGCGGCACCGCCGAGGAGCAGGCGGCGGAATATATCAAGCAGCATTTCTCCAAGCCGGTGGTATCCTACATCGCCGGGGTCACCGCTCCTCCCGGCAAACGCATGGGCCATGCCGGTGCGATCATTGCCGGTGGCAAGGGCACCGCCAAGGAAAAATTCGCCGCGCTGGAGGATGCCGGGGTTACCACGGTCAACTCTCCATCGCGCATCGGGGCCGCCATGCAGCAACTGCTGGGCTAGCGCTTTTGTACCAAGTGGCTGAAATATCAGCCATTTTTTGCCTGCTAAGGTTCGTCGAAGGAAAAATATCATTGACGACTTGCCGTGCCGGGTAAACCTGCCTATACTTCCTGCCCAATTTTTAACCCAGTGCGTTCAGTGGAGGACTCTGGATGTCTATAGAATTACCAGAAGGGTACCAACCCTCGAATGATGAAGAATACATGTCACCGATGCAGCTCGAGTATTTTCGCCAGAAGTTGCTCGACTGGAGAGCAGAGCTACTGCAGGAATCGGAAAATACCATTTCTCATCTGAAGGAAGAAAATTGGCAGGAACCGGATATCAATGACCGGGCTACCCTGGAAACCGATGCCGCGCTGGAATTGCGCACCCGCGACCGTTATCGCAAGCTGGTCAACAAGATCGATTCAGCGATGGCGCGGATTGCCGAGGGCAGCTATGGCTATTGCGAGGAAACCGGGGAAGAGATCGGCCTGTCACGCCTGGAAGCGCGACCCATCGCCACCCTGACCATCGAAGCCCAGGAAAAACACGAAAGGCTGGAAAAACAGCATCGCGACGACTGATATCCCGGTCGCTCAGGCCGCGCTGGTCTTGTTGCGATAAGGCACGCGCGCGGTCGGCACCACCTGCGCCGCGGTATGACAATGCCGGTGTTGGTCATCGAAAAAGATGTGCGGCTTGAACGCCGACAGCACACGATCCTTGGACACCCCGCCGAGGAAGAAGGTCTCATCAATTCTCACATTCCAGGTCCGTAAGGTGCGGATCACCCGCTCATGCGCCGGGCTGTTACGCGCGGTGACCAGGGCGGTGCGGATCGGTGGGGTACCCTTGAACGAGGCATCCAGATCGAACTGCAGGTAGGACAGGGTTTTCAAAAGCTTGGCGAATGGACCCTCGGGCAGGGGCTTTTCCGCGTTGTGCTTTTCATGCTCGATGAAGGCTTCCAAGCCCTCGTTCTGGTAAATCAATTCCGATTCTTCCGAAAACAAAACCGCATCGCCGTCGAAGGCAATCCGGATCTGCTCCAGGGGCTTGGCGGCATTGCCGTTGGGGCTGTCATAAATCAGGCCGGATGCGACCTGGGATTCGACCGCGGCCTGGACATCTTCCTCGGTAGCGGACAGGAACAGGTCGACGTCGAACGCATTCAGGTACTTGGCGACCGGTTCGCCACCGGTAAACGCGGCGCGGGTAATGTCGAGCCCGTAGTGATCGATCGAGTTGGAGATCCGCAGGCTGGTGTCCGCCGAATTACGCGACACGATGACAACCTCGGTGCGGCGCTTGCTGGCATCGATCTCGTTGATCTTGAGCATGGATTCGATCAGGGCAAATCCGGTACCGGGTTGCAGGATGTCATTCTCATGCTCCAGCTGATACTGGCAATAGGCCTCCAGACCACGGTTTTCGTAGATCTCATTCTCGGTGCTGAGATCGAACAGGGCGCGTGACGAGATGCCGATGACCAGGTAATTGCTTAAATCATATGCCATGTCATGAATCCAGGGCTTTACTCATAATAATAGACTGTCTGTCCAGATTATAGCTTTGCTGTTTTTGCGCCGGCAGAAAATCCAGCTGGTTTTCGCTAAAGCCTTTTTCCAGGAACCAGTGCGAGCTGCGGGTGGTCAGGATGAATAAATGCTGCATGCCACATTTCTTCGCTTCCAGTTCCACCGCGGCCAGTAATTGATCGCCCAGGCCGGCATTGCGATAATCCGGGTGGACCGCGACACAGGCCACCTCAGCCATCTTCAATGCCTCGTCGGGTATGCAGGCGATACAGGCGATGATCATGCGGTCTTTTTCAATCACCCGGAAATGGTCGATCTCCAATTCCAGTTGTTCGCGCGAGCGTTTGATCAGGGCGCCGGATTGTTCCAGTGGCCGAATCAATTCCAGGATGCCGCCGATATCGTCGATGTTGGCCTTGCGCAGGCCTTCATAGAACAGGTTGGTGACCATCATGCCGGCGCCTTCGCGGGTGAACAATTCCTGCAATAAGCCACCGTCGAGCTTGTCATCGATGATATGCACCCGCTCCACCTGCTGTTCCACCGCCCGGATCGCATGTTTTAACAACGGCAGCAGGCTGTCGGGCAGATCATCCTGCGCAAGAAATGTTTCGCACTCGCTGGTGGAAAACTGGTCGGTCAGCGGGTTGCGAATAAATTCATCGTTGAAAAAGATCAGCTTCTCCGCCTGCAGCGCAATCGCCATCTCGCAGGCCAGTTCTTCCGCGGGCAGGTTGAACAATTCACCGGTTTTCGAGTAGCCGATGTTGGACAGCAATACGATGTGCTTGTCCAGTAAGCGGTCGATCGCGTCGGCATTGATTGCGCGTACCTTGCCGCTGAGTTGCATATCGACCCCGTCGATTATGCCGAGCGGCATGCCGCTGACAAAGTTGCCACTGAGCACCGAGATATCGGAGCCGGACATCGGCGTATTGGGCAATCCCATCGACAACCGGGCGTCGATCGCATTGCGTACCTGGTTGATCGCCTGCAGGATAATCGGCATCGATGCCTCATCACTGATTCGCATGTTGTGATGAAACTGCGAGGGTTGGTCATGCTTGGCCAGCAATTCATCGATCTGGCTACGGCTGCCATGGACGATGACCAGCTTGATGCCCAGATGATGGCATAACGCAATGTCGTGAATCAGGTTCAGAAACAGTTCGCTGCGGACAATCTCGCCCGATAACAAGATGACAAAAGTCTTGCGACGGAATGCATTGATATAGGGCGCAGCACTGCGGAACCATTGTATGTAATCAGCTTGCGACATCATGTTAAACCCGGTTGTATCCATTTATCATATCTTGATAGATGATAGATTGCATCTCACTTGATACTAGCTGCTTATCGGACATTTAATTCCCAAGCGATTTTCTCCCTTGGAAAAAATGCCAGGGAATGATTTACAATAGGCGCTTGCCTTGCGCCGGTCTTTACCAGAAAAAGGAATTTATGAACGCTCATCAGGAACAGAAAACTTTTGCCAGCACCTATCATTTACAACAGCATGTCCTGGTCAGGTTTCTGTATGACCGCTATGTGGTGGGGATGGCGGTAACCCTGATCGTGTCCCTGGTGGCCACCAGCCTGGCCGCTTTCGAGATGGAGATCCAGGCCCGGGCGCATTGGGTTTATGCCTGGTTTGGGGTGATGCTGCTGATCCAGTATGCACGTTATCTGCTCAAGCAGTCCTATGATCGGATCAAGGATGAGGATTACCTGTCACATCACATCTGGAAGTGGCGTTTCACCCTGGGGGTATTGACCGCGGCCGCCTGGCAGGGCCTGGGGGCCCTGTTGATCCTGCCCTATATCAGTTCCAATCTGCAGCTGATCATCCATGCGTTCTTACTCGGCATGGGTGCCGGTGCCATTGCCTACCTGGCCACCTTCATGATGATTTATGCCAGCTACCTGATGCTGATGATACTGCCGGTAACCATCTACCTGTTCTGGCTGGCCACGCCCGATAGCCTGGTGTTGGGGTTCATGCATATATTCATGATCATCACTTATTACATCGGCGTTGGTCGCATGAACCAGTTGATCACCGATTCTCTGCATCTGCGCTTCGATAACGAGATGTTGGTCAATGACCTGCAGGGCCTGTTGGAAGCGGTGGCGATCTCCAACAAGGAACTGGACCGGATCTCAACCACCGATGAACTGACCGGGGCGGCTAATTTTCGCGCCTTCCGCGTACAGCTGGAAAAGGAACGGATCAGGCATATTAACAACCGCTTGCCGATGTCGCTGGTCATGCTGAATGTCGATTTCTATTACGAATACAATGTGCATTACGGCCAGGAACAGGGCAATGAGTCCCTGGTCGAGATCGCTGCCTTGTTGATGGATCAACTGACCAAGCGGGATGAAATGGTGGCACGCATCAATGGTGCTGAATTTGCCATCCTGTTGCCGGATATTTCCTGTGAAGGTGCGCGCATCATGATGGAAAAAGCGATGCTGGCGCTGCATGACAAGCAGATAAAGAATGAAAAATCCAAGGTCGATCCATTATTGACCCTGTCGATCGGGATTTGCTGTATTCCGGTTACCGAACGTATCAACAGCCAGGATTTATTATCGCGGGCCGATCGAGCTTTGCGTATGGCCAAGAATAACGGCCGCAACCGAATTGAAATTGTCAGCACCTGACGGCACTCAAGCCTGAGGTCAGGCGCCGAGGATTTTCACCTCGAATCAGTTGGCGCCGACGATCAGGAACTCCAGCAGGGCTTTTTGCGCATGCAGGCGGTTTTCCGCTTCCTGCCAGACCACGCTTTGGGCGCCATCGATGACCGCGGCAGTGACTTCCTCGCCGCGGTGGGCGGGCAGACAATGCATGAACAGGGCGTCCTTGTCGGCCAACTGCATCAGCTGAGCGTTGACCTGGAAGGATTCGAAGACCTGCATGCGTTCCTGCTGTTCCTGTTCCTGGCCCATACTAGCCCAGACATCGGTCACCAGCAGGTTGGCATCCTCGGCAGCGGCTGCCGGATCATGCATAATCCTGACCCGGTCACCGGCTGCATCCAGCATATCCGCATTGGGCTCATAACCTGCCGGACAGGCGATATTCAACTGGAAATCAAATTGCCTGGCGGCATTGATGTAAGACTGGCACATATTGTTGCCATCGCCGATCCAGGCTACCGTGGCACCTTTAATATCACCGCGGCATTCGAACCAGGTCTGCATGTCAGCCAGCAACTGACAGGGATGTAACTTATCGGTGAGGGCATTGATCACCGGTTTGGACGAGGCCGAGGCAAAGGTTTCGAGCCGATCATGGCCAAAGGTCCTGATCATCACCGCATCAACCATACTGGAGATCACTCTGGCACTATCCTCGACCGGCTCACCGCGGCCCAACTGAATATCCCGTGGCGACAGGAACATCGCATGGCCACCGAGCTGACTCATGCCAGCCTCGAACGATACCCGGGTACGGGTGGAAGATTTTTCAAAGATCATCGCCAGCACCTTGCCAGCCAGTGGCGTGTGTGCAATGCCCTGTTGCAGCTTAAGCTTGACATCGATGGCATGCTCCAGCAATGACCTGAGTTCCTCGCCTGTCAGGTCCAGCAGGCTGAGAAAATGTCTTGTTTGCATTGGCTTAATCCTGGATGAATTGTTGGATTGACCGGATCAGGCGATCAGCCAGATCGAGCGTCTGCTGTTCATCGATGATCAACGGCGGCAACAGGCGGATCACATTGCCAGCGGTAACATTGATCAACAGCTTATGCTCGAGGGCGATCCCGACCAGCTCGCCGCAGTTGCGATCCAGGCTGATGCCAACCAGCAAGCCCAGATTACGGATTTCGGTCACCGCATCGATATCAGCCAGTTGCTGCCTGAGGTAAGTGACCAGCTGCTCGCCGCGGGCCGTTGCATTAGCCGCCAGGTCTTGTTCGCTGATCGATCTGACCACGGCTTGCGCCACATAACAGGCAAACGGATTACCGCCGAAGGTGGAACCATGATTACCCGGTTTGAACACCCCGGCGGCCTTGCCACTGGCCAGGCAGGCACCCACCGGGATGCCATTACCCAGGGCTTTGGCAATGGTTAACACATCGGGAATGATATCTGCATGCTGAAACGCGAACATCTTGCCGCTCCTGGCCATGCCGCTCTGAATTTCATCCAGCATCAGCAGCCAGTTGTTTTGATCACAGATCTTGCGTACCGCCGCCAGGTATCCCGGGTCCGGGATATTGATGCCGCCCTCGCCCTGGACCGGCTCCAGCATCACCGCGACCACATTACGGTTGTTGTCGGCAATCGCCTGCAACGCTGCGATATCGTTGTAAGGCGCACGTACAAAGCCCGAAACCAGGGGTTCGAATCCGGCCTGAACCTTGCGGTTACCGGTGGCGGATAAAGTGGCCATGGTACGCCCGTGAAAGCTGTTCTGCATAACCACGATTTCAGGTTTATCGATCTCCTGTTGGTGACCGAACAGGCGCGCGAGTTTGATCGCGGCTTCATTCGCTTCGGCCCCTGAGTTGCTGAAAAAAACCTGCTGCATCCCGGAATGCTCGCACAACAAATCGGCCAGGATGGATTGGTTCTTGATGTGGTAAATATTCGAGGTGTGCAGTATGCGACCCGCCTGCTCGGTGATCGCTGCAGTGACTTGCGGGTGGGTATGCCCGAGGTTGGTGACCGAGATGCCACACAGCGCATCCAGGTACTGGTTTCCGTCTTCATCCCAGACATAAATACCTTCACCCCGTTCAAAACTGACCGGCAGTGATAGATAGGTTGTCATCAAATGATTTGTCATGTCCTTTTCCGCGGAAAAAACGCTCTATCATGCGCATTTTTGAGTTGAATTCAAGCGTTTTCTAAGCTTGCTTGCCGGGAGTGTGATGAAGCGGTAAAAGTCTCCATAAAAAAAGCCCTGCGGGTGCAGGGCTTGGTCGCCGTTAAGCGGTCATCGATTACAGGTTACTGGCGACGAAGTCCCAGTTAACCAGGTTCCAGAATGCCTCGACATAGGCCGGGCGGGCATTACGGTAATCGATGTAGTAAGCATGCTCCCACACGTCACAGGTCATCAGCGGGGTCACACCCTCGGTCAATGGACAACCGGCATTGGAGGTTTTGACAATCTCGAGTTCACCGGCCGCGTTTTTCACCAGCCAGGTCCAGCCAGAGCCGAAGTTACCGACGCAGTCAGCGGTGAAGGCTTTCTTGAATTCATCGAACGAACCGAATTTGGCGTTGATCGCATCGGCCAGCGCGCCGCCGGGCTCGCCACCGCCATTCGGGCTCAGGCAATTCCAGTAGAATGTGTGGTTCCAGACCTGTGCCGCGTTATTGAAAACCGGGCCACTGGATTGCTTGATGATGTCTTCCAGTGACATATCGGCAAACTCGCTGTCCTGGATCAAGCCGTTCAGGTTCACCACATAGGTATTGTGGTGCTTGCCGTAGTGATATTCGAGCGTTTCTTCGGAAATATGGGGAGCTAACGCATCCTTTGCATAGGGTAGAGCGGGAAGTTCAAAAGCCATGTTTATTCTCTTTGGTAAATGTTCAACAAAACGGTGCCATACCTGAAACCCTGGTCTGCAGCCGCTACGAGTAAGACGCAGGTTTTATAACATACAGCGGAGCCGGGATAAACTTAAGTTTTGGTATAACCCTCCGGCCGTATATAAGGCCATTTTTGGCTTGATCAAGCTCCTATTCTCCGCGGCAGGATGAAACGCGCATAGCCGGGGATGGATGATTGGGTTAGGATGCGCTTTTTTCCTGGAACCCTACTATGTGCGGAATCTTCGGCGGCCTGGCTTTAACCACGGAACCCATTGCCTCGGCGGTCATGCAACGCATGTCTGACCAGGTCGCCCGGCGCGGGCCCGATGACCTCGGTGAGTTTCGCGACGACCCGGTTGTGCTCGGCCATCGGCGGCTGGCGATCATCGACCTGTCAGCGCAAGGCCACCAGCCGATGACCGAGGCTGCCGGTCGTTATACCATCGTGTTCAATGGCACGATTTATAACTATCCGGAATTACGCCAGCAACTGATCGATAAGGGTTATCAATTTCAATCACATAGCGATACCGAGGTCATCCTCAATGCTTATGCGCACTGGGGTGAATCCTGCGTGGAGCAACTGCATGGCATGTTTGCGTTTGCGATCTGGGACCGGCAAACCCGCAAGCTTTTCCTGGCCCGTGACCGCATGGGTATCAAGCCGCTGTATTACATCAAAACCGACCGCCATTTCTATTTCGCGTCGAATATCCAGGCCTTGCTGGCAACCGATGATGTCGATACCCGCCTGGATGCGACATCCTTGCATCATCTGTTCAGCCTGCACGCGGTGGTGCCGGCACCGGGCACCTTATTCAAGGGCATCCGCAAATGCCCACCGGCGCATACCCTGACTCTGGATCAGCAAGGACAACTCGTAACCGGGCGCTACTGGCAACTGGAAGCCAGGCGTCCGCAACAGGTCTATAGCGATGGCGAATGGAAGCAGCGCATTCATGACGCCTTACTACAGGCAGTGAAAAAACGCCTGACCATCGCCGATGTGCCGGTGGGCGTGTTGTTATCCGGCGGCCTGGACTCGAGTCTGCTGGTGGCGTTGCTGGCCGAGGCCGGGGTGGAAAATATCAAGACCTTCAGTATTGGTTTCGAAGATCAGCCTGAAGAGAAGGGCAGTGAATTCGAATACTCGGACCCGGTCGCGGCGATGTACCAGACCGAACACCACAAGTACCTGATCCCCAATTCAGAAGTGCTGAAGCGCCTGCCCGAGGCCGTTGCCAACATGGCGGAGCCGATGTTCGGCCAGGACGCGGTCGCGTTTTACCTGTTGTCAGAGCAGGTCTCGCAGTCGGTTAAGGTGGTGCAAAGCGGGCAGGGCGCGGATGAAGTGTTTGCCGGTTATTTCTGGTATCCACGCATGCTGGCGAGTGCCGGTAAACCGCTCGAGCGATTCGCCCCGTGGTATTTCGACCGTGATCATGCTGAATACCTGGAGATGATGAGCCCGCAATATCATGTCGATGACGTCACCTCGGCTTTGGTGGCCGGGGCCTTGTCCGATGCCCATGCCGACACCTTCATGGATGCGGTACTGCGGTTCGATGTCACCACCCTGATCGTGGATGACCCGGTCAAACGGGTGGATAACATGACCATGGCCTGGGGGCTCGAGGCCCGGGTGCCCTTCCTCGATCAGCACCTGGTGGAATTGGCGGCGCAATGCCCGCCGGAACTGAAACTGTTGCACGGCGGTAAGGGAATCCTCAAACAGATTGCCCGCGGTATCCTGCCGGATGCGGTGATCGATCGTCCCAAGGGCTATTTCCCGATGCCGGCGCTCAAGTACGTCCGCGGCGACTTCTACCAGTTCATGCAGGATATCCTGAATTCACAGGCCAGCCGTGAGCGGGGAGTCTTTTCCCGCGCCTATATCGATAAGCTGCTGGCAGAGCCGGAACAGCATTTCACCCGGCTCAATGGCAGCAAGTTATGGCACTCTGCGCTGCTGGAATACTGGTTACAAACAAATTTAACCAGTTGAGGGTTTATTTTTAAAAAACTGCCCTTATAATTTCCGACTAAATTAGTCAGTTATTTGAGGAAGCTTAATGGACGTACTAGATCGTATTAAAGAACAGGTTGAATCCCATCCGGTGGTCATCTACATGAAAGGCACCCCGCAGATGCCGCAATGCGGTTTTTCCAGTCGTGCCGCCGAGGCCCTGATGTCACTGGGCGTTGAATTCGCTTATGTCAATGTGTTGACCGACCCGGAAATTTTCCAGAACCTGCCGCGCTATGCCGATTGGCCGACCTTCCCCCAGATCTATATCGATGGCGAACTGGTCGGCGGTTGCGATATTACCCTGGAGATGAAAGATTCCGGCGATTTGGAGAAAATGGCCAAGGAAGCCATAGCCAAGAAAACCAACTAATCGCTACTCTACGCCCAAGCAAAAAAGCCTGAGTGATGTCAGGCTTTTTTATTGTGTGCAAGTCCCCGCGGCGCAAGACCATGCATCAGTATTCCTGGTTCGTCATCTCCAGCGGCTGTAAGCCTTCCTCGACTTCCTGCAGGATGTCGGCGACCTCGGGTATCGGCTCGAATACCTGCTTGACGACAAAGCTCATGGATACCTGTAAGTCGCGACCCTGATCGGTCTTCTGATTATTGTGCTTGAGAATGCTGGCGATACTGCGCTCGAATATTTCCGGCTGGAAATTATCCTGTTGCGCATAGGTCAGGGCGATCGCAAAGGTATGATTATCGTAGCGCGCGATCAGGTCCAGCGGGCGCAGGGCCAGTTGAATGGCATGGGAAATCGAGCGCAGGGTACCCTTGGGAATTTTAACCGGTGCTTCGTCCTCTGCGGCTGGCAGAGACAACTGGATCAGGGCCACCGCGAGGCCACCGCCCCGGGTTTCACAGTGCGCGATCATCGCCTCGATGGTCCTCTCCAGCTGGG
>JASJBV010000166.1 GCA_030066335.1 Gammaproteobacteria bacterium
TTAGTATCGCTTGCCACCGGAGTAACCATGACCGAACTCTGGCTAAAACGCCCACTTGCAGTGTAAGCGGTCTGGTTGGATTGGAAAACTTGGTCCAAAGCGATATCGGAGAGACTCAGGCCAGACAGATTAGCATCTGAAGAAGGTGCCGACCTGGTAACGGCTATGGTATAGGTCTGCGTAGTCGTTCCATCTTCTGCCGTCACTTCCACGCTGATACTGTTTGATCCAATGCTTAATGGAATCGGCGCGGAATCACTGCCGGAAGTAACAGCTACACCATTAACCTCGATTGTCGCATTAGCTTCGTTTGCCTCCGGGGTAATGGTAAGTGATGTTAGATTAAAACCCGCGCTAGCGGTGTAAGAGGTCTGGTTCGATTGAAAAAGCTGATTTAAATTTATATCGGAAAGGCTTAAGTCTGATAACTCGGCATCAGAAGAGGGTGCTGCCCGGGTGATCGCCACGGTATAGTTTTGAGTGGTCGTTCCATCTTCTGCCGTTACTTCCACGCTGATGTTGTTCGATCCAATGGCTAATGCAACTGGCGCGGAATCACCGCCAGAGGTGACGGCTGCGCCATTAACCTCAATGGTCGCGTTAGCGTCATTTGCAACCGGAGTAATCGTGACCGAGGTAAGGTCATATGCGACAGCGGATGTGTAGGCAGTTTGATTCGCCTGAAATGCAGGGCTCAAAGCAGTAGATGAGACAGTTAAATTCGATAAGCTGGCATCAGTTGACTGGATGTTGTTATCTCCATCATCTCCACCACTATCCCCGCCACCCCCGCAAGAGGCAGTCAATAATGCGATGAGAAATATGCTTATGAGGGGGAATGTACGAATTTGCTGCATTGCTCAATCCTTCTGTCCATAAATAATTTTTATCGGTTAGCAATTGAAAATAGCAAATAAACCCCATAATTCAACGACCTAACGTTGTTATATATTTCGCTTTCATTATTTCAAGAATGAAGAAAATTCGAATAAGCCAGCAAAAAATCATAAGTGTTGAGTCAATGCTTGAGTGCATTTATAGGGTTAAACATTTATTCGAGATATGCTCGCATCCCTTGCTCGGTCTGTGACGGGTTGTTAACTGGAGCTGAGCTTAAGCGCGTTGGTCAGGCGGATTTTTTCCTCGACTTCGGGGGGTAACTGCTTGAGCCAGTGGCGATGCCAGTCGATGATCTGGCTGTAGTGCTGCCAGGCCTCATCTCCACTGACCCAGCGATTGTCGACATTGTTGCCCCAGACCGGATCGGTTCCGGTCATGAAACGATCCTGGTACTTGATGAAAAGTTCGCGCCAGCCCGGCAACAGGCGATTTTCTGCATCGGTCAAGCTGTTGTAACGCCAGGGATCGCGTGCCGAGACCTCGGCCCACAGATTGGGGCATTGCTGCATCAGTTTATCGATAGCATCCGGTTGCAGTTTGTTACCGGCATGCGCCCAGATAAATCGTACCTGGGGGTATTTCCGGCACACCGGGGCGAAAAACAAATGACTGGACGCCGCGGTGTGAATGAGGAACGGCACATCGTACTCGGCAGCAAGCTCTAGCAGGCCGTCGAATACCTTGTTTTCGCGGCGAAAGCCAAGATCGGGATACATGTGTAATTCACCGATACCCTTGTAACGCCCGCTGGCCAGACCCTCCCTGGCCCTGGTAACAACCCGTTCATCATAAGGCCAGATCGTTCGGTGCCGCTCGGTAAGATAGGGGCTGAAGTAGGCCTGCACCCGGTCCCCGGCGGCATCTGCCAGTTCCAATGCCAGCCGGCTGGGCGTACTCGAAACCTGGACCACGACCGAATTATGCTCCTTCAGTCGGGCGATCACTTCGTCTACCGGGGTTACCTCTTTCTGGCGCCAGTTGAAATGGGTGTGGAAATCGGCGAAGGGTTCGGGTTTGCTGTTGGCTGGTTCGGCCAATGCCGGCCCCGGGAGCCATGTCGAAAGGAGTAGCCAGATCGCTATCGGCTGTATTTTCATCGCTGGAATACCCAATGAATTAAACAACGGCGGTTGTGCTAAAGGATAATCTACTCGTAATTTGGAGGAAAGTTTACTGGCTTATCGATCGTCTTGTGTGGCGGTAATTGGCACCAGGCAACAACCAAGCCGCCCGACTTGGGCGCATTGCTATGCTTGCAAGGCCCCATTGATCTCACCCCTTAATTCCCCGGCTTTTTAGCAATCATCGTATACTCGGCGTTTGACTCACTGAATTTAATCTTTTCAATAACACTAAAGCCAGTCTGTTCAAGCGCCAGTTCTATCTGCTGGTTTGATAGCAGATTAATCAATGGCAGGAATCCCAGTTTCCCGGCTGCTCGAATGAGTTTGCCAGTGATTATATTGTTCTCGCCCAGGCATACGGTCTCCAAAATAAGCAAACCACCTGGTTTCAGGATGTCATAGATACGTCCAAAAACCTCATCGATATCTTCACAGAAATGCAACACATAAAAAGCCATTACCAGGTTAAAGCTGGCAGAATCGAAACGCTCATCAAAAACCGTGGATTGCACAAACTCAACATTTTTAATTTGACGTTCAAGCTTTCTCGTCTCCGCAATGGCTAGCAGTTTGCTGGAGATATCAATACCTGTTACCTGCGCTACATTATTTGCAAGATCGTCACATTGGGTGCCGGTACCACAACCGATATCGAGGACATG
Organism: Gammaproteobacteria bacterium; assembly: GCA_030066335.1. Lineage (GTDB taxonomy): Bacteria > Pseudomonadota > Gammaproteobacteria > JACNJF01. Next base: position 2,687 of record JASJBV010000166.1, read on the forward strand.
ATCCTCCGCTGACAAGTAGGATTTTATTTTTTCTATCTTCTTCTGGTAAGCCGCAACGTCAGCAATCGGCGATGCCGCATATCTTTGCGCGATCAGATTCCAGAATTTTTCAGGTGACGTTCGAAATAGCATTCCTTTATCTTATCAGTGGAGAAAAGAAGCTGACCACTTTGCCTGGCCCTGGATTCTTATGCACAACGGTCACTAGCAATGACCCCGGCCGGATAGCCGGGGATCTTGATCGTTGCCATTTTAGAGTTGGTTTGAAAACCATTGCCTGGCTTGTTCCAAAGACTCGTTGACTTCCGCTGCCTGGTCATAAAAGCTGAATTGGTGGAACGGAGAATCAAGCTCTGTCTCGATCCAGTGCAACTTCTTTTGCTCAGACGCAATGTTGGCAAAATACTGCTTGGTGTACTGAGGCAATACAGCTCCATCGGAATGGATCATCAAGGTCGGAGCGGTTAAATTGGCTGCCGATGGCATTGGGTCGAGGGTCAGCCAGTCTTCCCAGGTCATCACGGCAAACTTGTCTGCGCTCCACTGTGGAATGGCTCCACGCTCCGGATTCAGGTAATAGTCATAAGGTCCATACATCGCGGCTGTTTCATCCGTGGTCGAAATGCTGGGGATGTATTCGACTTCACCGGTTTCGGCAAATTTCTTTTTCGCGGCCCGGGCGGCATCAATCTTGGCCTGCACGCCTTCCTCGCCGCCGTAGAATAGCTTGACCGCCTCGGCATCGTGTAGCCAGGACGCGGCGGTGACCACCGACTTGATGCGCTTGTCTTCCGCCGCGGCCATCAGGGTGTACATCGATCCGGCACAGATGCCAAGGGCGCCGATCCGGTCAGCGTCAACTTCCGGCAGACTCTGCAAATAGCTAACCGCGTTTTCAATATCCTCAACCTTCTGCAGAGGGTTTTCATAGAAGCGAGGCATGCCTTCACTTTCACCAAAGTTTCTGAAATCAAAGGCCAGGGTTATGAACTCCTGGCCGGCCAGTTTCTCGGCGTAGAGGCCCGCCATTTGCTCCTTTACCGTGGTCCAACTGCCGGACACGATCACCGCGGGGTATTTTTTGCTGGCGTCGTAATTCGCCGGCAGGTACAGGTTGCCGACCAGCTTTGCGCCGTCACTGCTAAACTCGACTCTCCTCGGAGAGACACTGGCATTGGATTCGTTCATCTTGATCACCTCTTGTAAGAAATTCAGATTGCCTTTTTGACCATGCATGATCAAGGTCATGCTGGTTATTTTCCATGTTCCGTTGATATTGCGCAGCTTGTGCTGGTAACGCCCATAGGCATCCCAATAACCCGCTATACCGTCGGCCGCATGACTTGCGTATACATGCGAGAAAACCTCCGCCTGATCATCCTGCACGGTGATATCGAAATTACTGAGCTGATGCAGGGTGCTGACCTGCGCCAGCAGATTTTCCCAGCCGCTGACCAGGTCGGTCGCTTTAGTCATGCTCCCCGCTTGCCCGGAGAGGCTGGAGTAGTCTACGAACAGCTCGTCGTTAAACTGTGCAATCGCTTGGTCCCATTGTTTGGCATCGATGGCATTGACCATACTGACAACGCTCCGCTTGACCTGTTCGGCCTCCGCCAGTTGCACCAAGCCTTGAATATCGCCTTTTAGTGCCGGATTCGTTCCGGAATTTGTTGCGCATCCAGCTAGCGCACTCAAGGACAGGGCCACAACCACTGCAGATGCCAGTTTTGTGTTGGATAATTTCATTACATGCTCCCGTTGATAAAAGTTAAGTCAGCTTCAGGCCGTTCAGGTTGTCACTTAACGCCTGATGTTGAACTCAGTTTAACCGGCATGGGGCAGCGGATATTGAACAATCCTGCTTGAAAATTTGCATTTTCTTGCAGCTGAAAAATCAGTTACCCGTCAATAACCCACATGTCTCCTCAGCCTCCTACTACGACTGTCGCCATACTCGCCGTGACGGGCTGTGCTCCCTCCAGCCGATTTGACGTAGTGTCGACTACGCCGTCATCGCCTTCCAGTCCGCGCAGCCCATCACAACGGCATCTCGCCAGTCTCGCTACGAACGCTGGTGAGAAATGTGGGTTAACTGCTTCTGATACTGGCCGGGGGTAACACCAAAGTGGTTTTTGAAGGCCCGCGTGAAATGGGCCTGATCGTTGAACCCAAGGTCGAGCCCGATGGCGGCAATATTGCTCTGTGGTGAGGATAAAAGTTGTTTGGCCTGCTCCAGCCGTTTGTTGATCAGGTACTGGTAGGGCGTGATATCCATCAGTTTCTTGAACTCACGTAGGAAATAGAACTTGCTGCAACTCAGCACATCGGCCAGGTCATCTACCGAGATGTTGCGGTTGATATTCTGATCGATGTATTTATCGACCTTGTCTACCTGT
>JASJBV010000167.1 GCA_030066335.1 Gammaproteobacteria bacterium
GTGGATAGATCCGCCATCGCCGGTGCCACCATGTGGATCGGGTTTTCCGCCAGGTGTGGATAGGCCACGTGTCCCTGAATCCCGTGCACGACCAGGCGGGCGCCCAGCGAACCTCGCCGGCCGTTTTTCACCACATCGCCGACCCGGTTGGTACTCGATGGTTCTCCGACCAGAGCCCAGTCGATTTTTTCCCCGCGTTGTTCGAGCGTCTCGATGACCTTGACCGTGCCATCGACCGCCGGCCCTTCCTCGTCGCTGGTGATCAGGAACGCAATCGAGCCCTGGTGGTTGGGATGTTGCTCAATGAAGCGTTCACAGGCGGTAACCATGCAGGCCAGGCTCGACTTCATATCCGCCGCGCCGCGCGCATACATATAGCCGTCACGAATCTCCGGCTGGAACGGATCGCTGTCCCAGCGTTCCAGCGGACCGGTAGGGACCACATCGGTATGTCCGGCAAATACCAGTAGCGGTCCCTCGGTCCCACGGCGTGCCCACAGGTTGGTGACCTCGCCAAACTGCAGGGTTTCACAGGCGAAGCCCAGTTTGCCCAGGCGTTCGCACATCAGTGTCTGGCAGCCCTTGTCATCCGGGGTTACCGAGTCGATAGACAGCAACTGGATCGCCAGATCGAGACTAGGTGAGCTCATCAGGCGGAAAATTCCTGCTGGTAAGCCGCTTCGTCGAAGCCGAGGATGCGGTGATCGCCCAGGTCCAGCAACGGGCGTTTGATGATCGACGGTTTCTCCAGCATGATGCTGACCGCGCCGGCATCATCCATGTTGGTCCTGGTCTCTTCATCCAGCTTGCGCCAGGTCATGCCGCGGGTATTGACCACCTGGTTCCAGCCGAACTCGTCGATCCAGGCCTGCAGTTGCTGTTCGTCTGCGCCCTGTTTCTTGTAGTCATGGAATTGATAATCGATGCCATGCTGTTCCAGCCAGGCCCGGGCCTTTTTAATCGTGCCACAGTTGGGGATACCGTACATGACCGGGGTATTGGCAGCCATTACTTGATATCCCTGAGCAAATCATTGATCCCGACCTTGGAGCGGGTTTTCTCATCGACCTGCTTGACGATGACCGCGCAGTACAGGCTGTACTGGCCATTGGCCGAGGGCAGGTTACCGGAAACCACGACCGAACCCTCGGGGATGCGGCCATAGCTGACCTCACCGGTTTCCCGATTATAAATCTTGGTGCTCTGACCGATATACACGCCCATCGAGATCACCGAATTCTTCTCCACGATCACGCCTTCGACGACTTCGGAGCGGGCACCGATGAAACAATTGTCTTCGATGATGGTCGGCGCAGCCTGCAAGGGTTCCAGTACGCCGCCGATGCCAACGCCGCCCGACAGGTGCACGTTCTTGCCGATCTGCGCACAGGAACCGACCGTGGCCCAGGTATCGACCATGGTGCCGCTGTCGACATAAGCGCCGATATTGACATAGGACGGCATCATCACCACCCCGGGGGCGACGAAGGAACCACGCCGGGCGGTGGCTGGCGGCACCACGCGTACTCCGCTCTCGCGGAAATCGTCACTGCTCATATCGGCGAACTTGGATTCGACCTTGTCGTAATAATTATTGAAGCCGCCTTTCATGACCTGGTTGTCATGGATGCGGAAAGACAGCAACACGGCTTTTTTCAGCCACTCGTTGACCCGCCAGTTACCGGTACCCTTCGGCTCGGCAACCCGGGCCTTGCCACTGTCAAGCAGATCGATGGCCTCGGTGACCGCGTCCTTGACCTGGGTTTCGACATTGTGCGGGGTGATGTCGGCACGACGCTCGAACGCGTCTTCGATAATTTGTTGGATATCAGACATTATGTCTCCGTCGTTAATAGTTACTCATAAACTGGTTGATGCGTCTGGCTGCATCCGCACATTCATCGAGGGGTGCGACCAACGCCATGCGTACATACTGGTGGCCGGGATTGATATCATCGGCCGGGCGCGACAGGAATTGGCCGGGTAATACGGTGATGTTCTGTTCAGCAAACAGCTCACGGCTGAAATCGGTATCACTGTCAGGCGTCTTCGCCCACAGGTAAAAGCCGGCTTCGGGGCGCTGCGGGCGCAGTGTAGCAGAAAGCAATTCCACCACCACCTCAAATTTTCTTCGATATTGCTCGCGGTTGTCGACGACATGTTGTTCGTCCTGCCAGGCGGCGATACTGGCCGACTGGGTGGCCGGTGGCATCGCGCAACCGTGATAGGTCCGGTACAGCAGGAACTGCTGGATAATGTCGGCATCGCCGGCGACAAAGCCGGAGCGCAGGCCGGGCAGATTGGAGCGTTTGGACAGGCTGTGGAACACCACGCAACGCCGATAATCATCGAGTCCCATCTGCGCGGCTGCCTGCAGCAGTCCCGGTGGCGGGTGTGCTTCGTCGGCATAGATTTCGGCATAACACTCATCGCTGGCAATGATGAAATCAAACCGCTGCGCCAGTTCGATCAAACGCTGCAGGTAGGGAACATCCATGATTGCGCCGGTCGGATTGCCCGGGGTGCAGATATAGACCAACTGGCAGTCGCGCCATTGCTGTTCGCTGATCGCATCCAGGTCCGGCAGGTAATCATTCTGCTGCAGACAGTTCATGTACAGGGGTCGAGCGCCGGCGAGCAGGGCCGCGCCCTCGTAAATCTGGTAGAACGGGTTCGGCATCAACACCAGCGGATTCGCTGCCTGGCGTTCGACCACGCACTGGGCGAATGCAAACAATGCCTCACGGGTACCATTGACCGGTAATACCTGGGTTTGCGGATCGGGCAGGCTAGCCAGATTAAAACGTTGGCCAAGCCAATGGCTGATCGCCTCCCGCAGGCTGTCGGTGCCCCGGGTGCTGGGGTAGTTCGCCAACAAATGAGTGTGCGCGATCAGATTCTCGGTGACAAAATGCGGTGCCGGATGTTTCGGCTCGCCTATCGATAACGCAATATGATCCAACCCGGCTGGCGGGGTGATGCCCTGCTTTAACTGTGCCAGTTTTTCAAATGGATAGGGATGAAGTTGCGCTAAATCAGGGTTCATGGTCTGGGCATCGATCAAAGCAGCGGCTATTATAGCGGAGAGCATTTAACCCGGCGACCACAGATAAGTTATGGCTAGCACAGAAAACCAGTTTTCCGGCATCGATCATCACGCCGTGATCATCTCCGATATCGAGCGCAGCCGGCATTTCTATGCCGATGTCCTCGGCCTCGAGCAGGATCTCAGTCGCCCCGAGTTGTCATTCGATGGACTCTGGTTCAAGGTTGGCCAGCAGGCGATCCATTGTATGCTGCTGAAAAATCCGGACCCGGTCGAGGGGCGTCCCGAGCACGGCGGACGGGATCGCCACCTGTGCCTGATCGGCTCTGATCTCAATGCGCTGAAGGAGCGCCTGGAACAGTATTACATCGACTACACCCCAAGCCGTTCCGGCCGCCGCGCGATCTTTTTCCATGACCCCGATGGCAATGCGATCGAGGTCCAGGAACGACCGGCCTGACGATTGGCTTGGCCAGGCTCCCGAACAAGCATTCTGATGACCGCCCCCGTCTGTCATGACACCCGCGATTAATCTCGCCAGGAAACATAACATCCCGCACCAGATCCACGAGTATGCACACGATCCGGCCCATCCCTCCTATGGCCAGGAGGCCGCGGACAAGCTCGGGGTCGAGCCGGGCAGGGTATTCAAGACCCTGGTCGTCAAGCTGGATGCCAGGCAACTGGTGGTGGCGGTAGTGCCGGTGTCAGCTCAGTTGAACATGAAGCTGCTGGCCAGGGCGGCAGCCGGCAAGAAAGCTGAGATGGCGGACACAGCCGAAGTACAGCGGGTAACCGGCTATGTGCTGGGCGGGGTCAGCCCACTCGGCCAGAAGCGGCGGCTGCCGACCTACATCGATCAATCGGCCAGCACTTTCGCCACCATCTACATCAGCGCTGGTCGCCGAGGTCTCGAAATCGAACTGGATCCCCAGGATCTGCAAACCCTGCTCGGCGCCGCATTCGCCGACCTCTGCCAGCAGAGTACGGCCTGACATAAGCACAACCGGATCGGCTCAGGGCCAGCTGCCGAAACCCAAAAGAATTCTTTCCGATGAACGGTTTTGACGGTTTTGCCAGTTTGGCCTGATTGTTGCACCTACCCTCCCGCAAGCCAAGAAACGTCGATTGTCAGTCAAAAAAACTCTGAGATTACGGCGGTTTGCAACCAGGTCCCGCTGAATCGGGGCCATTTCGTCAAGATGTTGACTACGGGAATGAGCATGATAAATAACAATATCAACCAGGTACTCCATCAAATGCGCGGTATCGAAGCCCTGGCCAAAAACCAGCAGACCTCGATCAAACCGGGCGAACAGAAAGACCAGACCAGTTTTGCCGAGTTGATGACCAAGGCCATCGACCAGGTCAACCAGAGCCAGGCCCATGCAGCCAAGCTGGGCCAGGCCCTGGAGATGGGTGACCCCAATGTCGATATTGCCCAGGTCATGGTGGCGATGCAGAAATCCAGGGTCTCGTTTCAGGCCTTGACCGAGGTGCGCAACAAATTATTGACGGCCTATCAGGACGTCATGAACATGCCGGTGTAGTCCAATGGCAGAAGCAGCAAGCAACCAACAGGCGTTAGCCCAGCCTGCCAGCGCCGGTGCCATGCAAGCGGCCGCACAGATCAATCCCATCGACAGTTTCATGCAGTCGACCACGGTCCGGCACTTTGGTCGCCTGATCGGACTGGCCGCTGCCGTCGCCATCGGCATGGTCGTGGTGTTATGGTCATCGGAGCCGAACTACGCCCCGCTGTATAGTAATGTCACCGGCCAGGATGCGTCGGAAATTGCCAATGTACTGGCCGCCAATGATATCGATTACAAGGTCGACGCCAATACCGGCAGCATCATGGTCGCCCAGGGCAAGGCGGCTGAGGCGCGCCTCAAGCTGGCCGCCTTGCCCTGGGCGACCATGATGCTGCCGGTATTGGCGTCGACCTTGTAATCGATATCATTGGCGGCCAGTACATTGGCAATTTCCGACGCATCCTGGCCGGTGACATTACTATACAGC
>JASJBV010000041.1 GCA_030066335.1 Gammaproteobacteria bacterium
AAACCAGTCGCTGCGCTCCCGGTTTTCCGGTGATTGCGGCGTTAAGTGGTAATCATGATTCCAGTAATGTCAAAGTGTTCTATTTGTGGTAGCTCGCTGGAGAGGTATACCCTGCAAACATTGACATCTATGCTTAGATTACAAGGCGGTTACTACACTCATAAATGTACAAAATGCAAAACTACCTATTTCCCATCAATTCCAGCCTTGTTGTTTCTTATTGTGCTTCTAGCTTTTACTAAACTCCCCGACTTTAATTTGTATAGCTTAATTGAAATCTTTGTATTTTTTATCGGAATAATTTTTATCATTGCATATCTAATTCCATTATCAGTTTTTCATAAAGGAGTTAAGATCGATGAATAGGCAACCACTTAACAAAGGCATTAAGTTGTTCGCTATGCTCACTGGGACCGCGCAAAATGCGCGCGGCCCCTTATGCGAACGTAAGCTGTTTTAAAAAAAAGATTATGTTCACTACTGATTTTAACTTGGATACTCCAGCGGAACACGAAACATCCATTCTTTCAAAGGTTCTAAAAAGTGAACCATGGTGCAATGTAAAAGCTGGTATTTATAATTCAGGCCTCCTTACAATTTGTGATAATGCAAATTATGACTTTAATACGTTAAAGGAATGGGCAGCTCATGTAGGTGACGAAGCTTTACCAATAGCTTTTACCGCTTGGGGCGAGGTACTTTGTATTTCTTTCACGAACAGACGTTTTTATTGGCTGTTTCCTCAAGAAAATGGTGCATCTGACCTTGGAGACGCAGCTGATGAAATACTTAATAATCTTTTACGTGACGAGAAACTTTCTTCTGCCCTTCTCGATCTCGAAAGATTTAATAATCTAAAAGAAAACCTACCCAGTTTAAAGTATGGCGAATGTTATATCGTTAAGCCTTACCAAATGCTTGGTGGTGATGAAAAAAATCCAACTAACTATAAAACTGGAGACGTGGGTGTTTATTTGTCACTCGTTGCACAAACCTGGGAACAAAACAGCTAACAAGGCGCTCAAGTTCGTGCTGCGCACGGGACCGCGCAAAATGCGCGCGGCCCCTTAGCTATCACGTTATGTTGATTGAAGGTTGTACAGGTGATTTATTGAAAGATTTTCTAATCATCCAACATACTGGCAAGAACCGAGAATACCTATGGATCAAAATAAACTATGCGAAATGATTGAGAGGCTGAACGAAACAGATGAAGTTGACGATTTGCCCGTCAATTTGCGACAGGATGAACGAGATATACTGGAGCAAGTCAGCAACTATGATTTATTTCTAAAGAAAACGGAATTTTCGTATTACCCAATTAATTTCACCGCAAGATTGGCGTCTGAAGCATTCAACATTGAAGTGATTCAAAATCTGAAACGAATACCAAAGCAGACAGAATACTACGAAGCATTAGCCAGCCCTATTAGACCGTTTAGCTCAACGAGGAATATTTTGGAGACTTTATCAACAAAATTTGGGGAGATTCCAAAGGATAAGTGGAATTTTATGCTGCTCTATCTGGGGCAGTTTATGTATGCAGAGACTGGATATGATACTGGCACAGAAGAAAGAGATAATAAAATTCTGGATATGATCTCCTGGTTTCAATCAAATGGGGCAGATATAAATTATACTGGTAGCCGAAACAGTTCTGAGTCTGTATTGATGCTTCAATCCGGAGTAGGTCACGCAAAAACTGTGCAAAAGCTATTACAGATGGGTGCAGACCCCAATCTGAAACTATCAACGGGCGGTACGGCTTTACTATTTTGTGCAGGAAAAGTTTTCTCCACCAAGGACTATTTACATTTAAATTACAAGGAGCGTTTGAAATCAATGAGAGTACTCCTTGAAGCTGGCGCAATGATTGTATCAGGGCCCAAAAGTTCTGACGACGCCCGGTACTTTGCACGAAGAAACACAGAGAAGGAATATGACGGAAGTGAAGCTTTTAGGTCCGAGGCGATTGCTATGCTTTCAAAGTATTGCTGAATGAAACCTAAATCAATAGTGGCTGTTCAGACTAATAGAATTATCAACATAACAAGTAAATTATGCCGCCTGCAAAAAGCACAGGCTCGGACCTGCGTTCCGCTGTACTCCACGCAAGCCGCATATTAAGGCGTTAATGTCGGCTCAGGGTCGTTAGCTGAGATCCAGTCGCTTTGCTGAGCTTCTATAAACAATAAACCAGGGTAATTGGACACCACGGGCCATCTTGGTTATCCAGTTCGCATAAAAAAAATCCCCTTCATCCATGAGCGAACACTCCGGCCGACGGCTGTTCACCCCGATATAGATCGTAGGCTGTCTGATCCTGATGATCAGCTTCGCCATCCGCGCCAGCTTCGGCTTGTTGCAGATCCCGATAACCAAGCAATTCAGTAACCCAGCATTTTTTTACCGAGTCTATTCCAGCTCTGCCAGTATTGCCTCTGCGTTGGCACGAACCGATGCGTTCGGATCGTGGCGTGCCTGTAGCAGGTACATCCTGGCGTTTTCACCGCCAATCTCGCCTAGCGCATTGACGGTGGAACGTCTGACCAGCAAATCCTGGTCGGATAACAGGCCGGCCAACGCGTATACGGAGGTTTCGTTGGCAAGTTCCACCATTGCCTCGATGGCAGCCAGTCTAACATCCCGGTCCTGATCGTACAGATGGGGCTCGATATTACCCAGCACGGATTCATCTGCCTGCGCGGCCAGGGCCTCCAGCACCGCGATGCGTACTTGAGGATCGGGATCTCTCAATGCTGGCGACAGCAATGCCGACAGGCCGGGGATGGTCATATCACCGAGTGATTCAATCGCCGCCAGGCGAATGACCGGGTCGTCGCTGGACAACTTCGATAACAGCTCAGCGAGGACCCTGTCCGCGGGTTGCGATTCCAGCGTTTCGAACCAGGCAAGCTCCGGGTACAGGATCAGTGGCCAGTCTACGGGTTGCGTATCGATAGGCAGGGTGGCGGAGGAATCAGGCTTTGCCTGGGCCGGCGCAAGCACTGGACCCCATTCGAGCGCTGCAGTTTGCTCGCGCCCGGCGCGGGATTCGGGTTGCAGCCTGGATATCGGCGCCGCCGTCTGCCCGGCATCAACTGTGTTGACCGGTGCCTCCTGCCGGTAGGAATCTGCCGCCAGCAACCAGAACAGGCAGACTACGATGGAAATTAACGCAAGCGCTATGACCTTGATCCTATCCATCCGTTAAACCTTGAGCAAAAGAATCCTTTCCCTTGCGGGAAAGGATGTTTTCAATTGACTGCGCTCGAGGTTACTCTGCCAGTTCAAAGCAGTCTTCCACCGCCGACTGATTGCCGAGGGTGGATTCCACTAAATCACCATCATCGTCCAGGCGATCACCGGTTCCAACCCTGACGATAATTTCGAACTTCACTTCACCCTCGCCTTCTGTTTGCGCCAGTGCAATGATTTCCGCCGGGACCTTCCATGCAGTGACATCCCCTGGAATCACCGCGGTCGATTTATATTCCGTATCATCGATTTCGGCGACAAACTCGTAATATTCAACGGCTTCCGGAGTACCGCTAACGCCCAGCGGAATCTTCCGTTCCGGCTGATCAGGGCCGCCGTATCTGAGATCCTCGCCTTCCAGCAGTGGTTGAGGTGTCACATTCCACATATCGTAATGCGACATGGTGACGGCTTGCCAGGAGATGACGACATCACCATTGGCATCGGGTACTGCTTCCCAACAGGCTTTGCCAACCTCGCCCTCGTCATCCAATTCAAAGCCGGGATTTTCGTCGTTATCTGCACCCGCGCCGACGGTAGCTACTACCGGGGCTGCCGGGATGACCTGTGACAACCTGACTTCACCTTCTATTTCCTGATTTTCGATCGTCTTGCCTTCCCATTCATACAGGCCTTCGGGGAAACGGTTGAAGAAAACTTCCGGATCCAGTTCATCGAAGGTAGGTTCAGCACTTTCGAAGAACAGTTCGGTCAGACCCTGGCGCCGCAGGCCGGACCTGGCCTTGATATCCAGAATCTTGCGTTCCCTGCCCTCAGGACCCTCGATTTTCATCCGCTTCCAGGCATCACCATCGGCCTTGCCATGAATACCGAGGTCACCATCGGTGTCGTTCAGCTCGAAATATAAAAAGGCTTCATCGAGTTCCACTTCTTCTTGGTTCCCGGCGATGCCCAGGGTGGGTGCGGTCATTAAAGCACTGGTAACCGCGATAATCGGTATTTGTTAGAATTTCATTTCAGTATCTCCTCTAGTTTGTTGCTGTCTTGAAAGCTTGCCTTGCAATTCAAAGCCTGAACCTGAAGCCTGAAACTAAGCTGAGTAGAAACTGAAAATTTACTGAATTTATAATTGATGAATCATAGACATGAACGACGAGATAAAAGTAAACCATGGGCCAGAGCACTGAGTAACCATAAATGCGGGTGATTGGACACAAGTAACCATCTGAGTTATACAGGTCCGCATAACAAAAATTCCTGAATGATTCATGAGCGAACACTCCAATCACCGGCTGTTCACCCCGATATTGATTGCAGGCTGCCTGATCCTGATGATCAGCTTTGCGATCCGTGCCAGCTTCGGCCTGTTCCAGATCCCGATTGCCGAGGAGTTCGGCTGGATGCGCTCGGAATTCTCGATGGCGATCGCGATCCAGAACCTGGCCTGGGGTATCGGCCAGCCGATCTTCGGCGCGATCGCGGAAAAATTCGGCGATAAACGCGCGATCGTGCTGGGTGCCGTGGTCTATGCCCTGGGGCTGGTGTTATCGAGTGTCGCCATCACCCCGGGCGCGCACCAGATGCTCGAGGTCCTGGTCGGTTTCGGTATCGCCGGTACCGGGTTTGGGGTCATTCTCGCGGTCATCGGCCGCAGTGCCTCCCATCGTCATCGTTCGCTGGCGCTGGGTATCGCCACCGCTGCCGGTTCCGCCGGCCAGGTCATCGGACCGCCGGCCGCCGACATATTGTTGCGCAGCATGAACTGGTCCAGCGTGTTCGTGATCTTCGCCGGCTGCATAATCGCGGTGCTGGTGGTACTGCCGCTGATGGGCAAGAACGAGATTATCCAGCGCGAACAAATCCGGGCTTCGATGGGGGATACCCTGCTGCAGGCATTCAAGGACCCGACCTACTCGATGATCTTCCTCGGCTTTTTTTCCTGCGGATTCCAGCTCGCGTTCATCACCGCGCATTTCCCGGCCTTCGTCGCCGAGATGTGCAGCTCGATTCCCGGTAACTCGGTGTTTCGCTCGATTGGCATTACCTCGACCACTGCGCTCGGTGCCTTCTCGATCGCGATCATCGGCTTTGCCAATATCTTCGGTACCATTGCCGCCGGTGCGCTGGGGCATTATTTCCCCAAGAAGTATCTGCTGGCGATCATCTACACCTTGCGCACGATCGCGTCCGCCGCGTTTATCCTGGTGCCGATGACGCCGACCTCGGTGGTGGTATTTTCCATCGTCATGGGCAGCCTGTGGCTGGCCACCGTGCCCTTGACCTCGGGCCTGATCGCACACATCTACGGTCTGCGTTACATGGGCACCCTGTATGGCATCGTGTTCTTCTCGCACCAGTTGGGTTCTTTCCTCGGGGTCTGGCTGGGTGGGGTGATGTATGACCTCTACCAGTCCTACTCGGTGGTGTGGTGGGTCGGCGTCGGGGTCGGTGCATTTTCCGCCCTGGTCCATTTACCGGTGCGCGAGTCACCCAGACCGGCACTCGCGACGACCTGATCTGAAAACTTTTCCTGGAACAAATATTAAGGCAGTTATGAAAATTGGAATCATGGGTATCGGCTTGATGGGCGAGGCATTTGCCCGTCGCTTTATGGCCGAGGGCCACAACATTGGCCTGTACAATCGCAGCCCGGAAAAATTGCATGGCCTGATCGAGCAAGGGGCGTTGGCCCATGACTCGTCCGCTGCATTACTTGAGCAAACCGATATCATCATCCTGATGGCCAGTGATGCCGCGGCGATATTCAACCTGGTCTCCAACCAGGCCTGCCAGGAACACCTCGCCGGCAAAACCATCGTGCAGATGGCCACCATCTCGCCCCAGCAATCCAGGGATATCGCCGATTTCGTCCAATCCTATGGCGCGGATTATCTCGAGGCGCCGGTGCTGGGCAGCATCCCGGAGGCCCTGGATGGCAGCCTGATCATCATGGCCGGGGGTGAGGCCGCGGTATTCGATAAGGCCAGGCCGGTATTACAGGTTTTGGGATCTGCACCCAAACTCATCGGTGAGGTGGGCGCCGGCGCCGCGCTAAAACTGGCGATGAATCAACTGATCGCGGCGCTGACCGCAGGCTTCAGCCTGAGCCTGGGTTTCGCCCTGAAAAACCATGTCGACGTCGATACCTTCATGGATACGGTCCGGTCCAGTGCCTTGTATGCCAAAACCTATGACAAGAAGCTGGGCAAATACCTAGAGCGCAGTTTCGCCGGCGCTAATTTCTCCACCAAGCATTTACTCAAGGATGTACGCCTGTTCATCGAGGATGCCCAGCAGGCTGGGATGGATACCAGCGCCATTGAAGGAATAGAACGTGTGGTCAGCCAGGCGATGGCAGCGGATTTGGCTGACCTCGATTACTCATCGATCTACCAGATCATCAACCCGCCAACCGACGCCTAGTCTTTAATGCTAAATTCCGGATTGCCCATGCATAAACACCTGATCATATTCATAACCCTGGCCATCAACAGCCTGCTAGTCGAGGCCCAGAACCAGGCGCCAAGCCTTTACGGCAACTGGGTCTCGCAGGGGCAGCATGAAACCCGCAGCCTGACCTTCAACGATAACGGCAAGGGTGAGTTTCTGTCGGAACATGCGCAGGGGCGATGCCTGGCGCCACTCGATGCCATCGTCGATGGTCAGTTCGTGATGGCCGCCGGTGTCGCCAAAAACTGCCAGCAGCGGGACAATGCGGTTGCGTTTGAATTCTACTGCCAGCAGACCGCAAGCAACCGGCTGCGCTGCAAGATTCATTCAAAGCACCAGAAATCCGGCAACAGCAAGCAGGGGGTGGAGGATTTCGAACGGACTAATCCTGAATAAGTCGTCAGAAACACTGGCCCCTAACCGCGTTCTCATGGTTTTAACCTGAACACTATCAATGAACCTTCGATCCTGATGCCGATATCATCCATATCCCCAAGCGAAGAATGGTTTGTCTAGATAGGACTAATAAAAAGCAGGTGGTTACGGGTAAATCCAACAGGTGATTCATCATCCCATCTAATAAATTATGGTTTTCGAAAACCCTGTTTTGATCAGGCTGGGTGTGCGCTGAAATTAGCCTGAACGAATGCAGAAAATAATCTGCATCTGGCAAGCTGGTTCGAATGAAGTATTATTCAACTGAAATCCTTGCCAGGTTATCAATATGCGTCCTTTGCTTGTTCTTTTGTCCAGCCTGTTGCTTTTACCCGGTGCAGGTCATGCCCTTGGCAAAGCTGAGATCCGAAACATAATCAAACAGGCTCACCCTGGAGCCCATATCAGCGAAATCGAAAAAGAGACCCATCGGGGAGAAAGTGTCTGGGAAGTTGATTTCAGGCATGAGGGCCAGAAACTGGAAGCGATCATCAGCCTTGAAGGCAAGATCATAAAGGTTCAGATAGACGATTAACCGCAGGTTGCAGGCACCAGCCAGCACAACCCAGCGCAGCGGCTAAATAAAAGTTGTGGGCCGTCATTATCATTTGCAATCCATCTCCAGCTTGTTATGCTTGATTTCAGTTTTCGGCGTTACCCCCCATTCATTATTGCCCTGATGCAGGCATATTGGCGGAAATCAAAGACCCATCCTCATAGGTCCCCGGCTCCAGCAGCAACCCTAGCTCGTTAGTCTGAAGAAACGCTGAGGAAAGATTCATGCCACACCTGACAATTATTATTTTCATTTGCCTGATCGTGTTCGCGCGGCCCACTGCAGCGGCCGATTTAGCTGTAGATTTCACCTTCGATTTAGAACATTCGGCCCTGGACGGTATGAGCCTGGGCGATGACCCCGGGATAGATCGTCAGATTGAATCTGCAACTGAACTTGAAGTCACCCTGGAATACCCCTTCACCAACCAGCTGTTTGCTTTTTTAACCGTGAGCTTGATCGATGAAAATGAGTCGATCGAAACCACCGGGCCGGATCAACAGGCCTCCGGTATTGAGCGTAACGAGATGGGGGTCGCCTATCTGTTCGGCGATGACATCGATGCAACAGTAAAATTGGGACGGGCGGAATTCAACAGCGAGAGTGAATGGTGGGTTTGGTGGGACGAATCACTCGACGCCATCAGTGTTGAAGCCAGTTATGCAGGTTTTGAAACCCTGCTCGCAATCGCAGAGGAACAGGCACGAGCATCCACTGCCGATGATTTCATCGATCCGGAAATCAATGACCTGCGCCGGATATTGTTCAGCCTCGCCTGGGAGTTTTCTCCACGCCATTCACTGATGTTGTATTACCTGGACCAGACCGATAACTCGGCTTCGTACATGCTGGGAGAGATGGTGGATGAGCGCAAGATTGATGAAGCGGATGCCGATGTGGCCTGGACAGGATTAAGTTACCTGGGCGAGTTCACGATCGATAAGGTCGGGGCATGGCAAATTGAACTGCATGGTGCGCGGGTCAGTGGGCGGGAGACGCTTTACGAGTTCGATGACCCGGTACTCGGCCAGGCAGAGGTAACGGAACGCGAAAACTACCGGATCAGCGGGTCGGCCCGGGCGGGCCTGTTGCAATGGCAACCATCGTTCACACCGGGGTTCGGTCTCCTGCTGGGCAGCGCCAGGGATTCCGGTGATCGCGACCTGGACGATCTGCGTGACCGTTCCTTCCGCTTTAACGGTTTGCAGGGTGACGGGGAAGCATATGGCGAACTTTTCCGCCCCGAACTATCCAACCTGGAGGTCGATCTGCTCGGCCTCGACTGGCAAATAAACCCCGATAGCAAGCTGACATTGGTTAATTATCGCTACCGTCAACGGCATGCAGCTGATGAAATGCGTGACACAGCTTTGGAAATCGATCCATCCGGCAACAGCAAGCAGCTGGGCCAGGAGACCGATCTGGTGCTAACCCTGCAAGGCAGTCACGGCATGGAATGGATCATAACCCTGGCAGAATTTAAAGCCGGCAATGCCTATGGGGGCAATCCGCGGGAGACCGTCAATTACTTCAAGATAGAATTTGATGTCGAGTTCTAGCGGGCAGCAGGCGGAAATTTCGCTAACCGGCGGTTACCTGTAAACCCGCCAGGCGGACATGAAATATCCCCTCATCATCCAGGTCTAGCTTGATATCCATCTGCATGATACGAGCTAGAGCATCGACCAGGGTCAGCCCCAATCCGGAGTGGCCTGCCTTTTCCTGGGCCTTGTTTTTGCGCCAGAACCGGTCTTTCATATGCACGATGTCCTCTGGCTTTAAATCCGTGGTGGCGTTTTGCACTTCCAGTGCCAGGCGCCCGTCTCGCTCGACGGTTCTGACCTTGACTTCGGCTTGATCGGGACTGTAACAGACCGCGTTGATAAACAAGTTGCTCAGGATCATTCCCAATTTATCCGCATCACTATGCACGACCAGATTCCTCGGCACCTGATTGATCAGTAGTTTTTCCCGACCAGATCCATTCACCGCGTGGCGCCAGATGTGTTCACAATAATCAAATAACAAGATATCTTCCGGTTCATTTTGCAATAGCCCGGCCTCGGACCGGGTCAATTCCAGCAGGGTGACGACAACCTTTTCCATTTGACTCGAAATATCACCAACATCTTCGAAGAACCCGGCAATCTGCTCCTGATCTTCCGGCACCATACGGCCTACCTCGGCCAGGGTTTTAAGTTCCGACAGTGGCGTACGCAGTTCGTGCGCGACGTTAGCGGAAAAACGCTTTTCGCGTTCGAAGGCGGATTGCATACGTTCCAGTAAATGGTTTAACTGGTGTTCGATTGGTGCTAATTCTCTGCTCTGCTCACCGCTGTGGGACAGACGGGCGTCCAGATTGGATTCGTCTATGCCACTCACCTGCCTGGCCAGATTAGATAAAGGGGCCAGACCGCGCCCAACCAGTTGCCAGATCAGTGCCGCCACAAAAATGATAACCAGGATGTTCAACAGAAATATCGACCAGCCAACCGCGTATAAAGTGTCATCCAGTGACATCCGCTCGCGCGCAAAGACCATGACAATGGGCCGGGCCTCGGGTAACTGGTAATCCGTGTCCTCAATTTCCTCTTCGTCGAATTCAACCCGGGGCATGAAATTGATTGCTATCATTCTTCCCGCACGCCCGTCCGCCAACTCGATATCATCGAATCGGTGCTGGCCCAGGGTCAGGCCAGGCATGGGTAATTGGTGCTCCTGCAAAGAGGGTGACCTGATCAATTCCGTTCCGCCTGCCTCCCATAACTGGTAGTACTGTTGATCTTGACCATCGACAAACTCCAGCATCACTCCATCCTCGGCAAAATCGAATTCTAGACCTTCCTCGTCGAGTTCGGTTAGCGAGATCAATGCCTGCGCCTTATCGTAGACCGCTTGGTCGAATACTGCCTGCACATGCCCCGCCACGCGGTAATAGAGCAGGGCTGACATAACTGACAGCACCAGGATCATGGCGATGATGATGCGGTAACTGAGCCGATTGCGTATTGAGTACAAACCAGTTACTCCACCAGGTAGCCAAAACCGCGCCTGGTTTTCACCAGTTCCGGCGCCCCGGATTGCTTGAGGCGTTTGCGCAACGAGCTGACGTGGGCCTCCACTGCATTGCGACTGACGTAGCTGTTCGCATCATACAGCTGGTCGATCAACTGATCGTGGGAAAATACCCTGCCGCGTCGACTGGCGAGGAATTCAAGCAGCCCGTATTCATGCGGGGTCAAAGTGATACTTCGATCATGGTACTTGACCTGACGTGATACCGAATCAATCGTGACCCCGTCGATTTCTATCTGCGGATTCTTGATCCCCGATTGGCGTCGATTCAACGCGCGTAAACGAGAAACCAATTCATCGAAGGAGAACGGTTTTACCATGTAATCATCGGCTCCCATATCGAGCCCCTTGATGCGGTCAGCAGTCTGATCGTTGGCGGACAGGATCAGTACGTGACAACTATTGCCATCACTGCGGATGCGTGACAGTACGCTAAGCCCATCCAGTCTGGGCAGCATCAGATCAAGGATGATGACATCATAGTCATTGACCGCGACAAAGGACAAGGCCTGCTCACCATCAAATGCCTGATCTACAGCAAACCCATGCTTGTGCAGACCAGTAGACAACGACCGTTGCAGTCTTTCTGAATCCTCCACCAGTAATACTTTCATCAGTAATCAATCCTATGTGCATCCACAGCTGGTTACAGGCAGATATTCCGACCCGGCCTGAATTGGGTACCTTGGCTAGTTTATATTATGTATCTGAGGATTATCTGAAACTTATCAGATACAGACACTTAAGAATGCGTCGAGTCAAAAAATTTGACTTGCGCTCGCAGCAATTAAAAAGTGCTTATTGCACATGGTCTGATATAAAATGGTTACAGCAGAACAACCCCACCCCGGGCGGCTGGGTTTAGGTTCAAGTAATACTCAATAATTACAGGAGATGATGTCATGACTACAACTGGTCGACCCCCACAAGTTGGCGCCCCGGATCCGGAACATAAAAATTCACCGATTTTCGACAGTGCTGACAACGACGAGCTGTCGCTGGATATGGAACTGGAGGAAGGCGCCTGTTATTTCAATGACCAGGCTTACCAGCTCGGCGAATATGTCTGCAGTGGCGATGAGTTGCTGCGCTGTGAAGAGCGCGGCGTGTGGGTGCGTGAAGGCAGCTGCCAGAAGGATTAATCCGGCCTGCCCGCAAGACTGTAGCAGATCACCAGAGGCCAGGCCCTGGCTATAACTCCAATTTTATTTCCTCAATACGGCCGGCCTCCGCCTGCATTTCCAGCCATAATTCCCGGTAGGTTTTATCCAATAGCGGGTGTACCTGGTCACCGAAGATATCGCTCAACGGCTTGAGCACGAACGCATAGTGCAGGATTTCTCCGCGCGGGACCTCGACCGCACCCTCCTCCAGCACCAGGTCATCATAGGTCAGCAAATCCAGGTCGATCTTGCGCGCGCTGAATTTGGGCTGATTCTTGTCGCGTCCCATTATCTGTTCGATGGCCTTCAGGTTTTCCACCACCGCGTGTACATCCTCGTCGGTAGCGAAGGCCACCACCAGGTTGAGAAAATCATCACCGCTGAAACCGACCGCCGCGGTCTGGTAAACCGGCGACAGGATCAGTTCCCCGTAACGTTCACGTAAGCTGGCAATGGCCCGGCGAATATTGCGCTCGCGGTCGATATTACTGCCCAAGCTGACACTGACCCGGGCCATGATCAGCTTTTGTCACCGCGTTCGATCATGACCCCAACCGATTTGGAACCGCTCACCGCACCCGGCTTGTGCAGGGTCAGGCGAACCCAGGGTACCGCGAATTCCGTCAGCACGATGTCACAGATCTTTTCCGCCAGGGTCTCCACCAGCTGGTACTGGCTGTCTTCAACAAAGGTGATCAGGCGCTTGGCCACCGCCTTGTAATTCAGGGTGTCCTCGATATCGTCGCTGGCCGCCGATTTACGGATATCGGTCGCCATATCCAGGTCGATGCTGATGACCTGCCTGATTTTACGTTCCCAGTCATACACGCCGATAACGGTTTCGATCTGCAAATCTCTGATAAATACTATATCCATGCTATCTTCACTAGATAAGAAAACTGCTGCATTATCGTCGTAATTCGCGCTAAATTCACCCGCCAATTAAGGGCTGGAATAAGGCTTGAATCAGCGGGGCGCTTCTGGTATCGTTCGCGCCCTTACGCAATCAGACTACGGATTCGGAGTTCAACATGTCCCGAGTATGCCAAGTCACAGGGAAAAAACCTGTTACTGGAAACAATGTATCGCATGCCCACAACAAGACGCGTCG
>JASJBV010000164.1 GCA_030066335.1 Gammaproteobacteria bacterium
AGTTATACAACGGCGCGATATAGCGGACCCGGCCATCCAGGCTCTGCACCTGGTCATTCATGTTGACGATATCCTCACTGATACCCTCGATCGATGCCAGCATGGTCTGTACATTGTCCTGCAGCTTGCTGATTTCACTGCTGAACACGGTGGAAGTCGCCTGTTCCTCATGCACCTGGACCTGCAAATCGGTGATCTGTTCTTCAACCTGGGCATTGCGCTGGGTTTCCAGAACAGCCTCGTTATCGCGCTGGTATTGCTCGAACAAGAACAGGCCAGCGATGGCCACTAACAGCAACAGGCTGGCAGAACCCAGGATCTGAAAATGCTTCTTCTCCAGCTTGGTCAAAGCCAGTAATGATTGGGCCAGGGAGGCGGATTTCTGTTCCAGGTCGTCGAGCTGTTGCTGCTGTTGCAGGTTCTGCTCCGCCAGTTGCGCAGTGTGTGCTTCGAGGGCTTCGACATCGTCCACCAGCTTGCTGGTCAGGATATTCAGGGTTTCGGTCGAATCCTGCAATTCCTCGGTATCCGCTAACAGCTGTTCCGCGGTTTGCTCCAGCGCCGAGGCGCGCTTGTCGAGGGCTTCGTCGACGCTTTGCATCAGCAGGATCTTGGCCTTCTGGTTGTTGATCTCCTCGTTGGCCGCATCGATCTTGCCATCGAGTTTGGCATCGCGGTCTTCCGAGGACTGGGCAACATTTTCCAATTCGCTAACAATCTTGCTTTCCAGCTCGGTCAGCGCTTTGCTATTGTCCTTGATGCTCTTGTTCAGTTTGCGGGTGAGGGTGGTTGCCTTCTTGGCCAGCTCTTCCGCCCGCTCGATCAGGTCCTGGTTGACCTGTTTGAATTCTTGATTGACCTCGGCCTGGGTTTCGATGACTTCATCAAGTGCCGCTTTTGAAGACTTCTCGAAATCCTTGATCGTCTTGTTGACCTTCTTCAGATCGGTATTGATCTTTTTCGATTCCTGGTTCAGGTCCTGGAAGTTCGACTCAATGGCGCCGAGTTTTTTATAGGTTTCAGCAACCTTTTCGGTAATCTCCGAATCGGATTCAACCAGACGGTTGACATCGGATTTGATCTGTTTGTTGGTGGTATTGAGTTTCTTGTTCAGTTGCTCGATGGAATCTTCCAGTGAGCTCATTTGCTGGTTGATTTCCAGAACCTGTTTCTCTTTGTTGCTGTCCTGCAAGGCAACGAGATTGTCCTGGCCATTGGATGCCTGGTCCGCATCCAGCTCAGATTTTTGCTGCGCCATGGTTAAAGCCCCTAAGTTATGAGATTAATAATCCGCGAATATTAGCAAATACTAATATAATAGGCAAGTTTGCTGATCAGCTGGGGTGGCCGGGAACGATCAGCTATACTCCACCGCATTTGACGAATGGATAAACCGATGCAATTTACCTTTTCCAGCTTTGGGCTGCGCTTCATGTTCGCCGCGATCCTGGTGTTTGCGACCTATAACCCGGAAGGTTATTCCTATTTTGCCTGGGTACGCGAGAATTTCCCCTCGGTAACCCTGGAACAGGCCTTTGTCGGCACCCTGTTAACGATTGGCTGGATCATTTTTCTGCGCGCGACCTTCCGTTCGCTGGGCATCATCGGCTTAATCCTGGCGTTCACCCTGTTTGGCCTGTTGTTCGCCCTGTTGTTCAAATGGGGTTGGCTGTCGCTGGAGATGTCGCGACTGGTCACTTATATCGCTGAAGTGTTGCTGGCGGTAATCCTCGCGCTGGGCATGTCCTGGTCCCATATCCGCCGCCGCCTGGCCGGCCAAATGGATATGGATGACGTTGATGAAGAGTAACCAAATCGTCACTTGATATATACAGAATTAACTTCTAGAATCACTTCTAAGCTAATGAAAATAATAGGAAAGGAGTGGTGGGAGTCAATCGCTATAAGGATCATGCCAGGGACATTTTTCGTTACCTGATCAGCCTCTATCTAGTGCTGTTCAGTCTCAACGGCCTGGCGGCCAATAATTTCGAGCATCAACGCGAATTATTTCAACAGGCGGAACAGGCTCTGGCGGCTGCCAACCAGCTGCAGTTCAGCCAACTGCTCGACCGGTTACAGGATTACCCGCTGCGAGCCTACCTCGAACATGATGCCTTCAAACAAGGGCTGAGCCAGGCCGATGTCGACGAGGTCGAGGAATTCCTCCGCAGCCATGAAGAGTTTCCGTTTCATTACCATTTGTTGAGCCAATGGCTGAATATCCTGGCCAAACGTGAGGACTGGACCAACTACCTCAAATTCTACGATGGCAGAAGCGCCACCCGTTACAAATGCCTGGCCCTGACCGCACGCCTGAACACCGGTCAGGATGAGGGTATCAACCCGGAAATCAAGTCCATCTGGTTATCCGGCTATTCGCAACCGGACGCCTGCGACATCCCGTTCGCCCATTTCCTGGAAACCTATCAGTCGGTCACCGAGGTGATCTGGCTGCGCATAGAGAAAGCCTTCGAGGCCCGGCGCCCATCGCTGGCCAGGTACCTGTCGCAGAAACTGGATGCCAAGGACCAGGCCATCGTCAACCAATGGTATCAGGCGCATAAACATCCAGCGCAGCGCTTGCCGCAGCTGGCGAAAGCTAAGGACGACATGATGAATCGTAAAATGATCATCCATGCCCTGGACCGGTTGGCGCGGCGTGACAGCCTGGCTGCGCTGGATCACTGGCAGCAACTGCAACAGGACTTCAAGTTCAACCAGCAACAAAAACAACGCATCGACAAGCGGGTCGCGCTGTCGGCAGCCTTGCAGCACAAAGCAGAGGCCAAGCAATTACTGGAACAGTTACCGGATGAGATCAAATCCGACAATGCCCATCTGTGGTTGGCACGGATCCATCTGCGCGATGAAGACTGGATCGGTCTGATTCGCACCATCAGCCATATGCCGGATCGTCTAAGCGAGGAAGCGGAGTGGGTTTACTGGCTGGCCAGGGCTTACCAGGAGGCAGGTAAAACCCAGACCGCAACCGATATCTTTCGAGATTTATCCACCCGCAGTACCTACTATGGATTCCTCGCTGCCGATCGCCTGGGCCTGGATTACCAGATCAACAAGCAGCAGGTCACCGCTAACATCGAGCACGATGAAGCGCAATTACTGGCGAGTAATATCAACCTGTTGCGCGCCCGCGAATTGTTCCTGCTGGATCGACGCCTTGAGGCCCGGCGCGAATGGTTCCAGGGCATCCGCAAACTGAATACCGACCAGATCAAGCAGGCCGCGGCCATGGCCTCTAGTTGGAAATGGCATGACAGCGCGATCAAAACCGTGGCCAAGACCAGTCATCGCAGCGATTACGATTTACGTTTTCCGATGCCTTACCGGCAACAGGTGATGGGTCATATCGAGACCAAGGACCTGGACCCGTCGATCATCTACGGGGTCATGCGGCGTGAGAGTCTGTTCGATCCGCTCGCCAAGTCGCGGGTCGGCGCCCTGGGATTGATGCAGTTGATGCCGTACACGGCACGCAGCGTGGCCAAATCGCTCGGGCTGAAAAAACCCGCCCAGGCCGATATCTTGCAGGTGGATAACAACATCAAGCTAGGTACCAGTTACTACCGCAAGGTGTTGAACCAGTTTGGCGATAACATTCCGCTGGCTACCGCCGCCTACAATGCGGGGCCCAAGAACGTCAGGAGGTGGTTGCCCAAGGACAGCACCATGTCCGCCGACCTCTGGGTGGAAACCGTGCCGTTCAAGGAAACCCGCAATTACGTGCAGGCGGTATTAGCCTATGCCACGATCTTCGACAAGCACCTGGGACAGCAAATCCTGATATCCAGCCGCATGCCCGATATCGAAACGGCGTATGACTGATCCTGCCTGATCAGGGTCAACAGCAGCTGAGACTAGCATTGGCTTAACCGATTAATCTGCCGTGATCGGTAGATTGTATTTTTTTGCCCAGTCGATTGGGTTAACATGATCAGCCCGGATAAATATATTCAACCTGAATATGCAAAGTATAAGGGCCGAGTCACTCGTCAGAATAATCCTGCCAGCGTTATTGCTGGTCGTGTTGGGTCTGTTTGCGCTGGTTGCATCGGCCAACACCGATAAAACACCCATCCGCCTGGCCACCACGACCAGCACCGATAATTCCGGTCTATTGGCTGAACTGCTGCCGCATTTCCGCCGGGATAGCGGCTACCAGGTCCATGTCATCGCGGTCGGCACCGGCAAGGCACTGCGCCTGGGTCGTGACGGTGATGTCGATGTGGTACTGGTGCATGCACCTGCGGCCGAGCAGGAATTTGTCAACCAGGGCCATGGGGTCAAACGTCACTCCGTCATGTACAACGATTTCGTCATCATCGGCGATGCGGCCGATCCGGCCAACATCCGTAACAGCCAGTCGGTCATCGAAGCCTTTGGCAGGATCCAGCACAGAGGCAGCATGTTCATCTCGCGCGGTGATGATTCAGGGACCCATAACAAGGAGAGGTCGATCTGGCAAGCGGCTAGGCTGGATACCGCTGGCCCCTGGTACCGCGAAGCCGGGCAGGGTATGGGCAGGGTCATCCAGATTGCCAACGAACTGGGTGCCTACACCCTGTCTGACCGGGGTACCTGGTTAAGTTACCGCGACAAGATAGACCTCGAGTTGCTGTATCAGAGCGACAATCGCCTGTTCAACCCCTATGGGGTCATTGCAGTCAATCCGAAAAACTACCCGGATATCAATTACCAGGGGGCGGAGGCTCTGATCGATTGGTTGACCTCGCGCCGTGGCCAGCAATTGATCGGGGATTTCAAAATATCCGGTCAGGTGTTATTTACCCCATCTGCCGACATGAGCTCGTTGGTGAACAATTAGTCAGGACCAGTCTATGCAGCAAAAGCATCGTTTCGAATTTCATTTTCTTGGCATCAACAAGTCCTTCGCGGCCAAAACCGTGATCACGGATGCCCGTATCAAGGTTCGCGAAACCCAGTGCACGGTCCTGATTGGTGGTAATGGCGCCGGCAAAACCACCTTGTTGAAGTTGATGTCCGGACTGGATAAACCCGGTGCTGGTTATATCCGGGTCAATGGCTTTGACATGAAATGGCGTCAGGCTCGGCCATTGCTGTTGCAAAACTTCATGTACCTGCACCAGCAACCTTACATGTTCGATGGCAGTGTGCAGGATAATCTCAAATACAGCCTGAAATTGGCTAACCAGCCGCGCAGCATGCTGGATGATGCGATCGAATGGGCAGGTCTGCAGCAGATCATTCACAACGACGCCAATAGTCTGTCGGGTGGAGAAAAACAGAGGGTGGCGATCGCCAGGGCATATCTGCGCAATCCCCAGGTGGTGCTGCTGGATGAACCCACCTCCAATCTTGATCAGGAAGCGAAACTGAGGACCCTGCAATTATTGCAGCAGTTTAAAACCCAGGGGACGGCGATGGTTATCACCAGCCATGACCCGGACATGTTCCAGTCGATCGAAGATGAACGTCTGCAGTTGGAGCAGGGCAAACTGACCAATCTCAAACCGCGTGATAAACATGACCGGGTAACCCAGATCGCCAGTTTCCAGGCCCGATCCGCCTGAATGGGCAAGCCTTGCCGTGATCCATGGGCAGAGACATGAAACCAATCACCCGTGACGATGTCACCATAGTCATTCTGGCCGGCGGCAAGGGTCGGCGCATGCAGGGTGAAGATAAGGGCTTGTTAGCCTATCGCGAGCGGCCGCTGATCCAGCATGTCATTGATGCTGCCAGTCGCCAATGCCAACGGATTCTGATCAATGCCAATCGCAATCAGGATCAGTACCAGGCTTTCGGCTATCCGGTGATTGCCGATCTGGTGCCGGATTTCCCCGGGCCCCTGGCCGGTTTTTTCAGCGCGATGCAGGCCGCCAGCACCGACTATATTCTGACCTTGCCCTGTGATGGCCCGATCATCGTCGATGAGTATCTAGCAAGCATGCTTACAGCCCTGAACGCCGGAGATGCCGAGATCATCGTGGCCGGTGACGGTCAGCGCATGCAACCGGTGCATGCGTTGATTCCGGTGAATCTCAGTGACAGCCTGCATCAGTTTCTGGCTGAGGGCGAACGCAAGATCGTGCTGTGGTATCAACGCCATCGGATTGCGATGGTGGAATTCGCCGAGGACAGTGGCTTCTTCACCAACATCAACAGCCTGGAAGATCTGGCAGCTTTAGCATGAGCAGGCGGGTATGAATAAACCACCATCCAGTTGTCTTGACCCGTTCGAGGAGGGTGCGATCACGGTGGCTGCAGCCGTTGAGCAAATCCTTGAGGCCAGCAGCAGGCCGCAGCGTTTCGAAAAACTGGCCTTGCGCGAGTGTCTCGGCCGTTGCCTGTATGAAGATGTTATATCTCCGCTGGCGGTACCGGCGCACAACAATTCGGCGATGGATGGCTATGCGCTCAACAGCCATGGCCTCGATGGCGCAGGAGCCAAACAATTTCGGGTCGTCGGTGATGCTTATGCGGGCAAGCCTTACTCTGGCAGCATTGCCCAGGGTGAATGTGTGCGGATCATGACCGGTGCGGTCATGCCTGCACAAACCGACAGCGTTCTCATCCAGGAACAGGTTAACCTGATCGACGGGCAGACTATAGAAACCAGCGCAGCGATAAGACCACAACAAAATGTCCGTTTTGCCGGTGAGGATATCCAGGCGGGAGCGGCCGTTCTGGCACGGGGTGCGGTGATTAAACCTGCCGATCTCGGCATCATCGCATCGCTCGGTATCAGTGAGTGCAAGGTATACCGCAAACCGCGCGTCAGTTTTTTCTCCACCGGGGATGAATTGAAATCCATCGGTGAACCCCTCGGCGCCGGCGATATCTACGATTCCAACCGCTACAGCCTGTTCGGCCTACTCAGTGCGAGCGGGGTTGATATCATCGACATGGGCGTGGTCAGGGATGATCCTGACAGCCTGCGAGAAGCCCTGCAGGTGGCCGCAGCCAGCTCGGATGTGGTGCTGACATCGGGCGGAGTTTCGGTTGGCGAGGCCGACTATATCAAGGACATCCTACAGCAGATCGGCGACATGGCGCTGTGGAAAATCCTGATGAAACCGGGGC
>JASJBV010000162.1 GCA_030066335.1 Gammaproteobacteria bacterium
AAGCGTTTCGATTAGCGTTGTGAGCAAATTTTGCTAACTAGTTCGCTGTATTAGCGGGTTTTGTTCAGGTAAATTGGCAGATGTATGCAAGACCTATCGATCATGCCTGGCTGGATCGAGTCTGCTCCCCAGCTCTTGCAGCAAAGGATGGAATTTCTCACCAACATCGGGACCGAATTGGGTTTCCCGGGTGTACGCTAAAACGCAGTTGCGATACTGCCGGAAATACGCGAGTGTAATATGCGTCGATTATTGCTTGGATTGATTCTGGCCGGTTGTACCCAGGTAACCATGGCTAACCAGTTGTGGCAGCCGATGGCACAATCTGCGGCGGCCAAAGAAGCGCAGTTGCCGGCGCCGCAACAACGACTATTCCAGCTAAAATTCAACCAGCTCAAACAGCGTCTGGCCAACTCTGCCCAGCGCAGGGCAGTTAGCCAAACCATCAGCTTGCCGATAGCGGAGAATCTGAGCGCCGAGTACCGCTTGCAACCGACCCGGGTGATGGCGCCGGAGCTGGCCGCCAAATTCCCCGAAATCCAGACCTTTCACCTGCTCGACGCTAACAATGCTGTGGCCGGGGTCGCCGATATCAATCATCGCGGCTTTCATGCCATGGTCTATCGCGACGGCGAGCGCCTGCTGATCGATCCAGAAGTCAACCACCGATCCGCGCATGTCTACCGGCTGCGCAAGACCCTGGAGCGTGGCGCGGGCAGGTTCTCCTGCGGTACCAGCCGGGATATGCGATCGCTGGCGGCGCGCAGGATCTCTATGCTGGGCAGCCGGGTAGCGCCGAGAGCAGCCGATGAACTCAGGCAATATCGGCTGGCGGTCAGCACCACCTGGGAATACCGGACTGAGGTCGGTGGTTCGCTGGCAGATGCCCTGGCCGCGATCGTCACCGCGATCAGCCGGGTCAACCAAATCTATGAACGGGACCTGGGTATCCGCTTTGTGCTGGTGGCCGACAACGAAAAACTGATCGCTACCTCGTCATTCGACGGTCTGAGTAACGATGATGCCTTTAGCTTGCTTACAGAGAACCAGGCTCTAATCGATAGCCGGATCGGCAATGATAGCTATGATATCGGTCATGTATTCGCCACCCAGAGCAGTGGTCTCGCCAGCCTCGGCGTCACCTGTAATAACCCGTTCAAGGCGCAGGGCGCAACCGGAATACCTAATCCAATCGGTGATCCTTTCTACATCGATTACGTGGCGCACGAGATAGGGCATCAGTTCAATGCAGACCACACCTTCAACGGCACGACCTCATCCTGTGGCGGGGCCAACCGGGAGGCTCTGTCGGCGTTTGAGCCGGGTAGCGGATCCACCATCATGGCTTACGCCGGTATCTGCGGGGTGGAAAATATCCAGGGGGTTGCCGATGCCCTGTTTCATGCCCACTCGATCACGCAGATAGACGATTACGTTGCCAATGGCACTGGCAATAGCTGCGGTGAAATCGTTGCGGTCAGCAACAATACCAATGCTCCGACCGCACAGGCTGGCGCGGACCGAACGATTCCCTACAGCACGCCGTTCAGATTGACCGGCAGTGGCAGCGATGCCGATGCGGATAGCCTGTCATACACCTGGGATCAGATGGACCTTGGCAACGCAACCAATGTCTCGAGCCATGGCACTGACCTGGGTGATAACCCGTTGATGCGCAGCCTGTTGCCGAATGCCTCCGGGCAACGAAATTTCCCGCGCCTGTCGACGCTGATATCCGGTAGCCTGCAGGACCAGAGAGCAGAAGCCTTGCCCACCCAACCCCGTGACCTGAACTTCCGCTTGACCGTGCGCGATGGTCTGGGCGGTGTCGCGACGGATGATGTCAGCTTACAGGTCGATAACAGTGCAGGGCCGTTCGTGGTGACTGGCCCGACGGGTCCTGGCGCCTTGCTGGGTTCCGCAACAGTCACCTGGAATGTCCTGAATACCGATGATGTGAATTCTGTTAATTGCCAGCAGGTCGATATCAATCTGCTGACCTTTAATGATGACGTTACGCCTACAGAATTTTGCCGTGACCCATTGGTGACCAATACGTTGAATGATGGCACTGAGGATGTGACCTTGGCCGACTTGAATGCAAGTCATGCCCGCTTCGAAGTTGTCTGCTCCAATCAGAGCTTTTTCAATATCAGCCAACAGCGCTTAAGCATTACCGGCAGCGGCGGTGACTATGCAAGCAATTGCGAGTCCATCGACGGCGATCCGAGGCAGCATGCCAGCATTGCGGTTGAGCCTCTGCTTGGCAGCTATGACCTGGATGCTTTCAGCGAGGCCTCGGTGCTGGCGATCCCGGACTCCGTCTCCGACCAGCTCTCCGATGGTAGCGCCGGATCGCCAACCCGTTATTATCGACTCGACCCCGCACCGGGCAACTATAGCTTCGATCTGAGCTGGACCAATCCGGTCACTCCGGCAACCGTCAATCTTACTTTACTCAATGCCATCGGCCAGGTGATCTCGACTTCCACCAATGTCAGTGCAACAGCCGAAACGCTGACCCTGGACCTGGCAAGGACCGGCTATTACCTAAGGGTGGAGGGCGATACCGCGTCGCTGAATTTCGACCTCGAGGTAACGCTTAACCAGGCACTCAGTGATCCGGATCCCGATCCTGCACCAACCAATTCATCAGGTTCATCCGGCGGTGGTGGAGGTAGCCTGTCGCTGTGGTTAATCTGTCTACTGTCACTGACTATGCTGTTGAAATTTAGCCGTCAACCGGCTGCACGCTTTGCAACCTATCAGGAAGCCAAAAGACGATAGCGCAAGACTTCGAAATAAGCAGCAGCTAGAATAATCAGCATGGCTGAATAACGAACAGAATCTACCCGGATTGAATCATGAAACGAATTTTGAATATTGCACTCGCCCTGGTCATCAGCGTCACGCTTGCAAGCTGTGTGACCACCCAGGGTCCGCGCTCGGTAAAGACCCAAATCAACTATCCATTCTGGGTTGAGAACCCGACTCTGAATGGTTTTATCGGGATTTCCACCGATGCCAATGTGCAGAGTATGGGTGGGCTGGAAGGTCAACGGCGGGTGGCGATGTTGAAAGCCAAGGCCGAGTATTCGCGGATCAAGAAGACCTCGATTGAGGCAACGACCGAGATTACCCTGACCGGTTCCGGGGAGCAGAGCCTGACCGATCAGCGCAGGCTCAGCAGCGGCACCGCTTTTCGCTTCGACGAGGCGTTTGTCAAAGAGGAATGGATCCATCCCGAGACCCAGGCCCTGTATATCTGGGTACTGGTACCGGAAGGTAATCTGTAACGGAGTTGCTTGATAGCTTACCTGGGCAGCTCTTCCGCCAGGAAGGCCTCGAATTCCGCGAATTCCATGAACTGGTCTTCGGCAATAGGGGCCTGTGATACCGACTTGCCGTCAAACGTCAGGGTGTTGTTTTCCTGCAGCTCGAACGACATCTTGTATTCAATGAATTCCTGCTCCAGCTGTTTTTTGTAAGCCTCGAATTCATCCTGGGTCTGTTGCATTTCCTGCAGTGATTCCAGCTTGTATTTTTCAAACTCGGTCAGTTCCCGCTTGCTGCTCACCGTAAACGGTTGATCATCGTTGGATTCGATGTTCAACAGGCCCTCAGCCAGCGCGATCTCGGCATTAACCCTGTCGCCTGCGTCGGTGATGATAAACTTGGTGCCGCGGATACCCATGGTGGCGACACTGCTCTTGATCTTGACCGGGTTATTCATCCTGGGGTTGAAAAAGTAAAACACCTTGCCGAATAGCTGCTCGAAGAAGTTGGCTTTTTCCACCTTGAAGCTGGATTGCTCGCTGATCGATATGATATCGCCGTCGCCCGTCTTGATTGCAACCCGCTGCCCGCGTTGGGTTTGGATGCGGGTGTTTTCCTTGATCTCGGTACCCACCGGGTAAGCAGGCATATTGGTGGAACGAATCACCTTGGCGGTGGTCTCCGCCTGCAACTGCAGACTGGTTAACAGCAGGCAGGAAACGGCTAACAAAGATAGGTTTCTACTGATCATGATATGGGTATCACTTTCGGTTGAGTATTCTTGAATTGTGGCATTTTCATCCCGGCCCGGGCATTGATATAGGTCGGATCGGTGACGGTGAACGTCTTGCCGCGATGCCTGACGGTTTGCCCGACCGGTTTATCCAGCAATACCGCGGTGGCGATGTGGCCGGGAAAATCCAGACCCACGACCTCCAGACCCAACAGGTTACGCACCAGCCAGGCGAACAGGATCGAACGGTCCTCGCAATCGGAACTTGGATAAGAGATCGACTCTTCGATATACAGATAGTTTTCCTTGCCGAACTGTTGCTTATCGGTGGCGTATTTGAATGCGGTCTGGACAAACCGGAGCAGGAAATTCACCGCATCCTGTTGCTCGCGGTCTTTGACCAACGGTCGCAATTGCTGCAACAAGGCATTGGAGACGGCAGCGGAAGGCCTGGTGGCAAAATAAACGTCAATATCCATTTGCGGAAATGTCGATAAATGATCGACGTATTCTTTTTCCACCGGTACCGAGACCTGGTACTTGTCGCCCTTATATCTGAATGACAATGCGCGGCTGTTGATCGCGGTATTGAAGCGCGCTCGCTCATTGATTTTGAGGTTTGCCGCATCCAGTTTCTTGGGGTAGCGACCGTTGTAGGAAAACAATGACTTGGCGATAAAAGCATGATCGGAGATGACATAGAATTTCTGTTTGTCGTAGACAAAAAACTGGATGTCATAAAGCTTTTGCTGGGTACTCAGCAGAAGATAGATTTCGTTGCTGCTGTAAGCGACCCGGGTGGTAAAGCCATTCTTGATCAGGATGAACCAGCTGAGCACGGTGGCGGCATTCTTATCACTGGTATATTCCTGGGATAGCTTCAGGATCAACTGGATATAGGCCCAGTCATCGAGGGCAAGTTCAGTTTTGATCTTTTTCAGTTGCCGCAGCAGGCTTTCGTAGTCTTCCCGCGCCAGGCGATCGAACTCTTCCTGGATAC
>JASJBV010000163.1 GCA_030066335.1 Gammaproteobacteria bacterium
GGCCAACTCAACCTGGCTTGTGCAGATTGTCACTATCACAGTTCAGGTATGAAAGGCCGTTCCGAGATCTGGAGCCCGTCGCTAGGTCATGTAACCGGCTTTCCGGTGTTCCGCCACCAGAAATGGGGTGAGCTCGGAACCCTGCATCGCAGACTGGGTGGCTGTAATAAAAATATTCGGGCCAAGCCATTCAAAGCGCAAAGCGATGAATACAAGGCACTCGAGTATTTTCTGACCTACATGTCCAATGGCCTGGAAGTCAACGGACCCTCAGCGCGCAAGTAGACGTCAGAAGCAAAGATCTAATAATAATAAAAGAAGATTTTAACCCGGCCTTGTGCCGGGTTTTTTATTTTACCCGCGGGCGTTGCTAGAACTTGCCGATTTGCCGGGTTTTGTTACCATTCAGCACCTTTAACATTGTATTAATCAAGGTGAAGATCAATTTTCAGGCGTTGGGTTGCCGATTAAACGAGGCGGAACTGGAGAACTGGTCCAGCGAGTTCCTGCGTCATGGTCACCAGTTAACCATGGATAGCCGCGATGCCGACCTGGTGGTGTTCAATTCCTGTTCGGTTACCGCCGAGGCCGATCGTAAATCACGTAACCAGATCAACCGCATCCACAAAACCAATCCACAGTGCAAACTGGTGGTGACGGGTTGTTATGCCAGCCTGCAGCAACCGCAGGTGGAGCAGCAACTGGGCGTGGATATGGTGATCAATAACCAGGCCAAGGACCAGTTGGTGCAGCATGTGCTCGATCGATTTGGGTTAACCGATTCAGCGGCAAATGACATCGACCGGCACAGCCTGTTCGAGCGTGGCCGGCATCGCGCCTTTATCAAGGTGCAGGATGGTTGCCGGTATCGCTGCACCTTCTGCATTGTCACGGTCGCCCGGGGTGAAGAGCGCAGTCGCAGCGCACAGGACATCATCCAGGAGATCAATCGCCATCATCAGCAGGGGGTGCAGGAGATCGCAATCACCGGGGTGCATGTTGGTGGTTATGGCAGCGATCTGGGCAGCAGTCTGTACCAGTTGTTGAGCGAAATTCTCGACCAGACCAGTATTCCCCGGATCCGTCTGGC
Source organism: Gammaproteobacteria bacterium (assembly GCA_030066335.1). GTDB lineage: Bacteria > Pseudomonadota > Gammaproteobacteria > JACNJF01. Next base: position 1,091 of record JASJBV010000163.1, read on the forward strand.
GTCGGTAGAACCATGGGATCTGCCGGATAACTTTTTTCAATTGTTCAGCGATCCGCGCCTGATGCCGCATATGCATTTGCCATTGCAAAGTGGTGCTGACACTGTGTTACGACGCATGGCGCGGCGCTGTAAAACCGTCGAATTTGCGGCGTTGGTGGAGAAGGCGCGTGCAACCATTCCGTTATTCAATATCACCACCGACCTGATCGTTGGCTTTCCCGGCGAGACTGAACAGGAGTGGCAACAAACGATGAAATTCGTCGAGGAAATCGGCTTTGGTCATATGCATATCTTTACCTATTCAAGGCGTGAAGGTACCAAGGCAGCCCGCTTACCGGACCAGCTGCCACGTCAGGTCAAACAACAGCGCAGCCGGGAAATGCATCAGCTGGCTAACCAGTTGAAATATCACGATATGGCACAGCACCTGGGCAAGCAGTACCAGGTGTTATGGGAAACCAGCCAGGGTCCTCAATCCTCGGTCTGGTCAGGCTATACGCCGCATTATCACCGGGTGCAAAAGCACAGTGCCGGGCTCAGTTCATCCCAGATCAGCGGCGCCATGTTACATTCAATCCGCCAGGACGATCTAATTTTCTCAGAGCACATCGATGTTGATTCGCAACCTCGAACCTAAGCAAAGTCCCGGCCAATGACCCAGGAAGTACTGGTTTTTCGCAAGCAGTTATTACCCTACTCGGAAACCTTCATCGCCGATCAGGGCAAATACCTGGACCGTTATCACGCGAGTTTCGCGGGTTTTACCGCGGACAGATCCGGCCTGCATTTATTGGACTTCTCCAGCAGCAAAATACTGGGTGATACATCCGAACAGTTTAACTGGTCGAAGTTATTGTTTCGTATGGGCCTGATGGGAGGCTCTGACTGGATCAGGCAATTAAAATCGATTGATCCGGCCCTGATCCACGCCCATTTTTTAAAGGATGGAACAGAGGCGCTTAAACTCGGGCATTATCTGCACAAGCCGGTCATCACCACATTGCATGGTCATGACATTACCAAGCGGGAAAAAAAGCATCTGTTCAAACGCGACCGGCAATATTTTTTCCGCCGGGTAGACCGGGTGATAGCGGTGTCTGATTATATCGCCCAACATGCGCTCGCCAACGGTTGCCCGGAGCATAAACTGGTCAAGCATTCGATTGGCATCGACCTGGAGCGTTTTCGCCAGGAAAAAAATGAATCCGAACATCCATCGATATTGTTCGTCGGCCGCCTGGTGGAAAAGAAAGGCTGCACTTACCTGTTACAGGCCCTGGCCATGCTGGAAAACAAGTATCCGGAACTCAATCTGACCATCGTCGGCGACGGCAATCTTGGCGAAGAATTAAAACAGCAAGCGGGGCAACTGCGGGTGAAGGTGGATTTTGTCGGCACCGAGAATGCCCAGCAGATCCGCGATCGATTAGCCAACAGCTGGTTGTTCGTCGCCCCCAGCATCACCGCCAGGAGTGGAGATGCCGAGGGTTTGGGCATGGTGTTTCTCGAGGCCCAGGCCCTGCACACACCGGTCGTCAGTTTCCGCAGCGGTGGCGTGGTGGAAGCGGTGGAAGATGAAAAAACCGGCCTGCTCTGTGCTGAAAAAGATGTCGCCACCCTGGCCGAACATATCGATAGCCTGCTGGCTGATTCTGCGCGCAGACAGGAAATGGGCAGGCAGGGTCGGATCCGGGTGGAAAATCTTTTCGATGTGCGAAAACAGTGTAAACTGCTGGAGGGCATCTACGACGAGGTCAGCAACAGGGCTTAACATGTTCGCATCGGTAATTTTTACAACCTACAACCATCCCAAATGGCTGGAGAAAACCCTGTGGGGGTTTTCCGCGCAAACATATCGTGACTTCGAAATCATCGTCGCCGATGACGGTTCAACCGAGGAAACCCGCCAGGTCGTGGAATCACTGATCCCGCAAATCGATATCCCGATCCAGCATATCTGGCAGGCGGATGAGGGGTTCCAAAAATGCCGGATCCTGAACAAGGCGATTGTGGCGAGCCAGGGTGAATACCTGATCTTCACCGATGGCGACTGTATCCCACATCCTGATTTTGTGAAAAACCATGTCGAACTGGCGCAGGAAAATACCTTTTTGTCGGGTGGCTATTTCAAATTACCGTTGGATGTCTCGCGCAGTATTTCCAAGCAGGATATCCTCGACGGCAACAGTACCAACCCGCGCTGGCTATTGCAGCATGGAGTTCCTTTCACCCCTAAAATTGCCAAGTTGTACTCAAACCCCTTTTGGGGCCAGGTCCTGGATTGGGTGACCAGTACCCGCGCGACCTGGAATGGACACAGTGCCTCAACCTGGAAAAGACATGTCATGCAAACCAATGGTTTCGATGAGCGCATGCAATACGGTGGGCAAGACCGTGAGTTCGGCGAAAGACTGGTGAATATGGGGCTCAAACCAAAGCAGGTCAGGTATCGTTGCAGTTGTGCCCACCTCGATCATGGTCGCGGTTATGCCCATCCGGAATCTATCGCCAAGAACCGGGCGATCAGAAAAGAGACGCGCAACCATAAAATCACCCGCACTGAATATGGTATCGAATAAACCGCCAGGGTTTGTTTGACCTGTAACCCGCTTCCGTTGTTACTTATAATGCCTCCAATAAATAAACGATAAACCATTTCCATGAATCTCGATTTTTCCAAGGCAAGAATACTGGTTGTCGGTGACATCATGCTGGACAGTTACTGGCAGGGTTCAACCCAGCGCATTTCACCGGAGGCCCCGGTACCGGTGGTTCAGGTCAACGACATGACCAAGCGTATTGGTGGCTCCGGCAACGTGGCGATGAATATTACCAGTCTCGGCGGCAGCGCTTCGCTGTTTGCCTTAACCGGTGATGATGTCTACGGGCGTGAATTATCCGACCTGCTGAAGCAAACCGGTATTCATAACTATTGCCAGGTCGATCCGGCGATCCAGACCACCAGTAAACTCAGGGTGTTGTCGCAACACCAGCAACTGATCCGCCTGGATTTTGAAAAACCGCATCATGAGGTCGACATCTCGCCGCTGCTTGCCCAATACGAACAAGCCTTATCCGCGGCCGATGTGGTAGTGATCTCCGACTATGCCAAAGGTTTATTGGAAGACGCCCAGCCTTTCATCCAACTGGCCAACAAGCACTCGGTGCCGGTATTGATTGACCCCAAGAAAACCAGTTTTGAAAATTATGCCGGGGCCTGGTTGTTGACCCCCAACCAGAAAGAGTTCGAATCGGTGGTGGGAAAAATAGCCTCCCAGGATGATCTGGTCGACAAGGCCCGCAATGTCATCGCGCAGAATAACCTGCATGGTTTACTGATCACCCAGGGGGAAAAGGGTATGACCCTGGTGGTGGACAATCAACCGGCAGAACATTTTCCCGCGCATGCCAAAGAGGTCTATGATGTGACCGGTGCCGGCGACACGGTCATCGCCGCGGTATCGATTGCGGTTGCCAGCGGCTACGATTTAACCGACGCGGTCAATTTATCCTGCAAGGCGGCAGCGATCGTCGTGGGCCGGGTAGGTACCGCATCTGCCACCGTCGAGGATATCCAGCAGTTAGATCGGCAGGAGTCGTCCAAACTGTCGTCGATCAACGCCAAGATCATGGATCAGCAGGGCTGTCTGCAAGCGGTTGATCGTTTGCGTAAGCAAGGCAAAAAAATCGTTTTCACCAACGGTTGTTTTGACCTGATTCATGCCGGTCATGTGCTTTACCTGGAAGCAGCGGCCAACCTCGGTGACCTGCTCATCGTCGCGGTGAACTCTGATGAATCGGTCAGGCAGTTGAAGGGTGACGACCGCCCGGTCAATGACCTGGCTGACCGAATGCAGGTATTGGCCGGCCTGGCCTCGGTAGATATCGTGGTCAGCTTTACCGAACAGACTCCGGA
>JASJBV010000009.1 GCA_030066335.1 Gammaproteobacteria bacterium
ACCGAATCATTGCTCCGCTGAAGCCACTGCCAGAATCCGCTGACCGATGACTGACCAACCGAATGCCCGGGATGCACACCCGGGCAGGCGTCGGTTACCGGGTTAAGCGTCACTGTAACATCACCTCGACTTCCAGTTCCTGGCCCAGGCGCCAGATTTGCAGCGTCACCTGCTGACCGATGTTGAACTGATCGAGCAATGACAGCAGGTCGTTGACATCTTCAATCTGTTCCCCATTTATTGACAGGATCACATCACCCGGAATGACGTCACCATTCTGGTCCACGCTGGTCGCTTGCAGCCCCGCCCTCTCCGCTGCGGAGTTCGGCTCGACCCGCAATACCAGAACGCCCTCCAGATCGAGCTGCTGCATGATCTGTTGGTTGATATCCTGGTCGACATTGATGCCCAGCGTGGGACGGATATATTTGCCCTTGGCGATCAGCTGAGGCACCACCCGGTTGACCGTATCCACCGGCACCGCGAAGCCGATTCCGGCATAGGCGCCGGAGGGGCTGTAGATAGCGGTATTGATCCCGATCAGACGCCCGGCACTATCCAGTAAGGGGCCACCCGAATTGCCCGGGTTGATCGCGGCGTCGGTCTGGATCAGGTGATCGATGCTGCCACCGTTATCGCCCTCGATGGAACGATCCAGCGCCGATACCACGCCGGTAGTCAGGGTATGGTCGAGGCCGAACGGATTGCCGATGGCCAGGACCTTTTGCCCCACCTTGAGATCATTGCTGGTGCCGATCGGAATCGCCGGCGGCAGGTTAAAGGGCACGTTGATCCGTAGCACCGCCAGGTCATGGGCCGGACTCGAGCCGATCAACACCGCCTTGTAACTGCGACCATCGATCAGGCGCACGTTGGCCTCGGAGGCCTGGTCGATAACATGGTTATTGGTCACCAGGTGCCCATGCTCATCCCACAACACGCCCGAGCCGGTGCCCCGTTCCACGTTGAAAATGTTGCGGGTCCAGAAATCCATCACCCGCTGGCTGGTTGTTATGAACACTACCGATTGACTGGATAAGTCGAAGATATCGATGGTATTGCGTTCGGATTCCGCGAGTTCACCACGCGCGGTAATGCTGCGCGGTTCTGCCGTCAAACTGATCAATTGGCGTTCCACCCAGGGTATCAGGTTCCACACCAGCAAGACGATCAACAAGGCGATTACCACCCAGCGTAAACGCTGCAGAAACGGATCCGGGGTCTGACTATTCATCTTAAGGATCAGTAGCCGGGCGAACGCTTGTGTTCGATCGAATGCAGAAAAGCATTGAGCATGAACGACAACAGCACCAGGACGATACCGAGCGCGATGCCCTCGGCAAAGTTACCCTTACTGGTCTCCAGTGCAATCGCGGTCGGGATGTTACGGGTATAGTGCAGGATATTGCCGCCCAGCATCATCGATGCGCCAACCTCGGCGATAATCCGGCCATAGGCCGCCAGTAGCGCGGTCAACAGGCCGAAGCGGACTTCGTACAGCAGGGTGTAGAAGGCCTGCATCGGACCCGCACCCAGGGTTCGCGCGGTTTCCCAGGCCCGGCTGTCGACCGCGCGCAATGCCGCCAGCGACATACTGACCAGGATCGGAAAGGCCAACAGGAACTGGCCCATGATCATCGCGGTCTGGGTGAACAACAGGCGCATGTCACCCAGGGGACCCTGCCGGGATAACAGGATAAACAGGGTCAGCCCGACCACCACTGCCGGTACCGACAGCAACGCACTGAAGATCGAGATCAACAGGTTGCGGCCGGGAAAACGAAAATGGGCGAGGATAAACGCGGTCAATAACGCCGGCGGGATGGCACAGATGATCGCCAGGGTGGATACCCGAAACGAGATCCAGATGATCCCCCAGATGTTGGGGTCTCCGGTCAGCAGCAGGCGCAGGGCCTGTAACGAGGCGTCGGTCAGGGATTCCATCGCTGGCGTTGGTGATGTTCAGGGTTGATTGTTTGCACCGATACTAAGGAATCGGGGATAAACCCGTCAACCTCCGGCGAACTGATAAACAGGGTTTATCCGGGTTTTGAATGAGGCTAAAAGAAATTTATAGGCACAAAAACAAATTGAATCACAACGGGATTCAAAGTATAAATTATCCCTCACTCATTAAGTTTAGGACCGAGCACCACCAACCATATTTCCCAAGCATTTACAGAATAAGCAAAAAAGCATTTTGGAGGAGAAAATGCAAAAATCCCTACATATCGATCCGGTCAAATGCACCGGCTGTTTACAGTGCGAACTCGCCTGTTCCTACGAACATACCGGCAGTTTCAATCCCTCACGTTCATACATCAAGGTGTTTACCTTTCATCACGAGGGCCGCTTTGCACCCTATACCTGCACCCAGTGTGACGAGGCCTGGTGTCAGCGCGCCTGCCCGGTCGATGCGATCAGTGTCGACTTCACCACCGGCGCCAAGGTCGTGGCGGATGCCAAGTGTGTTGGCTGCAAGGTGTGCACCATTGCCTGCCCGTTCGGCACCATCAATTACTCCCAGGCAACCGGCAAGGTGGTCAAGTGTGACCTCTGTGGGGGTGACCCGGCCTGCGCCAAGGCCTGCCCGACCGACGCCATCACCTATATCGATGCTGACTGGACCGGCTACGATCGCATGCAGGCCTCTGCGGCGAAAAGCCTGCCGTCTGCCGAAGCCAACGCCTAGAGGAGGATAAGACCATGTCGTGGACACGAAAAATTCTACGGGTCAACCTGACCGAGGGTAGCTGTAACGCGGAAGATCTGAACATGGACTGGGCTGACCAATACCTGGGCCAGCGCGGACTTGCCACCAAGTACCTGGTCGAAGAGGTCGATCCCAAGGTTGATCCTTTGAGCCCTGACAACAAGATGATCATGGCCACCGGGCCGTTGACCGGGACCATGGCGTCAACCGCCGGGCGCTACTCGGTGGTCACCAAGGGCCCGTTGACCGGCGCCATCGCCTGTTCCAACTCCGGTGGCTTTCTCGGCAACGAATTCAAAAACGCCGGCTGGGACATGATCATCTTTGAGGGCAAGTCGCCCGAACCGGTGTACCTGTGGATCCACAACCAACACGCCGAACTGCGCAGCGCCGCGGACCTCTGGGGCAAGACCGCCTGGGAGGTCGATGACATGCTGCATGCGATTCACCAGGATCCGCAGGTGCGGGTCGCCACCATCGGCCGTCCGGCCGAGCAGGGTTGCTACTATGCCGCGGTGATCAACGACAAGCATCGCGCTGCCGGTCGCTCCGGGGTGGGCACCGTGATGGCGTCGAAGAACCTGAAGGCGGTCGCGGTGCGCGGTACCCTTGGGGTCGGCAACATCGACAACATGAACCAGTTCCTACAAGCGGTCAACGATGGCAAGCAGGTGCTGGCGGATAACGCGGTAACCGGCCAGGGTCTGCCCGCCTATGGCACCCAGGTGCTGATGAACGTCATCAACGGCATCGGTGGACTGCCTGCGCACAACATGAAAAACGCCGGTTTCGACGGCGCCGAGAATATCTCCGGCGAGGCCATGCATGAGCCACGCAAGAGTGACGGCAAGCCCAACCTGACCACCAATGCCGGCTGTTTCGGCTGCACCATTGCCTGCGGCCGGATATCCACCGTCGACCCCGAGCACTTCTCGATCCAGGGCAAGGGCGAGCAATACCAGGGTGCTTCCGGTGGCCTCGAATACGAGGCGGCCTGGGCGCTCGGTGCGGACACCGGCGTCGACGATCTCGATGCGCTGACCTATGTGAACTTCCTGTGTAACGAGGACGGTATTGACCCCATCACCTACGGCGCCACCGTTGCCGCCGCGATGGAAATGTACGAGGACGGTGTGCTGACCAAAGAGCATACCGGTGGCATCGATCTGCGCTTTGGTAATGCCGAGGCGTTCGTCGCCGCTACCGAGGCACTGTGCAGCGGAGAAGGGATCGGCCCGGACCTGGCGCTCGGCTCCAAGCGCCTGTGCGAAAAATACGGCCGGCCGGAACTGTCGATGAGCGTCAAGGGCCAGGAATTTCCGGCCTATGATCCACGTGGTATTCAGGGTATCGGCCTCAATTACGCCACCTCTAACCGGGGTGCCTGTCACTTGCGTGGGTACACCATTGCCTCGGAGGTTCTGGGCATTCCGGTCAAGACCGAGCAGACCGATACCGATGGTAAGCCGGAGCTGGTGAAGGCGTTCCAGGATGCCACCGCCCTGGTCGATTCCTCCGGCCTGTGCCTGTTTACGACCTTTGCCTGGGGTATGGACAATATCGCTCCGCAAATCGATGCGGCCTGCAGTGGTGACTGGAGTGTGGAGAAATGCCTCGAGGTCGGTGAACGGATATGGAACATGGAGCGCGACTTCAATAACGCGGCCGGGTTCACCGCAGATGATGACAAGCTGCCCAAGCGCCTGCTCGAGCAGGCTATCGTCGGCGGCCCGACCGATGGCCAGGTCAACCGGCTTGGCGATATGCTGCCTAAATATTACGAGATACGCGGCTGGAACGCGCAGGGAGAACTGACCGACGAAACCCGCCAACGCCTGGCGCTTTAACAAGAATAGAGCTAACCCGGGGCGCGATTGCGCCGCGGGTTATGATTCTGGCTGAGGAGGCAATTCTATGCAGCATGTAATCATAGGCGCGGGCCCGGCCGGGGTGATCGCTGCCGAAACCCTGCGTAAGCAGGACCCCGCGGCATCGATAACCCTGATCGGTGACGAACCCGAACCACCCTATTCACGTATGGCGATCCCCTATTACCTGATCGGTAATATCGAGGAAGCCGGCACCTATCTGCGTGAACCTGACCAGCACCTGCGCGGACTCAACATCGACCTGCTGCATACCACGGTTACCGGGGTGGATCCTGCCAGCAAGACCTTGAGCCTGAGCAGCGGCGACCCGGTCAGCTACGACAAATTGCTGATCGCGACCGGTTCACAGCCGGTGTCGCCACCGATCGCCGGCATGGATCATGAACGGGTCAGTAGTTGTTGGACCCTGGAGGATGCGCGCAAGATTATCGCCAATACCGAGGCCGGTTCCGAGGTCGTGCTGATTGGTGCCGGTTTTATCGGCAGTATCATTCTCGAGGCCCTGGTTCAGCGCGGGGTCAATCTGAGCGTGGTTGAGACCGGCGACCGCATGGTGCCGCGGATGCTGGATGACAAGGCCGGTAACCTGCTCAAACGCTGGTGTGAGTCCAAGGGGGTCAGGGTGTTTACCTCCTGTAGCGTACAGGCGATCTCAGATGCTGGTGACGGCGTCAGGGTCAGCCTGAGTAACGGCGATAGCCTCGCCGCGCAATTGGTGATCAGTGCCACCGGGGTCAAACCCAATATCGACTTCCTCGCCGGCAGCGGTATCAAGACCGACCAGGGGGTGCTGGTCAATGAATGGCTGCAAACCTCGGATCCGAACGTCTATGCCGCCGGTGATGTCGCCCAGGGTCTCGATTTCTCCACTGGTGAACACAGTGTGCAGGCGATCCAGCCTACCGCCACTGATCATGGCCGGATCGCGGCGTTGAATATGGCCGGTATCCGCCATCAACATCATGGCTCGGTCAACATGAACGTGCTCGACACGCTGGGCCTGATCTCGCATTCCTTCGGTTTATGGATGGGCGTCAACGGTGGTGACAGCAGCACCCTGTATACCCCCGATGACTACAAGTACCTGAACCTGCAATTTGATGGGGAGCACCTGGTGGGTGCCAGTTGTACTGGCATGACCCAGCATATCGGTATCCTGCGCGGTCTGATCGAAACCCGGCTGCCGCTGGGTGACTGGAAACCCCGGCTGCTGCAGGACCCGACGGCATTTGTCGAGGCTTACATGGCCAGGACCCAGGAAATCGGTTATCACGCTTAGCAGACTGTTGAAAAGGCCTATGGTGGCACGATCCTGCGTTGAATTGCGGCTCAAAATGCTCATGTACTAGCGTGTACACTCCGCTTTTTCGCCCCACGGCCTTGTCTCGCACTCAGCATAGACCTTTTCAACAGCCTGCTTACTGACAAAGGATTTTTATATCGTATGAAGATGCACCTTGAGCTTTACGCGTCGCTGATGGAGAAATTGCCACCGGGTAACGCGCGCTTCCGCCGGACCCTGGATGTCGACGAGGGTACCAGCGTGCAACAGCTTATCGAACGCTTTCGCATCACTGACGAGGAAGCGCACATCGTGCTGGTCAATGGTCATTTTGTCTGCGGCGAGGATCGCTCGCAACGGATTCTCGAGACCGAGGACGTGGTTTCGATCTGGCCTCCCGTCGCCGGCGGGTAAACCTGGATGTGCAGTGCGCGTATTCGTGATCTCGACATGGGTTACACCCTCGATGAATTTGCCAAGGTATTACAGGGCAATTTTTCCGCTGCGGATTCACCCTATCGGGTGGAGCAGGTCGCTGCCGGCCAGTGGCGGGTAGCCAGTCAGTCGGACCTCGCGGTGACCATTTCAGTCAAACAGAAACCGGAGCGCCAGCTGGGCTTGTTGAATCTGCCGGTGCTCGCGGTATCCTTCGCGGTAACTGCAGGCAACGATGACGAGGAACAGGCTTTTTATGACAAGTTCTTCAAGTATTTTCATAAAGGTGGCGGCTGAGTCATGATCGACCCGCAACAGGTATTGCGTTATGACCGCCAGATCAAGCTGAGCCAGATCGGCGCGGAAGGCCAGCAGAAAATCAGTCAGAGCAGTGCCCTGATCATCGGCATGGGTGGACTCGGTTCCCCGGCCGCGATGTACCTGGCCGCGGCCGGGATCGGTAAACTGGTCATCAGTGATTACGATGTGGTCGAGGAATCCAATCTGCAGCGCCAGATCATCCACCGCAACCACCAGCTTGGGGTGTTGAAGACCCAGTCCGCGCAACAGACCCTGGCCGAATTGAATCCGCATTGCCGGGTATCCACGGTTGACTACGAGCTGGCGGAGCAGGAGATGCGGCAGTATGTCAAACAGGCCGACATTGTGCTCGATTGCAGCGATAACTTCGAAACCCGGTTCCGGGTCAACCGCCTGTGCGTGGATACGGCTACCCCGCTGGTATCCGCAGCGGCGATTCGTCTCGAAGGCCAGATCATGAGTTATCTGCCAGAGTCAGGCTGCCCCTGTTACCAGTGCCTGTACAACGAACAGTATGAGAATGTACAAACCTGTGAAATGGAGGGCGTGCTGGGGCCCGTCGTCGGGGTGCTGGGGACGATGCAGGCCTTGATAACCCTGCTGATATTGACCGGCCATACCCAGGAAATAAAAGGTAAACTGTGGTTGTTCGACGGGATGAATATGAGCTGGCAGCAGGTCAAGTTGCCCAGGAACCCGCAGTGTCCGGTGTGCTCCAATTAAATGCATGACACTGACTTTTTTTCATCCCGGTTTCTAGCCCTGTTGCTTAAAATGAAACTGGTCAATCAGGTCATCAAGACCTTTGGCCAGGCGCACCAGCTCATCACTTTGTTGGGCGGTATTTTCGCTATCCGCGGTGGTATTTTCCGACAGCTTGCTGATGTTGGAGATGCTCAGTAACACCTGGCTGGTAATTTCAGCCTGTTTCACCATGGTCTCATTCATCGTCTCGTTGATGCGGTGAATTTCACTGACATCCTGGGCGATGCCTTTGAGGGTGTGGTCGGCGGTTTGTACCTCGCTCTTGCGTGACTCGGCCTGTTGCTTGGCCTCGGTCATGACCTCAACCGCCTGCCGGGCACCGTTTTGCAGCTGTTCAATAATCCGCTCTATCTCCTGGGTCGATTCATGTGAGCGGATGGCCAGGGTACGGACCTCGTCGGCAACCACGGCAAAACCGCGGCCCTGTTCACCGGCCCGAGCGGCCTCGATCGCGGCATTTAACGCGAGCAGATTGGTCTGTTCGGCGATCGAGCGAATCACATCGAGTACCGCGCCAACCCCTTCGCTTTGCTGATTCAGCGCGGTGATGACTTCCGCCGCGTTTTCGATATTACCCACCAGCTTGAAGATACCATCTATCGCCTGCTGGGTGGTCTCGGCCCCCTGGGTGGCGGCCTCGTCGGCCTGCCTGGATACCTGGGCCGCATTGGTTGCTGACGCGCCAACCTCGCTCGCGGCCTGTTCCATCTGCGACACGGCGTTGGCAACTGATTCGGTTTCCTGTTGTTGATTTCTTGCCGCCCGGGTGGTTTCCTCGGCCGAGGTGGAAATGGCCGAGGAATTCTGGTTCAGTTGGGTCACGCTGTTGCGGACCTGGCTCAGGCTGTGCGAGAAGTTCTCCAGCATCTTGTTGAATGCCAGCGCGACATGACCAATCTCATCATCACTGGTGATATCGATCGCCTGGGTCAGGTCGCGTTTGTCGGCATTCTTGCTCATGATGTCACGGATTTTCTCCAGCGGATTCAAGGCGACGTAGCCCAGGTACCACTGGATCAGGAACAGACCGACCACGGTGACGGCAATATTGATCAGCAACAGGTTCCACAGGTTATTGCTAATCTTGTTGTCGAGTGATTGCAGCGAGTAGTCGACCCTGACCGTGCCCAGCAGGGTGTCCTCATCGACGACATGGCAGGTCAGGCAATTGGTTGCCTTGTAATTGCTCGAAGCTGGTAACGGCAGCACGATCGAAACCATCCGCCCCTGGTCATTCTCGCCCTTGACGATCAGGGGCTCGGAGCTGTTCATGCCCTGCCGATCGATATCGTCTTCGATAACCTGTTCCGGGTTGCCCGGTCCGAACAGCTTGACGATGTTATCCGCGCGGATGATCTTGACGTTGCTGATACCCGGTTCTTCCAGCAGTTTCTGCCGCAGCAATGAACGTTGCGCCATGGTACCGGACAACATCATGGTGTTGATATTATCGAAATAGGTATTGGCGATCAGCTGGGTCTTATCGATGGCCAGCTGCATGACCATGTCGCGTTCATTGCTGGCGGTACGGATAGTGGTGATAACAATGATCAGGGCAAACACCACGAACAAGGCAACGAGGATTTTGCTTTTGATACTCTTGATGGCTAGAAACATGAAAAAGACTCACAATCGAACAATCTGCTGTACCAACTGTTATCGGAGAAAACTGGAATTTCTTTAGGGTTTTTTCAGTACAAAGCAATGCTCGGGTAACTAACCGAACTGGCGTAAATGCCGGTCAGACTACCCGAGGTATCTACCGGCTGATTTTATGCTCTAGCTTGGCCCCGGTTTGGCAATTCTTCACCTGAGATTAAACCCCCTGCGATCAACCGTGACGCCAGCGGTGATCATCGTTAACATAGAAGGCCGAAGAGATTACAGCGAAGCGAACCGCATGCTGGTTATCCGTGAAGTCAGCGAGAATGATATCGATCAATGGTCACAGCTCAGAACCGCGCTCTGGCCCGATACCGATGATGCTCATCTGGCTGAGATCAACAGCTATTTTGCCGGTACCTCGAACGATATGGTCATCGTTTACATCGCCCAACTGGAGCAGGCAACGATAGGATTCCTTGAATTGAATCTGCGCACATGCGTCGAGGGCAGTCGCAACCCGAAAGTGCCGTATGTCGAGGGATGGTATATCAGGCCGGAACAACAGGGGCGGGGTTATGGCAAGAAATTGCTGCAGCAGGCAGAACGATGGGCCAGGGAAAAAGGCTATGCAGAACTGGCGAGTGACACGGAAATTGATAACCGTCACAGCATTTCCATCCATAAGCATTTAGGATTCCGCGAAACCGAGCGCATTGTTTGCTTTGTCAAAAATCTGCAACAAGAATAACCGCCAAGCTTGCATTTCCCTGGTGCCGCAGTCAGTTGAGCGATTGGATTAATTTAACTCGCTATGTGTATGGAAATTATGCGCTTTTAATCTAGGATTAAATATCAGGAAACTTTAATTTAATTCCTTCACATAATTACTGCAGCGGCCGATAGCTTATTCATGGACGACGAAGACAATATTTTTATTACGGTAGACCAATTACGGATCGGGATCTACGTGCATCTCGACCTCGGCTGGGCCGACCATCCGTTTACCTTCAACAGTTTCAAAATCAAAAATAAACAACAGGTTCAAACCATCAGGCGTCTGGGTAAGAAAACCATTCGTTGGGAACCTGATCGTAGCGATGTAGAGCCTCTCAGTAGCAAGGATAGTTCGGAAGTCGAAGAGATAAGCGATCAAGATGAATTGGCATTAGACGAGCAGATTTGTACAGAGTTGGCGAATAAGCAGTTACGTGTCCAACAGCTGGCGGACTATCGAAAAAAGATAGAAGCGGTCGAAGAGTCTTTTCTCAAGGCCTCACAGAGTACCCAACAGATCATCAAGAAAATCATCGCCAAACCCGAGGAATCGGTGGCCCAGGCATCCGCCCAGGTCAAGGAAATCATCGATTGCATGTCCGGCGCGCCGGAACTGGCGTTACAGGTTATCTCCGGCAAGAATGGCAATGCCTCGATTTACTCGCATGCATTGAATGTCTCGGTGATGTCGATCATCTTTGCCTACGAGTTGGATTATCCGAGCGAGAAGGCTTTCGTCACCGGCCTCGGCGCGATGTTGCATGATATTGGGCTGATTCGAGTTCCTGACCGGGTCACCAAGAGCCGCGGCCAATTGAGCAAGTACGAGATCGCAGCCCGGCAAATGCACTGTCAATACGGTGTTGATATCGCCAAACAGGCGAATCTGGGCCAGGACTTGCAGGATATCATTTACCAGCACCATGAATATTTCGATGGCAGTGGTTATCCGCAGGGATTGCAAGGCGACGAGATCGATGAGATCGCCCAGTTGGTCGGCCTGGTCAATCACTATGACAATATGTGCAATCCGCAGAACGTGTCATCGGTGTTGACCCCGCATGAGGCATTATCGACGATGTATGCCCGGCAAAGTCATTTGTTCGAGCCGAGGTTGCTGCAGGGATTCATCCGCTTCATGGGGGTCTATCCACCGGGGTGCGTGGTCAACCTGTCCAACGACACCGTCGGGATCGTGATCAAGGTCTATTCCTCGACCCCGCTGCGGCCGACGATCATTGTTTATGATGAGGACATCCCGAAACACGAGGCGGTCATCCTGGACCTGAGGGAAGAGTCCGATATCAATGTCAGCAAGGCGATCAATCCCTCGCGTCTGCCGCCGGAAATCTTTACCTACCTGAGTCCGCAGGAGCGGATCAACTATTATTTCGATACGGTGTAATAATGGATCCCTCTGAATTGCTCAACAACATGCTACACCGCTACTCGAGGGATTTGATGTTGGTGGTGGAACCGGCAACCCTGATGATCATCGATGCCTCCAACGAGATGCTCAAGCGCTTACGCTATTCAAGGAATGAGCTGATCGGCAAGAAGATAACCGACATCGATCATAACCTGTCGTCGGTCATTTTCTGGAACGAACTGCAACGCGGCAATGAAGTGCAAGTGATCAATGCGGAAAGTGATTTCCTGATGAGTAATGGCCAGCAGTTCCAGGTCATGAAAAATGTCAAACATATCAACTTTCTCGATCTTAACTGGCTCATTGTAGAAGCGACTGATAACTCGAAGATAAGGCGCGATGAAGACGTGCTGGTAAAACTTTCATCACAGTTGAAGTCGACCCTGGAAGCTGCCGGCGACGGTATCCTGGTGATCAGCACCAATGGCAAGCTGAGTAACATGAATCATCGCTTCAGCAGTATGTGGAATATTCCCAACCATATCCTGGATGAAGGCATAGAGGCGATCAACTGGTGGGTTGCCCAGGCCTTAACCGAGCCTGAGGTCTACCAGCGTTTGCTCGAGCATCTTGATGAAAATATCGAAAACGATACGCCGCTCAAGCTCGAACTGAAGAATGGCCAGATCTTCGAAACCCGGATTTACCCGCAAAAGTCTGCCGGCGAGCTCGAGGGCCATGTCCTGAACTTCCACGATATTACCGATCATGTTCAATACGAACAGGCATTGATCCTGGAACGTGAAAAGGCCGAACAATCGAGTCGCTATAAGAGCGACTTTTTATCCAACATGAGTCATGAGCTGCGCACGCCGTTGAATGCCATTCTCGGCTTTTCCCAGATCATGGGGCTGGATGCCGATTTGAGCGATGACAACAAACAATATGTACAGGAAATCATCAGCGCCGGTAACCATTTACTCGACCTGATCAATGAGGTGTTGGATCTGACCAAGATCGAATCGGGGCATTTCGATTTGGCCGTGGAAGAATTTCATGTCGGCCAACTGATCCATGAGTGCCTGGTGCTGGTTGCCACCCTGGCCAATGACGCGAATATTCAACTGCATTACCAGAATGTGGATGACATCAAGATCAAGGCGGATAGAAAGCGACTGAAACAGGTATTGCTGAATCTGTTAGCCAACGCGGTCAAGTATAATCTGCCCCAGGGCCAGGTTTACGTCAGCGCTGCGATCGGCAAGGATGATAGATTGCTGATCAACATCAAGGATACCGGACCGGGGATTGCGCAGGACCGGATTCCTGAATTATTTCAACCGTTCAATCGGTTGGATGCGGAGAAGCGGCATATTGAAGGCACCGGTATCGGTCTTACCCTGTCGCAGAGGATCGTCAGCATTATGGATGGCGCAATAGAAGTCAGTAGTGAGGAAGGTAAGGGCAGCACCTTTACCATCAATTTGCCGGTCAGCAACCAGGCTGCCGTTCAGGATAAACAGGCCGCCAACAACCAGGTTGCAACAGCGGCAGCAGAAATCAATCAAGCCACGGTGCATATCATCCTCAACGTCCTGGTCGCTGAAGACGTGCTGGCGAATCAAATCGTGGCCAGGAAATTGATCGAGAAGTTTGGCCATAAGGTCCATATCGCTGACAATGGTTTTGCCGCGATCGAAGCGGTTAAACATCGTCATTATGATCTGGTGTTTATGGACATGAAAATGCCCGAGATGGATGGGCTGGCAGCGACCAGAGAAATCAGAGAGTTGGGCCATGAACCATCACAGTTGCCGATTATTGCGATGACAGCCAATGCCACCAGGGAAGACCAGGAACAATGCATGCAGGCGGGCATGAATGATTTTATTGCCAAACCGATTAATATCGAGGAATTGGAGCAGATCTTTCAATCGATCATCGATAAAAAAATTCTGGATCCTGGCTTGGGGCAAAAAGTCAGCGGGTCTGATGAATAGTTGAGCGGACGCTGACACTTCCGGTCCGGTTTAAGAAAATGCAAACCCGGTTAAACCTGCTGCTCTGTTTATGTCTGCTGACGTTATCTATGCCTGCGTCGGGTTTTAATGAGCTCACCCCTGAACAGCTGGAACAATGGTTCGAGGATGATGAACGTGATCATCCTTATGAGACAAGCAGCAACGACGGGGATTTGGTCTTTCTACCCTCAGCACCGGCCAGGCCTACACTGCATTCCAGCAACATCCTGACCATTGAACCGCATAGCCTGCAGTCGGGCTGGGTGAATGTCGAACAATGTTATCGGCGGCTAGATCCCATCACAAAGGTCGAGGTGGTCTATCGCTATAAACAGATGCGAGGCCTGCGTATTACCCAAACATCGAGCATCGGCAAGGCCCGGGTGGAAGGCCAGTCAATCCAGCTCGAGGATGTGGCCAGGCATGCCTCGCTATGCATGCAGGCACAGGCAAGGATACTCTACCGCCAGCAAGACGGTAGTTGGCTGCTGCGCAATGGTCCTTTTCAACGCCGATTCCTCGATGGTTACTTTCCCATGCAGGTGACGCTCACGGTCAGCTACCCCGATGAGCTTTTGTCATTACAGCAAGTGAGTCCCGCCGCTGCGAATGGATTTGAAGTGCAGGCAGAGCCGGGGCGAATCCATATCAACACCTGGTTCGAGGGCAAGTTGATGATCGAGCTTGCCTTCGGCGGACGAGTCAAATGACTGCGCTACCCCCTATTTTTTGGATGCGCGCTGAGGATCATCAGGATTAATGACCCTCGCTGGATTGCCGGCAACAACCGCATCCGCCGGAATGTCCCTGGTAACCACAGCCCCGGCACCGATGACGCATCTATCGCCAATCGTCACGCCAGGCAATACGATGGCGCCGCCGCCAAACCAGCAATCATCGCCAATCCTGATGGGTTTGGCATATTCAAGACCTTGCCGTCTTGTCTCCGCATCGGTGGTATGAGTTGCGGTATAAATTTGCACATTGGGGCCAAACATAACATTCGCTCCGATCTTGATCGGCATGACATCCAGTAATGCACAGTTGAAATTAAAGAAAACCTTGGTGCCTGCGAAAATATTGTATCCATAGTCGCAATAAAAGGGTGGTTCTATCGTGATATCCGGCGCCGCATTGGGTAACAGGGCATCTATGATTTCTCGATAAGAGGCCTGGTTGCCGTATTCCGTGCAGTTCAGCCTGTGGGCCAATGCTCGAGCCTTTTTCTGTTCCTGGGCCAGCACCGGGTCGGCAGCGTTATACAGCTCGCCGGCTAACATCTTTTCTTTTTCGGATTTCATTGCGGTCATTTGGCAACAGTTCGGTTATCGGCAGAACCTGTTGGCAGCAAGACTCGAATGATCCGGGCAAATAGCCTTTGTTTGCATGTGGCTCAGCTTTCCTGCTCGTTGAGAAATGCCTCGATCAAGGCTCTGGCCTCGGCCGAACCCCAATCGAGCATACCCAGTGCGCCACCGCGCATGTTGCCGTCGCGATCGATCAGGAAAGTGGACGGTAGGGTATCGATACCGAAGATGCGGGCAAACTGCGAATCAGGGTCGTAATAGGTTGTCAGTTCCTGCAAACCGAGTTTACGCAGAAACTCGGCCGGTTCTTCCTCACCCTGGCGACCACTTGCCACCGGTATGACGAGGAAACCCTGTTGCTTGTATTGAGCCTGCAGGGCGTTGAGCGCCGGCATTTCACGAATGCAGGGTGGACACCAGGTAGCCCACAGGTTGAACAATACCAGCTTGCCCTGAAACCGCTCGAAAGACAGCAACTGGCCAGCCTCGTCATGCATTTCGACGTCGGGCACAGGCGGCGTGTTGCTGATCAGGTTAAAACCGATCAGCTGGTCTGACGCGGCCCTGATCCGGGCCTGCGGCAGTAACGGCGGGTGCAGTGCGGATGTCGCCTGCCGATCCATCGGGGCTGGTCCCTGGCTAAAGCCATTACCACTGACCCCGGACAGCAGTACCACAATGACGAACAGGAGTGTACGGTTGACTCGCATAAGGTCTCTTTGTGATTCGTTGTCGGTAGTCTACTGGCCCTTGCAGCAGGGAACAAATCAAAGAGTCAATGGAAAGGGAAAATGGTGGCTACGCCCTGATTTGAACAGGGGACCCCATCATTATGAGTGATGTGCTCTAACCAGCTGAGCTACGTAGCCATGTATTTTCGAAGGGGGCGAATTTTCGCCATTCCCACCGCCGGTGTCAAGTGCAGCGGTTGGAACTTTTGGCTTGATCGGGCAACTAAACCTGATCTATTGTGGAGTCATGACTAACATGCGGAAAAGAATCATCTACCTGCTGCTGGCGCCTTTGCTCGCCGGTTGCTCGGTTTCCGGTGACTGGAGTACCGCCAGCCGCGAATCGGCCGGCATCGCACCTGATCCGAGCGAGTTTCAGGACGCGATCATCCAGGTTTACGGTGCGGATGCCTGGGGCTGGCGTGGCTGGTTTGCGATTCATACCTGGATCGCGGTCAAGCGTGCTGGAGAGCAGCAATACACGGTGCTGGATGTGGTGGGTTGGCGCTCATACTGGAATTCCCGGGTAGTCAGGGCCAGTTACGATATCCCGGATCGCCACTGGTATGGCGCGCGTCCGGATCTGTTGCTGGAAATCCGCGGCGATCAGGCCGAGGTCCTGATTGACCGCATCGAATCTGCCGTCGCCGAGTATCCGTGGAAAAATGAATACAAGGCATTCCCCGGACCCAATAGCAATACCTTCGTGGCCTGGGTTGGGCATAGGGTGCCGGAACTCGAGCTCGACCTGCCTTTTTCCGCGATCGGCAGTGGCTACGTGACCCAGTACAAACCTGAGCCGACGTTGACGATAATAGACTGAGCAGTCAGACGTTGAAGCGGAAATGCACGACATCGCCCTCGTGCATGACGTAATCCTTGCCTTCCAGGCGCCATTTACCGGCATCCTTGCAGCCCTGTTCGCCGTTGTACTCGATGAAGTCATAGAAACTCATGACCTCGGCGCGGATGAAGCCTTTCTCGAAATCGGTGTGGATCTTGCCGGCCGCCCTGGGTGCAGTATCACCGACCGAGATGGTCCAGGCGCGCACTTCCTGCGGCCCGGCGGTGAAATAGGTCTGTAGATGCAGCAGGTTATACCCGGCATGGATCACGCGGTCGAGGCCGGGTTCATCCAGCCCCATTTCCTGCAGGAATTCTTCCGCCTCTTCGCGGCTGAGTTCGGCGATTTCGGACTCGATCGCAGCACATACCGGCACCACCTCGGAACCCTCTTTAATCGCATAGTCATGGAGTGCGTCGAGATGCGGGTTATCGGCGAAACCCTCTTCCGCCACGTTGGCGATATACAGGGTCGGCTTGGCGGTGATCAGGTGTAGGTAATGGAACCAGGCCTGCTCGTTGTCGTCCACCTCCATGGTTCTGGCCGGATTGCCGTCGGCAACATGGGCCTGTACCTTTTGCATGAATACATGCTTGGCCTTGGCTTCCTTGTCATTGGACTTGGCCTGCTTGGCCGCGCGTTCGACCTGCTTGTCGATGGATTCCATATCGGCCAGCAATAACTCGGTGTTAATGGTTTCGATATCCCCAATTGGATCGATCGTGCCGTTGACATGGACTACGTCGGGATTTTCAAAACAGCGCACGACCTGGGCGATCGCATCGGTTTCACGGATATGGCCGAGGAACTGGTTGCCCAGACCCTCACCCTTGGAGGCGCCGGCCACCAGCCCGGCGATATCGACGAATTCCATCGTCGTCGCAATGATCTTTTTCGGCTGCACGATGTCGGCGATCTGTTGCAGACGCTTGTCGGGCACCTCGACCACCCCGACATTGGGGTCGATGGTACAAAACGGATAATTCTCCGCCGCGATGCCGGCTCGGGTCAGCGAATTGAACAGGGTGGATTTGCCCACATTGGGTAAACCGACGATGCCGCACTTGAATCCCATTTAGTGTACCTCTTTACTTGGTATGTAATTGCTGCATGGCCTTGTCGAGATGGCCGTTGAGCAGGGTTGGCAAAACTTTCAGCGAACGCTTATTGCCATCCTCGATCTGGTCCAGGTCTTCCCTGGACGGGCTCTTCAACACGTAATTGACCACCATGTTGCGATCACCAGGATGACCGATGCCGATGCGCAGGCGCAGGAACTCCTTGCCGAGATGATTGATGATATCGCGCAGGCCGTTATGGCCGCCATGACCACCGGCCTTTTTCAGGCGATTGTCGCCGGGTGCCAGGTCCAGCTCGTCATGCATGACCAGGATCTGCTCGGTCTTCAGCTTGTAGTATTTACTCAGTGCCGCGACCGCCTGGCCGCTGCGATTCATGAAGGTGGTGGGCTTGAGCAGGAAGATGTCCTTGCCAGCGCTGCGGATCTTGCCTACCTCGCCATGAAACCGGGTTTCGTTGCGCAGGCCGATAGCATGCTCACGGGCGATGTCGTCAACCATCCAGAAACCGGCATTATGCCGGGTAAAATGATAATTGGCCCCGGGGTTGCCGAGGCCAACGATCAGTCGAATGTCAACAAGATGGGCTGACATGACAGCGCGAAGCGCGGGGCTTATTCTTCAGCAGCCTCTTCGCCGCCTTCTTCAGCTGCTGCTTCACCTTCTTCAACGACTTCTTCTACCGATTCACGGGTCTTGTTCACTGCGGCCACCCCGGTGTCATGGTCTTCACCATGGGTCAGGGCGACGATTTCCACACCCTCGGGCAGGCTGATGTCAGACAGGTGCAGGCTCTCACCCAGCTTCAGCTCGGCCACGTCGAGTTCGAGGAACTCCGGCAAGTGCTTCGGCAGACAGGAGATTTCGACCTCGGACACCAGGTGGTTGAGCAGGCCGCCTTCCATCTTGACGCCGTGACAGGTCTCTTCGTTGATGAAATGCAGCGGCACGGTGACGGAGATTGCCTTGTTCTTGTCGATGCGCTGGAAGTCGGCATGCATGACCAGGTTCTTGTAAGGATGACGCTGCAGATCACGCAGGATCACGTCTTCCTTTTTCTTGCCAAGCTTGACAGACAGCACCTGTGAGTAGATGGCTTCCTTTTCTAGTTCATGGATGAACTCGTTATGCGCCAGGGTGATCGACTCAGGATCGTCGCCGCCACCATAGATAATTGCTGGTACCATTCCGGTCTTGCGCAGGCGGCGGCTCGCACCTTTCCCCATGTCAGACCGGGGTTCAGCATTCAGTTCGATTTTATCGGACATTGCTGTACTCCAATTTAAGTTAAAAATAAAAAATCACCCTAAAGGTGATTTCTTTACCTACTCTTGCGACCAGAGCAGGATCGTCAGTCCATGTACAATGAACTGACAGATTCTTCAAAGTGAATGCGGCGAATGGTTTCAGCCAGCATCCAGCCTATCGATACCGTGCGAATCTTGTCGCAGGTCTTGGCCTCGTCGGACAGCGGTATCGTGTCGGTGACAATTAACTTGTTAATCACCGAGTTGTTCAAATTCTCGATCGCGTTGCCTGACAGTACCGGATGGGTACAGTAGGCAAATACGCCGGCAGCATCATGATCCTTGAGCGCCTGTGCCGCCTTGCACAGGGTGCCCGCGGTATCGACCATGTCATCGACGATGATACAGGTCTTGTTAGCGACATCACCGATGATGTGCATGACCTGGGCCATATTGGCCTTCGGTCGAC
This sequence comes from Gammaproteobacteria bacterium, assembly GCA_030066335.1. Classification (GTDB taxonomy): domain Bacteria; phylum Pseudomonadota; class Gammaproteobacteria; genus JACNJF01. The sequence goes on from JASJBV010000009.1 coordinate 18,852, forward strand.
GCTTGTCGATGATCGCCAATTCGGCGTCACCCAGTTGCTTGGCCACCGCCCGGGCTCTGACCACGCCGCCGACATCGGGGGACACCACGATCATATCCGGGTATTTCTGTTTCCAGATATCACCCATCAGGATCGGTGACGCGTAAACATTGTCCACCGGCCGATCGAAGAAGCCCTGGATCTGGTCGGCATGCAGATCAACCGTCAACACCCGGTCCACGCCGACGCTGGTCAGCATGTTGGCAACCACCTTGGCGGTGATCGGTACCCGCTGCGAACGTACCCGTCGGTCCTGCCGGGCATAACCGAAGTACGGGATGACCGCGGTGATGCGATAGGCCGAGGCCCGTTTCACCGCATCGATCATGACCAACAATTCCATCAGGTTATCGTTGGTCGGCTTACAGGTCGGTTGTACGATGAAAACATCCTTACCGCGGACGTTGTCACGTATCTCTACCGATATCTCCCCGTCGCTGAAACAGGTGACACTGGCCTGCCCCAGGGGGATATCCAGGTGGCGGGTAATTGCTTTTGCCAGCTCGGGGTTGGCATTCCCCGTAAACAGCATTATGTCCTGTGTAACGTTACCGACCATCTGGGTTCTACGCTAATAGTAAAAACATCGTTGGGCCGGCAGGATGATGTCGGGCGTCCTGCCCTCCACCCTGCGGGTTGCTCACATGCGGTCGCAATGCAAAATCGTTCCAGACGATTTTGTCGAACCTTTACGGTTCGAACCCTGCCCACTCAACTATCCTGCATAATGACATCAAGCTGGATAACGAGCTTTAAATAATGGCTGGGCCGGCAGGATTATGTCAGACTGCGTCCTCCACCCTTCGGGCCAGCGGAGCTGTTCAACTTTGGAAAAACACAAAGTTGTCGAACCTTTAAGGTTCAAATCCTGCCCAGTCGTCTGATCTTAATCAAAACCTACCGGGACAACAGCATTCCAAATAATGGCTGGGCCGGCAGGATTCGAACCTGCGCATGCCGGGATCAAAACCCGGTGCCTTACCGCTTGGCGACGGCCCAATTAATCTGTACTTTCTGAATCCTGCCTCCATCCGGCAGGATTATCTCGGGCGTCCTGCCCTCGGCCCTTCGGGCTGCTCCCGATGGTCGCAATGCTAAGTTGTTCCATACAACTTAGTCGAACCTGCGCATACCGGGATCAAAACCCGGTGCCTTACCGCTTGGCGACGGCCCAATAAATCAGTTCTTTTTGCATCCTGCCACTTTCCGCAGGATCATCTCGTCGAACCTGCGCATGCCGGGATCGAAACCCGGTGTCTTACCCCCTGGGAGTAAGAGAGGCGCGACGGCCCAATAAATCTTGGCTTGTAGTTTAGTCTATACAAGCGTCTGTGACAGGATTGGTGTTCAGCCCCTGGACAACATACCCAGACCACTTTTCGGGTAGCCGAGATTTTACGCTATATGCCTTTTCTGCACTATCGAAAGCGGCAAATATACAGGCACCGGTTCCTGTCATTCTGGCCTGGCCGAATTGGTCCAACCAGTCGATCGCTTGCTGTATCTCCGGATACAGTTTAGCGGCCACCGGCTGGCAGACATTACTGCCCGCACCTTCCAGAAAGGCGCGTATTGTGATGGGATGGCAATCCCGTGTCAAATCCTGCGCGGAAAAAACCTGTGCCGTCGAGACAAATATATTCGGATGCACAATCAGATACCAGGAATCGGGCAGATCCAGGGCGGTCAGATGTTCACCAATCCCTTCACCCCAGGCATTGCGGCCGAAGATAAATACCGGCACATCGGCCCCCAATTGGAGACCGATCTGCTGTAATTTTTCGGTCGATAAATCAAGTTGCCAGAGTTGGTTCAGCGCCATCAGCGTGGTGGCTGCGTCCGAGCTACCACCACCGAGACCGCCACCCATCGGTATCTGTTTATCGATCTGGATATCAACTCCTTGCGCAACCTCGTATTGCCGTTGCAACAGCTTTGCCGCCTTCACCGTCAGGTCGTCTGCTTCCGCCACTGCGGAATTGGCACTATTGCGGGTGATTTCGCTGTCTTCGCGGATAGTAAATGTCAGTTGATCATACAGGCCGATTAAGCGGAACACCGTCTGCAGTTCATGGTAACCGTCGTCACGGCGTCCGGTGATATGCAGCATCAGGTTGACCTTGGCCGGTGACAACAAACGCAGCGAGTTTGTCATGTTAATTGGTGAAATCTGGGAATAACCGGGAAGGGTTCAGGTTTTGCTCAGCCTGCCATTGATCGATCAGGATCTTCAGTGCGACTTTTTCCCGTTTCATGTACATCTTGCGCGGTAATGCCGGGTTGTTGAATTGTTCCAGCCGGGCATCCCGATACTCAAGAAAGTTGATCTGCCAGTCATCCTGTTGCAAGGAGGTTGCGCGCCCCTGGTGATCGATCAGTGGCAGGTAGGCGGAGTCAGGATGGTTGATACCTTTGATCCAGTACACCAGCCCCTCGATCGGGATCGACCAGCCGGTGGATTGCCATAATACCTGTTGAGCATTGCTGCCGTAAAAGGTCTCGCCCTCGGAAGTGGTCAGTTTGACCTCATGGCCATTCTTTTCCAGCAACACCAGGCCCTGGCCCAGCGAGGCCTCGAGCTTGATTCGGTTATCCTGTTGCTGCCGGGTCCAGCCCAGGCCCAGGTTGTAAACATCGTCATCGAGGTACAGGGCGACCCTTCCACGAATCGACCAGGCATCCAGCCCTGCCAGTTGCTGTTGTCGTTGCGACCACTGCTCGTGGCTTTCGTCGGTGACCAGGGGTGGTGGCTGTGGGGTGGCGCAGCCGCCAAGCAGGGCGACCAGCAGACTCAGTACTATCAGGCGCATACAGGGGGCGGGTGATTAACGCAGGTTGAACCTTTGCATGGTTTCCAGGACGAAGGGATCTTCCGGTGATTTTTCCAGCGCCTTGTTCCAGACGTTGATCGCTTCCTGTTGCTGTCCGGTGACCCACAGCACCTCACCGAGGTGGGCGGCAATCTCGCCGTCTTCCATCTGCGACAGCGCTTTCCGCAACAGGCGGATCGCTTCCTTGTAATTGCCCAACCGGTAATTGACCCAGCCATAGCTGTCGATGATCGCCGGATCATCAGGCATGATCTCGATGGCTTTCTTCAGGTACTGATAGGCTTCTTCGATGCGATTGGTCTGGTCGGCCAGGGTGAAACCGAGGGCGTTGAGCGCATGTGCATTATCCGGTTCGGTCTCGAGAATGGTCAGCATATCGTCTTCCAGCATCTGCAGGTTACCGACCTTCTCCCCGGTCAGACCGCGTGCATATAGCAGGTCGGTATTGCCAGGAATCACCAGCAATGCCTGGTTGTAGACGTCGATCGCCTCGTGATGACGTTTGGCCTGATTGAGTACTTCACCCTTGGCCAGATAGATGCGGACCAGGGAGGCCTTGGACTGACTGTTGTCTGCCATTTTTTTCAGCTGGGCGATCGCTCCATCGGTATTGCCCTGGGTGGCCAACAGGTTGGCGCTGCGGATCTGGGCATCGAACCTGTATTCACCGCTTTGCACCCTGCTGTACCATTCAACTGCCTGTTCATACTGGTTGCGGCTTTCATGAATCCGTCCCAGGTAATATTGTGCTTCACCCCGGCGCTTGCCGGTGGCCAGCAGGCTGGTCAGGTATTTCTCCGCATCATCGAAACGTTGCGCTTCCAGCGATAACAATCCCAGGGTGTAAAGCAGGTCGGCATCATTGGGCGCCAGCAGGTGAAGTTTTTCGAACTCGACCCGGGCTCTCTCGTATTCCTTGACATCGACCAGCAACCGGGCATAGGCAAGCCTCAGTTGCTTGTTGTTGGGCTGCACCGAAACCGCACGTCTGAGGCTGACCACTGCTTCTTCACGCTTGCCCAGCTTGATCAGCATCTTGGCACGGATTGCATGAGCATCGGGGATATCCTTTATTTCCAGCGCATTGTCCAGGTAATCCAGAGACTCCTCTGCCAGTTCGGAGCGGGATGCCAGCGAGCCATGCAGGTAATAGGCGTAGGCATAACCGCAATATTCGTCAGCGATACGCTTGGATACCTTCAACACCGTTTCGGTATTCTTTTCCCTGGCCAGCACCGCCAGCAGGGAGACAAAGATCTGGTCATTGATCTCGCTATGCGAATCTATGACCTGCTTGAGATAGGTAAAGGCCTGCTCATCATCGCCCAGGCGAATGAAAATAGCCGCGATAATCTGGCGCGACTCGAGGCGTTCGGGGTCCAGTTCTATCCAACGCTCAGCGGCCATCAATGCGGCATTCATATCATTGCCGTAAACTGCCACTCTGACCGCACGTTCAGCGATCTTGGGGTCTTCCAGGTTCAGGGCCAGGGACAGGTAATTGGACACAGCCAGCTCGGTTTGCCCGGTATTCACCGCCATTTCCGCCACCATCAACTGGTAGGCCGGGTCCTCCTGCTCGGCATCCGCGGCATCCAGCGGATTGATTGTTACATCCTGGCGTCCCAACAGGTAGTCATTCGAGCGCGGGCCGAGCGTGCTACAGCCAGCCATCAGGCTGCTGAACAAAATGACGAGAAGGGTTTTTGTCAGGTTGAAAGACATATTTAGCTGGACGTTAAGCGATGCTTGGGTTTCCGGACATGATAGGAGTGTAGCATTCAGGCATAATCGCGAGAAGTTTATTATTTCTAGGTTATTGGTCTGATCGACAAATAACCGCTTGGTTCCATTCCCTGCGCATCTGGCTGGAAATTATGCCTAAGCTGGCATGTATTATCATTATTCGGGCCTGACAGGCCTAATTCTTGCTATTCACCAGGCAATCGCTGAAAATTGCGCGTTGATATTTTGAAGTTGTCACTGGCATGTCCTTATTAACACTGGGAATTAATCATCAGACCGCTCCGGTTGAGATCCGCGAAAAGGTAACCTTTGCGCCGGATCAGATGGTTGATGCTTTGCATCAGGCGGTTGCCCTGAACGCGGTGAACGAGGCGATTATCGTTTCCACCTGCAACCGTACTGAGCTGTATTGCGAGGTCAATGAACAGCATGACAGTGCCGTGTCCCAGTGGTTATCCGACTTCCATCATCTGCAGCATGATGAACTCGTACCCTACCTTTACCAGTACAAAGACCAGGAGGCCACCCGCCATCTGTTTCGCGTCGCCAGTGGTCTGGATTCGCTGGTCCTCGGCGAACCCCAGATCCTGGGCCAGTTGAAAACCGCGTTTGAAACCGCCTGTGCCAGCAACACGGTCAAGACCGTGTTGGGTCGTTTGTTCCAACATGGTTTTACCGTGGCCAAGAAGGTCCGTACCGATACCGCGATCGGATCCAACCCGGTGTCGGTGGCGTTTGCCGCGGTATCATTGTCCAAGCAGATTTTCGGTGACCTGTCTCCATTGCAGGCCTTGATGATTGGTGCCGGTGAGACGATTGAATTGGCCGCACGCCACCTGCATGGCCAGCAAATCGGTCACATCACGATTGCCAATCGGACCCTGGAGCGAGCCCAGGATCTCGCTGTCGAACTAGGCGGAGATGCTATTACCATCGGTGAGATACCGGAGCAGCTCGCGCAAGCGGATATCGTCATCTCCTCCACCGCCAGTCCATTACCGATTCTCGGCAAGGGTGCCACCGAGGCGGCACTGAAAAAGCGTCGGCACCGCCCGATCTTCATGGTCGACCTCGCTGTGCCACGCGATATCGAGCCCCAGGTCGGCGATCTCAACGATGTTTACCTGTACACGGTGGATGATCTGAAGGAGGTCATCGACGAGAATCGTCGTTCCCGCGAGGAAGCCGCCAACGAGGCGCTGGATATTATCCAAACCGAGGTCCAGCACTTTGATCACTGGATCAAAACCCATCAGTCTGCCGATGAAATCCGCCTGTTGCGGAGCAATGCTGACAACGTCAAGCGGGAGTGCCTGAAGAAAGCCCAGGCCATGCTGGAGAATAACGAGGACCCGGGCAAGGTACTCGAATCGCTGGCCGCCAACCTGACCAACAAGTTGATGCATGGTCCGACCATCGAGATGCGCAAGGCGTTGAAGGAAGAGGATCAGGAACTGATCCAGCTGTTGCATGACCTGATCAATCACAATTGATCGGGAGCCATTGATGAAACCTTCCATTCTGACCAAACTGGAACTGCTGAGTGCGCGCCACGAGGAGATCGCGGGGCTGATGTCAGAGCCGGAAGTGATCAACGATCAAAACCGTTTCCGCAGCCTGTCGATGGAATATGCGCAACTGGAAGACGTGGTCAAGACCTTTGCCGATTACCAGTCGACCGAACAGGATATGCAGGCTGCCGAGGAGATGCTGCAGGAAGACGATGCCGAGATGCAGGCACTGGCGCAGGAAGAGATCGATCAGGCTAAACAGCATCTGGAGCAACTGGAGCAGGCACTGCAGAAACTGCTGTTGCCGAAAGATCCCAATGATAACAGTAATGTTTTCCTCGAGATTCGCGCCGGTACCGGCGGTGATGAGGCCGCGATCTTTGCCGGTGACCTGTTCCGCATGTACAGCCGCTATGCGGAAGCAAAAAGATGGCAGATCGAGGTGCTCAGCAGCAGCGAGGGTGAACATGGCGGCTACAAGGAAATCGTCGCCCGCATCATCGGTGCCGGGGCCTATTCCAACCTCAAGTTTGAATCCGGTGCGCACCGGGTGCAGCGGGTGCCGGAGACCGAGTCACAGGGACGGGTGCATACTTCCGCCGCTACCGTGGCGATCATCCCCGAAGCCGATGATATCGAGCTGATAGAGGTCAATCCCGCCGACCTACGCATCGATACCTTCCGCGCTTCCGGTGCCGGAGGCCAGCATGTCAACAAGACCGACTCGGCAATTCGCATCACCCATCTGCCGACCGGCACCGTGGTCGAATGTCAGGATGAACGTTCCCAGCATAAGAACAAGGCCCGCGCGATGTCGTTGCTGCAGGCCCGTCTGTACGATGCGGAAAAACAAAAACAACAACAGGAACAGGCAGCAGAACGTAAGTCCCTGGTCGGTAGTGGCGATCGCTCGGAACGTATCCGTACCTATAACTTTCCGCAGGGCCGGATGACCGATCATCGGATCAACCTGACCTTGTATAAACTGGATGAAATCATGCAGGGCAATATCAACCAGGTACTGGAACCGCTGATGAATGAATACCAGGCCGAGCAACTGGCGAGCCTGGCGGAAGAGCTTTAACCAGCTGCAACCATGGCTAACACCATTCGCCAGCAGCTCGCATGGGCGACGGCTTTATTCGAAGCCATTAGTGACTCTGCCCGCCTCGACAGCGAGATCCTGCTCGCACATTGCCTCAAGCGCGATCGCAGCTACCTGATGACCTGGCCCGAACGCGAGCTGGATGCCGGGCATATCGACTGTTTCCATAGCCTGGTCCAGCGCCGCCTCGAGCCGCAGCCAGTGGCCTACCTGGTCGGTAGCCGTGAATTCTATTCGCTGCAGCTGGAGACCACGCCGACAACCCTGGTACCGCGACCGGAAACCGAGCTGCTGGTGGAAAAATCACTGCAATTGCTGGCATCCAAACAGTCGCCATCGATCCTCGAACTGGGTACCGGCACCGGTGCCATCGCCCTGGCATTGAAACAACATTGTCCGGATTGTCGCCTGACCGCGACGGATATCAATGCCGAGACCCTCGAAGTCGCGCGTCGAAACGCAACAAAGCATGGGCTTGAAGTCGAGTTTATCCAGTCCGACTGGTACCGGTCACTGGACCCTGATCATGGTTATGACCTGATCGTATCCAATCCACCCTATATTGCGGCCAATGATCCCTACCTGTCCAACGGCGACCTGCCGGCAGAACCGCGCAATGCCTTGTGCAGCGGTGAGTCTGGATTGGAAGCGCTGGAGGTGATCATCCGTGGCGCCGTGGACCATCTGCAACCCGGTGGCTGGCTGGTGCTCGAACATGGCTATGACCAGCAGCAACAGGTACAACAGCTGCTACTTGGACAAGGTTTCGATCTGGTAGAAACCTTTCATGATTTCAATAACTTGCCGAGAGTTAGTGTCGGCTGCACCAATAAATAACAGCAATAAAATTGTTGAAATATGCTAATCCTCGTCGTAGGCTCTGGGTATGGACGATCAAGCCTATTACCGCAAAAGAATGATCTGTCTGGCTCGCAATGGAGACACCACGCAGGCCCATGCAGCCTGTGAAGCACTGCGCAGCATCAAGGGTATCATCGAGGCCAACCCCATCAGCCATTACCGCCTGACCCTGACCTATTCCCTGCAGAACCTGACCTTTGAGCTGATCGAAAACCTGTTAAAGGAATTGGGCTACTATCTGGATGATTCCCTGTTCGCGTTGATCCGCCGCAATATCTATCAATACCTGGAAGACAATGCGCGGGAAAAGATCCAGATCGATGAAGAGAAGCACAAGCTGATTTGTGATGTCGATACCGAACTGCCGCACCAGGAGCCGGATAAGTATTGGCATAATTATCGCTAACTCGGTCTCTGTTTCTCTCTGATTTGTTTTCACACGCAAGACCTTTCCCTGCTTCGTAGTCTCTGACGAGTACGCGTGCGAGTTACTTCTTGCCTACAGCAACAAGAAGTAACCAAGAAATGCCGCCCACACCGAGTGGCCTGCGGCTTCCCGAAAATAGACGGCTTTTGCAGGGCACGGGTCGATTCGCATCCGTGCTCAACGCCCCTCAGCGCACGTCCGTGTGCGCTGACCCTGCAAAAGCCGCCTATTTTCGGCACTCACTGATGGGATAAACAACCTAACATAAACTCTCCGTCATTCCGGCGCAGGCCGGAATCCATTGCACAGGTTGGCTCCGTTTTAAATGGATTCCCGCCTACGCGGGAATGACGATGTTTAACGGAGGGCTTTTAGAATCCCCATTCAAGCCCGCGGCAAAAGGGTGGTCAAATCGGGGGAAAACGGCAGGGACGCCGTTTTAGGTCCGGTAGCGGTTGGACCCGCGTCTGGACCGACCCCGATTTGGCCGCGCTTTTGACGAGATAAGGGCTTGGTCGGGGCGGCGCTTTTGCTTACTTTTCTCGCTGTTGAGAAAAGTAAGTTGCACTCGCACTCGTAAGTCACTACGACAGACCAACCAGCTTTTGAGTGCGAAACCCTTACTAAGTCAGTTACTATGAATTATCTTTGCGTGAATAAATTCGATTCGAACAATTGAAAGTAGTATGAACGACGACCAACTCCTCCGCTACAGCCGCCAAATCATGCTCCCCGACATCGATGTCGCCGGCCAGCAAAAACTCCAGGATGCCAGCGTGTTGGTGATGGGACTCGGCGGCCTGGGTTCAGCAGCGGCCTATTACCTGGCGGCGGGTGGTGTCGGTCACCTGGTGCTGAATGATTTCGACGAGGTCGACTGGAGCAATCTACAGCGGCAGATAGTGCATGATGAGTCACGTATCGGTATCAACAAGGCCGAGTCGGCGCGGCAAACCCTGCAGGCATTGAATTCGGATATCCGCATCACCACCGTGACCGAAAAACAGGATAAACAGGAATTGCTGGAGTTGGTGCAACAATGCAATGTCATCGTTGACGGCAGCGATAACTTTGCCACGCGTTATCTACTCAATGAAATCAGTCTGTTGGCGGCGACGCCGCTGGTATCGGGTGCGGCGATCCGGATGGAAGGACAGGTCAGTGTTTTCAATGCCACGGCCAGCAGCCCCTGCTACCGGTGCCTGTATGGCCATAGCCGGGAGCAGGAGGACATGAGCTGTTCCAACAACGGGGTACTGGCGCCATTGGTGGGGATCATCGGCGCGATGCAGGCGGCGGAGACGATCAAGCTGATAGCCGGTTTTGGCGAGACTCTGGACGGTCGCCTGTTGATCCTCGATGCCAGGACCATGGCGATAAAAACCCTGGCGTTATCCGCGGACCCGGCTTGTGACTGCCGGCGGCAGCGTTAGCTAGCGGGCGCGGATTGATTGTCCTGCGGGCGGTTAACCAGGTAAACGCCACTAAGAATCAATGCTGCCCCGATCAAAAGGGACAGAGTCATGGTTTCATCCAGGATCAAGTAGCCGAGCAGGATGGCAGTCACCGGCACAAAGAAAACGAAAACCGCACCCTGGGCAGCGCCGAGCTCCCTGACCCCCTGAAAATACCAGACAAAGCCGGCCACGGTTCCGAGCAGGGCCAGGTAGCCAATGGAGAAGACCAGCTCGAAGCTGGGCTGTGCGGTAAAAGCCTGCCCGCTGATCATCATCCACAGTGCCAGAATCAGGCTGCCACTGACGCATGAATAGCTGACCAGGGCCAGGGGATCGAGGGCGAAATCAGAGTGCATCAGTTTCTTGCCGAGCAGGGTGTAAGCCGCCCAGCATAATGCACTGCCCAACAGGGCCAGTTCGCCGCTGCCGATCTGTGCGCTGAGCAGGGAAGCGACATCACCTCTGGATAAAACAATGCTGACGCCGATGATACACAGCACCAGGCCGAGGATTTGCCAGGGCCTGATCGCCTGGCGAAAAAACCAGGCGGCTCCGAGTGCGACCCAGATCGGGTTGGAGGTGATGATCAGGGCACCGCGTCCGGCCCCTACCGATTGCAGGCCATAAAAGAAAAACAGGTTGTAAACCGCAACCCCGGTCAGGCCCAGCAAAACTACATAATAGGCCTGGCGCAGATTCAGCCGCGGCAGGTACCCAAGGTGCAGATAAAGGATTAACAGCAACGCCAGCGACGCGATGACAAAACGCAGCAGCGCGGCCATCTCGATGGAACTGTCGATGGTGGCAAACTTGGCCGCCACGAAGGTGCCGCCCCAGGCCAGCACCGCTCCGAGTAACTTCAGGTAGGTGAGCAGTGGGCCGGGCATCAATCCAGTTGGGTGATCCGGTAGCCTTGTTGTTGCAACAGCTGCAACAAGCCATCCGGGCCGAGTAGATGAGCACTCCCGACCAGGACCAGTTCGGTATCGGGCGTGGTCAGCATGCTGATGATTTGCGGCAGCCAGTTGTGGTTTCGCTGTACCAGCAGTTGCTGGTAAATCGGCGCAAAATCCTGCCGCATGGGATCGACGAACAGGGTCTTTAACTGCTTTCGGTCGCCTTTACGCCAGCTACTGACCATATCATTGAACAGTTGCTGTAACTGTTGGATATCATCGAGGGTTTGTTCGATCAGCAGGTTTTCCTGGCCCTCGCCCATCCGGCTGAGGAATTCCAGTTGTTGCTGGCTGGTCTCCAGGGCATGAATTTTTTTGCCATCGCCCATCGCCTTGACGAAATAAAACTGGTCAACGCCATGGGTGCCGGCACCGAGTTTGATCAATTCCTGCAGGACCAGGGTTATCGCGACCATGGCCGGTTTCATTCTGGCGAACTGGTCCAGGCTCATCTGATTGGCGTTAAGATAGTTTTGCAGGCGCTCAAGGGTGTTGGGTTCAAGCAATTGTTGCAGGCTGGTATCCACTGGTAGCATCATTAACCGCATGACCTGGCGCGAGAATTCAGGGCTCTGACTGGCCATGATGTCGGTTTCAAATGCCAACAACTCGGACTGCGCATAGGCCTGTTCGAAAGCCGGGGGTAGCGGGTAGTCAGATGCTCGTAATACATGGATGGTGCCGGCAAGATACAGGCTGCTGTTGTCGGTCTCGATTTTCCATACCGGGCTTTGCGCCCACGAGATCGGTAGATACAGGCAAAAGATGAATAGGATAAGGCGCTTCACTCTGGCTCCAGGGCGTTAGTCAAAACAGCAATATGAAGTGCCCGCCCCCATCTGTCAAAAGATATACTCATTGCTGAGTCAGGCTAATTTGCCTGAGGCCCTGTAAACCGACTAAAATAGTCAGTTATCTTTTTCACCCGCACCGCGGTTAGCTATCAGATGGATTATTCCCGACGCTTTGATGTCATTGTCATAGGTGGTGGTCATGCCGGTACCGAGGCCGCGCTTGCCTCTGCGCGTATGGGCGCCAGCACCCTGTTACTGACCCATAACATCGATACCCTCGGCCAGATGAGTTGCAATCCGGCGATCGGTGGTATCGGCAAGGGTCACCTGGTCAAGGAGATCGATGCCCTGGGCGGGGCGATGGCCCTGGCGGCCGACCGGGCCGGCATCCAGTTTCGCATCCTGAACCGGCGCAAGGGCCCGGCGGTACGCGCCACCCGGGCGCAGGCCGACCGCCAGTTGTATCGGATGGCGATCCGCGAGACCCTCGAACACCAGCCCAACCTGTCCCTGTTTCAACAGCCGGTGGTCGACCTGATCGAAAATCAGGGCCGGATCGAGGGCGTCGAGACCGAGATGGGGCTCAGGTTTTATGCGGCCAGGGTGGTGCTGACGGTAGGTACCTTCCTTGCCGGCAAGATCCACATCGGTGAGGCGAATTACACTGGTGGCCGCGCGGGTGATCCTGCGGCGAGCAGGTTGGCCCAACGCCTGCGGGAACGGCCGTTTCGGATCGATCGGTTGAAAACCGGTACCCCGGCAAGGCTCGATCGCAAGACCCTGGATTACTCGAAGATGCAGGAGCAACCGGGCGACGATCCTCTGCCGGTATTTTCCACTATGGGCGCAGTGGATATGCACCCGCGCCAGGTCAGTTGCCACATCACCTACACCAGTGAGCAAACCCACGACATCATCCGCGGCGGACTGGATCGTTCGCCGTTGTTCAGCGGCGTGATCGAGGGCACTGGCCCGCGTTACTGTCCGTCCATCGAGGACAAGGTGGTAAGGTTTGCCGATAAAACCTCACACCAGATCTTCGTCGAGCCGGAGGGACTGAACCTGTCCGAGGTCTACCCCAACGGGATTTCCACCAGTCTGCCCTATGACATCCAGGAAAAACTCATTCACAGTATCCCGGGTTTTGAGCAGGCCCACATCATCCGCCCCGGCTATGCGATCGAGTATGATTATTTCGATCCGCGTGACCTGCGTCCGGATCTGCAAACGCGTTATTTTGACGGGCTTTATTTCGCCGGCCAGATCAATGGCACCACCGGTTATGAAGAGGCAGCGGCGCAGGGTTTGCTGGCCGGCGCCAATGCCGCGGCCGCGGTCCTGGGTCGGGAGCCGCTCGAGCTGTCACGTTCGCAGGCCTACATGGGGGTACTGATCGATGATCTGATTACGCGCGGCACCAACGAACCCTATCGCATGTTTACCAGTCGCGCCGAGTATCGCCTGATGCTGCGCGAGGACAACGCGGATCTACGCCTGACCGAGATCGGTCATGACCTCGGCCTGGTAGACGAAGCGCGCTGGGCCGCTTTCAACGATTACCGGGAGCAACTGGAGCGTCTGCAACAGTCATTACGGGACAGTTGGGTGCGCCCGGACAGCGAAGCGCAAAAGCAGCTGGAACCGTTGTTGCAGAACCCGGTCAATCGCGAATACCGTCTCGCCGAGATGCTCAAACGTCCGGAAATTTCCATCTCGCACCTGCTGCCATTGCTCGATGATCCGCAGCAGTTTTCCGAGCGCGCGCGGGAGCAGGTCGAGATCAACAGCAAGTATGCCGGCTACCTGTCACGCCAACAGGAAGAGATCAACAAGGCGCTGAAACATGAAACCACCCGGCTGCCGCTGGATATGGATTATGCCCAGGTCAAGGGGCTGTCCAACGAGGTGCGCAGTAAGTTACAGGATATCCGCCCGGAAACCATCGGTCAGGCCGGTCGCATCTCCGGGGTTACGCCGGCCGCGATCTCCCTGCTGCTGGTACATTTGAAACGCCAATCCCTGGTGGATAAGAAATCAGCCTGATACCCATAGCCTCGGTTGCTGACGGTCTGGCGGCGATGCAAATTGGCGCGAGCCCGCAGCAGATCGAACAACTGACCGATTATCTGAAACTTCTGCAAAAGTGGAACCGCAGCTATAACCTTACTGCGATCGACGAGCCGGCGAAAATGGTCAGTTACCATGTGCTGGACAGCTTGTCGATTATGTCCGCTATCGATCAGCAGGCTCGCTGTCTGGATGTAGGTAGCGGCGCCGGGTTGCCGGGGATACCGCTGGCCACTCTGTTACCACAGAGCCGCTGGGTTTTGCTCGACAGCAATGGCAAGAAAACCCGGTTCATTCAGCAGGCGGTGGCTACCCTCGGTCTGGAAAATGTTAGTGTTGTACACTCGCGTGTTCAGGATTATCATGCGGAACAGGGTTTCGATGTGATCGTCAGCCGGGCTTATGCCTCACTCCAGGATTTTGTCCAATCGGTGCAACATCTTTGGCAACCGCACACCCGGTTGCTGACGATGAAAACTGAACTGGACGCCAGCGAGCAACAGCAACTTGAAACCAGTCTGTACCAATTACAGGTAACTCCGTTAAAGGTACCGGGCATCGCGGAAAAGCGCAGCCTGGTCATAATAGAACGCAAGGATCATGACTAAGACCATAACCATCGCCAACCAGAAAGGTGGAGTTGGCAAAACCACCACCACGGTCAACCTGGCCGCGTCGCTGGCCGCGACCAAGCGCCGAGTGCTGCTGATCGATATGGATCCCCAGGGCAATGCCACCATGGGTAGTGGTGTCGACAAGAACGAGTTGGCGGCCTCGGTTTGTGACGTGTTACTAGGTGATGCCACGGTCGAACAGGCGACGGTCAGAAATCTACAGGCTGGATTTGACCTGTTGCCGTCCAATGCCGACCTGACCGCAGCGGAAGTGCAGCTGATGAACAAGATCGGGCGCGAGCGCCAACTGTCGCTGGCGCTGGAGCAGGTGCGTGATCAATATGAATATATCCTGATCGACTGCCCGCCCTCGCTGAACATGTTAACGGTCAATGCGCTGGTGGCGGCGAATGGCGTGGTGATCCCGATGCAGTGCGAATATTACGCCCTGGAAGGCTTGACCGCCTTGCTGGATACGATCGAACAGATCCGCATCAGCGTCAATCCGGAGATCAAGCTGGAAGGGCTGCTGCGTACGATGTATGACCCGCGCAACAACCTGTCCAACGATGTTTCCAGTGAATTGCTGGAGCATTTTGGTGATCGGGTCTACCGTACCGTGATTCCGAGAAATGTCCGCCTGGCCGAGGCCCCCAGTTTTGGCCAGCCAATCCTGCACTATGACAAGAACTCCCGTGGCTCCCTGGCCTATCTGGCATTAGCCGGTGAAGTGCTGAGAAGAGATGCCAAGCAGCATCATTATGTCAATTAATCTACCGGGCTGAAGTAATGACGGTTAAGAAGAAGAGACTGGGTCGTGGACTGGGTTCGCTGATCGGTAATGTCGACGAAATAACCCAGGCCAGCCAGCAAGAGATCCAGACCGGGCTCACCCATCTGCCGATCGACAAGATCCAGCGTGGCGCTTACCAGCCGCGCAAGACTTTTGATGAAGAAGCACTGCAGGAGCTGGCCAATTCCATCTCTGCCCAGGGTGTGGTGCAGCCCATCGTGGTGCGCCGGGAAGGCAGTGTCTACGAACTGATCGCCGGTGAGAGACGCTGGCGCGCATCGCAGCTGGCCGGGCTCGATACCATTCCGGCGGTTATCAAGGATATAGATACCCAGTCAGCGGCGGCGATCGCGTTGATCGAGAACATTCAGCGCGAGGATCTGAATCCGCTGGAAGAGGCGAATGCCCTGCAGCGCCTGATCGATGATTTTGAACTGACCCACATGCAGGTGGCCGAGGCCGTCGGCCGTTCGCGGGTGGCGGTGAGCAACCTGTTGCGCTTGCTGGAACTGGCCGAGCCGGTCAAGGAGCTGGTCAATAAGTCCCTGTTGAGCATGGGGCATGCACGTGCGCTGCTGGCACTGGCGGAACATGACCAGCCACAACTGGCCAAGGTAGTGGTCAACCGCGGATTATCGGTGCGCGAAACCGAGGCATTGATCAAAAAACACCTGGCCCCGCATAAACCCAAGGCTGAACAGGCCGCGCCGGATCCGAATATTCAACGCCTGGAGCAGCAAATCAGCGACAACCTGTGTGCCCAGGTCAAGATCAAAACCGGCAAAAAAGGTGCGGGTCAGCTGATCATCAACTTCCATAGTAATGACGAACTGGATGGCATTCTGCAGCACCTGATGGATTGATCTGGCCTATGTTGACTATTTACTAATTGAGGCATTAATTTTTTGATTGGCCAATTGATTCTTGCCAGACAACTCCTTATACTTCGCCCGGCGTAATTCGGGCTGGGGTTTGCACGCTGGTAAACGCCCGATTATGAAAACTCAGGTCAAATTATTGCTGACCGTCCAGTCGGTGATGATGCTGGTATTTCTGGCCCTGGTTTTGTTACTGCAGCTGGGTGACTGGATTTCAGCCCTGACTGGCTGTCTGGCCAGCCTGGTTCCGAGTATCTACTTCAGCATCAGAATGTTGCGGCAGGCAGATAATAATGAGGCTGCCGCGTGGCTGAGTTACGCTTACCGGTCCGAGATTGCCAAATGGGTGATGGCGGGGATTATATTTGCCGTGGCGTTCACCTCAGGCTATCCCTGGGACCCGATGATTTTATTTATCGGATATCTGCTGGTGCAGGTATCGGGTATGTTTGTACCACTAATACAAAAAGGTATTTAGTCACCAATGGCAGGAAGTTACGAGACATCCGGCGAATACATCAAGCACCACCTGACCAACCTGACCTTTGGTTATACCGAGGAGCATGGCTGGGGCATCGCCCATGGTGCGGACGAAATCAAGGAAATGGGCTTCTGGGCGATCAATATCGATTCCATGGCATTTTCCATCGGGCTCGGTGTACTGTTCCTGTGGTGGTTCCGTAAGATTGCCAAAGCCGCCACCACCGAAACCCCGACCGGCTGGCAAAACTTCATCGAGATGCTTTGCGAGTTCATCGATAGCTCGGTACGTGGTTCCTTTTCCGGACGCAATCCCCTGATCGCGCCGTTGTCGCTGACCATATTTGTCTGGGTATTCCTGTTGAACCTGATGGACCTGATCGCGGTCGATCTGGTGCCGTGGCTGGCCAGCCTGGTCGGTATTCCATATTTGAAAATCGTACCGACCACCGATCCCAATATTACCTTCGGCCTGGCCCTGACCGTATTCATCCTGGTGTTATATTACAGTGTCAAGATCAAGGGTCCGGGTGGCTTCTTCGCCGAACTGGCATTCCATCCTTTCCCCAAATTCATGATGCCGATCAATCTGCTGTTGGAAGGCGTCACCTTGATTGCAAAACCGATCTCTCTCGCTCTGCGTTTATTTGGCAACATGTACGCGGGTGAAATGATATTCATACTGATAGCTCTAATGTACGGCGGCGGCTGGATATTGGGGATATTTGGTGGATTTTTACAATTGGGCTGGGCTATTTTCCACATCCTGATCATTACGCTGCAGGCGTTCATATTCATGACGCTGACCATCGTATATCTGGATATGGCTTCCCAGGAGCCTCATTAAATTTTCAAAACGTTTAATTACTATCTGTTAAGGAGATATTCATGACTGAAGCTAACGCTCTGCTTTACATTGCTGGTGCTCTTATGATGGGCCTGGGCGCGCTGGGTGCCGCTGTAGGTATCGGTGTTCTGGGTGGTCGCTTCCTCGAAGGCGCTGCTCGTCAACCTGAGCTTATCCCGATGCTGCGTACCCAGTTCTTCATCGTCATGGGTCTGGTTGACGCGGTTCCGATGATTGCCGTTGGTCTGGCAATGTACGTCATGTTCGCTGTTGTGGGTGCTTAAGCAAGAAGCTGAGCAACATCCAAGTTTAATCTCACAGAGGACAGCACTATGAATTTCAATGCAACCCTGATCGGCCAAATGATCACGTTTGCCGTGTTTGTCTGGTTCTGCATGAAATATATCTGGCCGCCGTTGATGCATGCGCTGGAAGAACGTAAGGCTAAGATCGCTGATGGACTCGCCGCTGCAGAACGAGGTCAGAAAGACCTGGAGCTGGCACAGGCAAGGGTCACTGACAACCTGAAAGAGGCGAAAGTGCAGGCCCAGGAAATCATCAACCAGGCGCACAAGCGTGCCAATGAAATGGTCGATGAGGCAAAAGAGGTCGCCCGCGAAGAGGCCGACAAAATCAAGGCCGCCGCCAGCGCTGATATTGAGCAGCAAATCAATTCGGCACGTGAACACCTGCGCAAGGAAGTGGCTGCGATTGCCATCGCCGGTACCGAGCAAATCCTGAAGCGTGAAGTCAACGCGGAAGCACATGGCAAGGTAATCGACGACATGATGGCGCAGATCTAGGAAATCACGATGGCTGATTTTGAAACTGTTGCCCGGCCTTATTCGAAAGCGATCTTCGAACTGGCCAGCGAACAGAAAAACCTCCAGTTCTGGTCTGATGTCATGCAACTGGCATCTTCGGTTGTCAGTGATGAGGCGATGCAGGCTTTGGTAGCTTCTCCTTCCATGCTGGCAACGGATGTGACCGAGCTGTTTGTGTCGGTATTGTCCTCGGTCAAAGATGGACCGGAGATCAACCAGGAAGTGAAAAATCTGGTGGCCCTGTTGGCGGAGAACGATCGCCTGCTCGCCTTGCCCGAGATTGCGGCTGGTTTTGAAACCTACAAACAGGAAGCGGAAGGCACGATCGAGGTGATCGTAACCTCAGCACGAAAACTGTCTGTGCCCCAGGAAAAGAAAATCGCCGATAACATGAAGCAACGACTCGGTAAGGAAGTCACCATCACTTCCGAGATCGATCAGTCGCTGATTGCCGGCGCCATTATCAAAGCGGGTGATCTGGTCATCGACGGGTCGGCTCGCGGACAGCTGGATAAATTGACATCACAGCTGAACAAATAACACTGAATATATTTATTACGGGATAACGCTATGCAACTTAATCCGTCAGAAATTAGCGAACTGATAAAAGAGCGCATCAA
>JASJBV010000042.1 GCA_030066335.1 Gammaproteobacteria bacterium
GGTTCATTTATGGCGGAGAGAGAGGGATTCGAACCCTCGATACGCTTTTAACGTATACTCCCTTAGCAGGGGAGCGCCTTCAGCCACTCGGCCACCTCTCCTTGTATTGCTCGTTTAGTAACTGTTGCCTACGTTCTCCTGGCCTTCTTCTGCCTTGATGCGTTCGTAGATTTCTTCGCGGTGCACCGCCACTTCTCGTGGTGCATTGACTCCGATCCTTACTTGATTTCCCTTGACGCCTAACACGGTTACTGTCACTTCGTCGCCGATCATCAAGGTCTCACCTACTCGCCTTGTCAAAATTAGCATAATACTTCTCCAAATTAGTCAATCAATATTGCGGGCTTCAGAAATTCCACCCATCTTTGTTTTCCTTCATCACCATTTCCAACGGTGATTGTAGAATTTTACCCGACAATATTAGTGATAACCAGTGTACTAATTCCCTATTCTGCCGCTTCTTCGTCGTATTCCGCCAGATCGAAGCCGTCGTGCAGGGCGCGCACCCCCAGCTCCAGGTATTTTTCATCGACTACCACCGAGATCTTGATTTCGGAAGTGGAGATCATCAGGATATTGATGCCTTCTTTGGCCAGGATCTCGAACATCCTGCTGGCGATGCCGGCATGTGAGCGCATGCCGACCCCGACAATCGATAACTTGACGATCTTGTTGTTGCCTGAACAAACCCTCGCGCCGAGTTTTTCGGAGGTTTCCTGTAATTTAGTCAGGGCCGTCTCAAAATCGTTTCGATGCACGGTGAAGGTGAAGTCGGTGGTCCCATCGCCACCGATGTTTTGCAGAATCATGTCGACTTCTATATTGGCATCGGAGATCGGACCCAGGATTTGAAACGCGACACCCGGGGTATCCGGCACCCCATTGATAGTCAATTGCGCTTCATCCCGGTTGAATGCAATACCAGAGATTACAGCCTGTTCCACAGTATCTTCCTCATTACTTTCTGAAGTGATTAAAGTGCCCTGCCCTTCTTCGAAAGAGGACAACACGCGTAATGGCACATCGTATTTGCCGGCAAATTCCACCGCCCGGATCTGCAACACCTTGGAGCCGAGGCTGGCCATTTCCAACATTTCCTCGAAGGTGATCTGGTCCAGGCGCCGGGCCTCGGCAACCACCCGTGGATCGGTGGTATAAACCCCGTCCACATCGGTAAAGATCTGGCATTCGTCGGCCTTCAGGGCCGCGGCCAGCGCCACCCCGGTGGTATCCGAACCACCCCGCCCGAGGGTGGTGATGTTGCCGTGTTCATCAACGCCCTGAAATCCGGCGACGACGACGATTCGGCCCTTTTTCAGGTCCTTGTCGATATTGCCGGCATCGATCGACAGGATGCGTGCCTTGTTGTGCGCATTGTCGGTCAGGATCTTGACCTGGCCGCCGGTATAGGACCTGGCATGAAAACCACGTTTCTCCAGAGCGATGGCCAGCAGGGCGATGGTCACCTGTTCGCCGGTGGTCAGCAACACATCCAGTTCGCGTCCGCGCACCTTGGGATTGATCTGCCTGGCGAGGTCGGTCAGGCGGTTGGTTTCTCCACTCATCGCCGACACCACGACCACCATGTCATTACCCTGTTCCTTGTAACCGATGATTTTTTCCGCTACCGCTTCGATACGCTCGATAGTGCCTACCGAGGTGCCACCATATTTTTGAACGAGTAGTGCCATGGATGTTTGTCGGATCGAACCGCTACTAACCAGAATGTGTTAAAGGACGCGCGATTATAGGGGATAGGACCTGTATAAGTCACTACTGATACAGGGAAATTTTAAGTGGATAGCTGGTTTTCCACCCATTCGGGCACAGATTGCAGGGCAGCCGGTAGATTTTCCGGCTGATTACCGCCGGCCTGGGCCATATCCGGGCGTCCACCGCCCTTGCCGCCACATTGCTGGGCAACCGCGTTGACCAGGTCACCGGCACGGATTTTACTGGTTTCTTCCTTGGTGACCCCGGCGATGATCGATACCTTGTCACCCTGGCTACTGGCCAGCACGATCGCGGCCTGGCCGAGCTTGTTTTTCAACTGATCGACCGTATCGCGCAGGGTTTTGACATCGGCGCCATCGAGACTGGCTGCCAGCACCTTCAGCCCCTGCACCTCGACCGCCTGCGCGGCCAGGTCACCGCCGGCCTGTGATGCCAGCTTCGCCTTCAGCTGCTCCAGTTCCTTTTCCAGCTTGCGTTGACTTTGTTGCAACTGTTCAACCTTGTGCACCACGTCGTCGCGGCCGGACTTGACCAGTTGCGCCAGCTGTTCCAGCTGCGCTTCATCCTGGTGGAATCGGATCAGCGCGGTTTCCCCGGTCACCGCCTCGATCCGGCGTACTCCGGACGCGACCCCGGTTTCCATGACGATCTTGAACAGGCCGATATCGCCGGCCCGCTCGACATGGGTACCGCCGCAGAGTTCGACCGAATCGGAGCCGATTGTCAGTACCCGCACGGTATCGCCGTATTTTTCTCCGAACAACATCATCGCCCCGGTATCCTTGGCGTCCTCGATCGACATCAGTTCGGCCCGGGTGGCCAGGTTCATGCGGATCTCGTCATTGACCAGGTCTTCGATCTGGCGGATCTCCTTGCTGGTCAAAGGTTGAAAATGGGAGAAGTCAAAGCGCAGCTTGTCCTCGTCCACCAGCGAACCCTTTTGCTGCACATGTTCACCCAGCACCGTACGTAAAGCCTGGTGCATCAGGTGGGTGGCCGAGTGATTGAGCTTGATCGCCTGCCGGCGTTGCTCGTTGACATGGGCATAGATGCTGTCACCAAGCTTCAGCTCACCGGATTCCAGCTTGCCGATATGCATGAACACATCATTCTGTTTTTGTGTATCGGCAACGACAAAGCGGTTATCGCCAACCAACAGTTCGCCACTGTCGCCGATCTGGCCGCCCGATTCGCCGTAAAACGGGGTATGGTCGAGGATGATCAGAGCCTCATCACCCGCCTCGATACGATCCACAGCCACATCATCTTTAACAATGCGCTGGATATGGGTATCCGAGGCCAGGTGTTCGTAACCCAGAAAATCGGTGGCACCGACATCTTCCAGGTGGGCCAGGTGACCGCTGCCGCTGAACTGGCTATGCGCCCGCGCGCGGTCCTTCTGCTGGTCCATCGCCCGGTCGAATCCCTCGTGGTCGATTTCCAGTTGCTGTTCACGCGCGACATCGGCAGTCAGGTCGACCGGGAAACCGTAAGTGTCATACAGTTTGAATACGGTCTCGCCATCGATGACCTTGCCTTGCATGTTGTCGATCGCATGCCGCAGGATTTTCATCCCGTGTTCCAGGGTCTCGGCAAACCGCTGCTCCTCTTTGAGCAATACGTTGGCCACATGCTGCTTGTTGTTTACCAGCTCGGGATATGCCTGTCCCATCAGTTCCGCGAGCTGGTCCACCAGCTTGTAGAAGAAGGGTTCGTTACAGCCCAATTGATGCCCATGGCGGGATGCGCGACGGATGATTCGCCGTAACACGTAACCGCGTCCTTCATTGGACGGCAATACCCCGTCAACGATGAGAAAGGCACAGGAGCGGATATGATCGGCGATGACTCGCAGCGACTTGTTCTCCAGGTCACTGACCGAAGTCAGTTGGGCGGCGGATTTGATCAGCTGCTGGAACAGGTCGATCTCGTAATTACTGTGCACCTTTTGCAGGATCGCGGCCAGGCGCTCCAGGCCCATGCCGGTATCCACCGACGGCCGGGGTAAAGGAGTCAGAGTACCATCGGCACTGCGATCGTATTGCATGAAAACCAGGTTCCAGATTTCGATATAGCGATCGCCATCCTCTTCCGGCGAGCCGGGTGGTCCACCCCAGATCTCGGGACCATGATCATAGAAGATTTCGCTGCAGGGGCCACAGGGACCGGTATCACCCATCGACCAGAAGTTATCCTTGGCACCGATGCGGCCGAACCGCTCAGGGTCGACCTTGATTTCCTTGAGCCAGATATCCGCTGCCTCGTCGTCTTCTTCATATACCGTGACCCAGAGTTTCTCAGGGGGCAGCCCGACCACCTTGGTCAGGAATTCCCAGGCATATTCGATCGCTTCCCGTTTGAAATAATCACCGAAACTGAAATTACCCAGCATTTCGAAAAAGGTATGGTGACGGGCGGTATAGCCGACGTTTTCCAGATCATTGTGCTTGCCCCCGGCACGTACGCAACGTTGCGAGGTGGTCGCGCGGTTATAGGGGCGTTTTTCATTGCCCAGAAACACATCCTTGAACTGGACCATACCAGCATTGGTAAACAGCAGGGTCGGATCATTCGCCGGCACCAGCGAGCTTGAAGACACCACTTCATGCCCGTGGTCTTTGAAGTAATTCAGGAATAATTCGCGGAGTTCAGCGCTGCTAGTCATCAACAATCTGGATCAGTCAGGTTTCACACAACAAGGTTATCATCGCATTTAGTATTCTGTTTGCAAAATAAACCACGAAGGACACGAAGCGCACGAAGATGGTCTAGAGCACCTGACAACCATTCCCTTCGTGTTCTTAGTGTCCTTCGTGGTAAATTGCCGAATTGTTACGCTATATCTCGCGATAACCACTATCTAGCGGAATAATCGCATGACTGACTCGGGAGAAAAACCCCTATTTTGTAAAAAACGGGCCTGTTTCATCTTTTCCCGGTAGTCCTGCGGGATCAGCGGGCCAAATTTCTTCTCCCGCTGCTGTTGCATCAACTCGCTCCATGACTCCGCTTGCCCCTCCATCTGCAGGCGGATGATCTCGTCGCTGATGCCCTTTTCACTCAGTTCATGGCGGATGCGCAGGGGGCCGAAGCCCTTGCGCATGCGTTGATGCAGGTAACTCTCGGCGAAACGTTCATCGTTGAGCAGGTTGTCGGCCTGCAGTAACTGCAGGGTCGATTCGATCTCATCGCTTGCGAACCCACGCTGGGCCAGTTTATCCGCCAGTTGCTGACGGCTATGCTCGCGATAGGCGAGCAGGTCCATCGCCGTATGCCGGGCACTGCGTGAAACCATCGGCTAAGCCGGATCAGGCATCTGCCAACTCGACGACTTCAGCACTCACAGGCTCTCGTTGCGGCAGCAGTTCCGCGCGCAGACGCTGATCGATTTCCTGCGCCATTTCCGGGTTATCTTTCAGGTACTGGCGGACATTGTCCTTGCCCTGGCCGATGCGGTCCTCGTTATAGCTGTACCAGGCCCCGGCCTTGTCGATGATGCCCTGCTTGACTCCGAGATCGATCAGTTCACCCTCGCGCGAACTGCCCTCGCCATACAGGATCTCGAACTCGCACTGCTTGAACGGCGGTGCCACCTTGTTCTTGACGACCTTGACCCGGGTTTCGTTGCCGATCACCTCATCGCCTTTCTTGATCGCACCGATCCGACGGATGTCGAGACGTACCGAGGAATAGAATTTCAATGCGTTACCACCGGTAGTGGTTTCCGGATTGCCGAACATGACCCCGATCTTCATCCGGATCTGGTTGATGAAGATGACCATCGAGTTCGAGCGCTTGATGCTACCGGTCAGCTTACGCAATGCCTGTGACATCAGACGGGCCTGCAGACCGACATGTGAATCACCCATATCGCCCTCGATTTCCGCTTTCGGGGTCAACGCCGCTACCGAGTCCACGACGATGACGTCCACCGCGCCGGAACGTACCAGCATATCGGTGATTTCCAGCGATTGTTCACCGGTATCCGGCTGCGACACCAGCAGTTCATCCACATCCACGCCGAGTTTTTCCGCGTAAATCGGATCCAGCGCATGCTCCGCATCGACGAAAGCCGCGGTGCCCCCGGCTTTCTGGCATTCGGCCACCACCTGCAGCGCCAGCGTGGTTTTACCGGAGGATTCAGGACCATAGATTTCGACCACGCGGCCTTTGGGCAGGCCGCCGATGCCAAGGGCAATATCCAGTGACAGGGAACCGGTAGAGATCGCTTCCAGGTTGCGATCGATGGTACCGTCACCCATACGCATGACAGAACCCTTACCGAATTGCTTTTCAATCTGGCCCAGCGCGGCAGCCAGGGCTTTTTTCTTGTTGTCGTCCATTTATCTCTCCCGATGTTAAATGATGGATGGTGACCGTTCGGAATTATCCCACAGGATAACGAGAACATAAAGAGAACTTTTGGCCGGTAATCGATTTTTTTCAACCCCGGTGAGAATTCTCCGTTTTGAGCATGGGCAGATAATAAACGACCTAGTAGCTCATAGCATGAGCCACTTAAATATTTTTTTATTCAGCCGCCTTGCAACAACTGATTAATCCGCTTAAGCGCATAGTGTAGAGTGGCTTGACGGACCTGCTGGCGATCCCCATCGAACTGGTGTTTTTCGCTCAACACCCGTTCACCGATAGCAAAACCCAAGCAAACCGTTCCCACCGGCTTGACCTCGCTGCCGCCAGCCGGGCCGGCGACGCCGGTGACCGCAATCGCGACCTCGGCCTCACTGTTAAGCTGGGCCCCCGCGGCCATCTCCGCCGCGACTTCCTGGCTCACCGCCCCATAGGCTTGCAGGGTCGCCGCCTTGACTCCCAACATATCCATTTTCGACTGGTTGCTATAGGTGATAAAACCACGATCGAACCAGGCCGAACTGCCGGCAAGATCGGTCAGGGTCTTGGCAATCAGGCCGCCGGTGCAGGATTCCGCGGTGCATATCTTGTCCCCGGCACGGGTCAATTGTTGCGCCAATTCCAGGGTCATCGGTTCCAGGTCGTTATGCATAGGCAATTATGGTCTGTCTGGCTGGGTTGTTAATCGCGCAAGTTTTTCACAGCTTTGCGCCAAGGTCTACCGTTGCTTGCTGCAGGATCAGGTTAAACCGGACAAACCGCGGTTGTATGCTGCGGCAAAACTGGGGACAATACCGAGTCCGTTTTGCGCCTACTCGATTCATGCCTGCCCGTAAACGAGCAGCCTGGCCCCTGACAAACATGACCGACATTGCCATCGACACTAACCCCGTCACCAACCAGCCGGGCCCAGCGAAGAAAACGCATACGCCCATGATGCAGCAGTACCTGCGGATCAAGGCCGAGCATAAAAACATGCTGGTGTTTTACCGGATGGGCGATTTTTACGAGCTGTTCTATGACGATGCGAAGAAGGCCGCGCGCCTGCTCGATATCACCCTGACCAAGCGCGGTCAATCCGCCGGTGAACCGATCCCGATGGCCGGTATCCCGCATCATGCGGCCGATAACTATCTCGCCCGCCTGGTCAGGGCCGGTGAATCGATTGCCATCTGTGAACAGATTGGTGATCCAGCCACCAGCAAGGGACCGGTGGAACGCAAGGTGGTACGCATCGTCACCCCCGGCACCCTGACCGACGATGCGTTACTGGAGGAACGCCAGGAAAACCTGTTGTGCTGTCTGTATCACGCCGATTCGCGCTGGGGGATCGCCAGCCTCGAGGTCAGTTCCGGGCGTTTTACCTGTAGCGAGGTAGCATCGGCAAGCCAGCTGCAGGCCGAGATCAGCCGACTCAACCCGGCGGAATTGCTGTATTGCGAGGACCAGCCGCTGCCGCTGGAAAACCGTTACCTGGCCGCCGCACATCAGCAACCGGTCTGGTATTTCGAACAGGATACCTGTGAACGCCTGCTCAACGATCAATTCCAGACCCAGGACCTGCGCGGTTTCGGCCTGCAGGATTACCCGACCGCGATCTGTGCCGCCGGCTGTTTACTCCAGTACGTGCAGGATACCCTGCGTAGCGCTCTGCCCCATTTACAGGCGATCAGGACCGAGCAGATCAGCGACAGCCTGTTGATCGACAGCGCCAGCCGGCGCAATCTGGAACTGACCGAATCCCTGTCCGCCGACGGCGGGCAACAACATACCCTGTATGGCATTCTCAACCAGTGCAACTCGGCGATGGGTACCCGCGAACTCAAGCGCTGGTTGCAACAGCCGCTGAAGCAGCGCGAGGTGATCCAGCAGCGTCACCTGGCGCTCGAGTTCCTGCTCGAACACAGACTGGCCGATCCACTGTCCGAGCAGTTGAAAGCGATCGCCGATATCGAGCGTATCAGCAGTCGTATCGCGCTGGTATCGGCGCGACCGCGTGATCTCAGTGCCCTGCTCGCCAGCCTGCAGCTGTTACCTGCGTTGCAGGACCTGCTGGAGGGCATCGACAGTCCGTTACTGCAAACCCTGGTCGCTGCGATCCAGCCGCTGCCGGAGTTGGTGGAGCTGCTGCAAACCGCGATCATCGCCGAGCCACCTTTGTTGATTCGGGATGGTGGCGTGATCGCGGCAGGCTATGACCCGGAACTCGATGAACTCAGGGCATTGAGCCAGAATGCCGATCAATTCCTGCTCGACCTGGAACAGCGTGAGCAACAGGCCACCGGGATCAGTAGCCTCAAGGTGGCCTATAACCGGGTGCATGGCTATTACATCGAGGTCAGTAAGCAGCACAGTGAGCAGGTAGCGCCGGAATACGTCCGCCGCCAGACCCTGAAGGCGGTCGAGCGTTATATCACGCCGGAACTTAAAGCCTTCGAAGACAAGGTATTGTCGGCTCGTGAGCGATCCCTGGCCCGGGAAAAACAACTGTATGAGGAGCTGCTGCAGAAACTTGGTGAACATTGCCCGCAGTTACAGCAGACCGCGTTGGCCCTGGCCCAGCTCGATGTGCTGGTCAGCTTTGCCCGTTGTGCCGAGCTTTACAACTGGAACCAGCCACAGATGACCGCCGACAATACCCTGCAGATTGCCGCCGGCCGCCACCCGGTGGTGGAACAGGTGCAAAGCGAGCCGTTCATTGCCAACGATGTCTGTTTCGACCACGACACCCGGGTGTTGATGATTACCGGTCCCAACATGGGCGGCAAGTCCACCTACATGCGCCAGACCGCGCTCATCGTTATTCTCGCCTGCATGGGCAGTTATGTGCCGGCCGCGTCAGCCAGCATCGGCCCGATCGACCAGGTATTCACCCGCATCGGTGCCAGTGATGACCTGTCCAGCGGCCGCTCCACCTTCATGGTCGAGATGACCGAGGCGGCCAATATCCTCAACAACGCCACCGCCAACAGCCTGGTGCTGATGGATGAAATCGGCCGCGGCACCAGTACCTTCGATGGCCTGTCTCTGGCCTGGGCCTGTGCCCAACAGTTGGCCGCCGAGACCAGCGCGATGACCCTGTTCGCGACCCATTATTTCGAACTGACCCAACTGGCGGAACTGTATCCGGCCCTGGTCAACCTGCACCTGGATGCGATCGAGCATGGCGAGCGGATCGTGTTCATGCACCAGGTCAAGCCTGGCCCGGCCAGCCAGAGTTACGGCCTGCAGGTGGCGCGCCTGGCCGGCATCCCGGATCACATCATCGAGCAGGCCCGGCACAAGCTGCAGGAACTGGAACAGCAGAATCTGCAACAGCATCCGCAATTCGACCTGTTCAGCGCAGCGGCGCCGGCACCCGAACCACCGGCCCATCCATTGCTCGAAGAGTTGTCCCAACTCGATGTCAACGACCTGACTCCGCGCCAGGCTCTCGATTACCTGTATGCGCTCAAGGAGAAGTTGTGAGTCTCAAGCTTGAACTGCATGTTCAGGCCACTCAAGATCAGCAACCGGCACGCGCCTGGTTCAATCACCCGGAACTCAGTGGGCAGCAGATCGACAGCTGTTTTAGCCACGGCGCGGTCTGGTTACAAGCCGATCATAAACCAATCCGTATTTATGATCCGAATGCGGCCGTAAACCAGGGCCACTGGCTGCATCTCTACTGCAACCAGAGCACTCTGACCCCTTGTCCATACCAAGCGGAGTTGGTCGAGGACTTCGGCAGTTTCAGTATCTGGGACAAACCGGCCGGCATGTTGAGCCAGGGCAGCAAATGGGGCGACCACTGGACCCTGCAGCGCTGGATCCACCATCAGGTCTGGCCCGAACGTAAGTGCCTGATCACCCATCGCCTCGACCGCTTTACCCGGGGCCTGATGATCGTCGCCCATGACGAGAAAATCAATCAGCAATTTCACCGGGCCTTCGAACGACGCGAGGTCAGCAAAACCTATCGCGCCATCGTCAGTGGCAGCATGGCGGCAGGCGACCGGTTGGCCCTGACCACGGCCATCGACGGCAAACCCGCCAGCACCCATATCCGCGTGTTGGCCGGTAACGACCGGCACAGCCTGTTGGAAATCATTCCCGCAACCGGTCGTAAACACCAGATCCGCATCCATCTGGCCGAGATCGGTCACCCGATAATCAATGATCGCCAATACGGCCAGCCTCCGCACAGCGGCGACCTGATGCTGCAGGCCTGCGGCCTGAGCTTCAGCCATCCGCAAGATGGTCAATCAATAACCGT
Source organism: Gammaproteobacteria bacterium (assembly GCA_030066335.1). Taxonomy (GTDB): domain Bacteria; phylum Pseudomonadota; class Gammaproteobacteria; genus JACNJF01. The sequence goes on from JASJBV010000042.1 coordinate 10,361, forward strand.
CAAACTTGCCGGCGACAGATTGTTATCACTGGTTTAATGGGTATACTTGGACCAGCTTGTGGAGGACCAAGATGACCTATGTCGTTCTAGAAAACTGTATTCGTTGTAAGTACACCGACTGTGTGGATGTGTGCCCGGTAGATTGTTTCCATGAGGGGCCCAACTTCCTGGTCATAGACCCCGATGAGTGCATCGACTGCACCCTGTGCGAACCGGAATGCCCGGCCGAGGCGATCGTCTCCGAGGACGACCTGCCGCCCGATCAGGAACATTTTCTGGAACTCAACGAGGAGTTGTCACAGATCTGGCCGGTCATTACCACCCGCAAGGACCCGCCACCGGATGCCGAGGAATGGGACGGCCAACCGGACAAGCTCAAATACCTGGAACGCTAGGCTGACCGCCTGATCATCACGACTGCGAGAAGAAATCCGCGATCACTGGGGAGAAATGTTCACGGTCGACCAGGAAAGCATCGTGACCATTGATCGAATCGATCGAGACAAATTCAACGTTGCGCCCGGCCTTGATCAGGCCCTCGGCAATCTCCTGCTGCTGCTCGATCGGAAACAGGATATCGGTGGTGACGCCGATGATCAGGGCCTTGTTGACATGAATCTTGGCCAGCCCGGCATTCACCGACCCGCCGTGATCGGCGACATCGAACCAGTCCATCGCACGTGACATGTACAAATAACTGTTGGCATCGAAATTACCGACGAACTTGTTGGCGTTGTAATCCAGGTAGGACTCCACCTCGAATTCAATCTCGAACGGCTTGCCCTGGCGCCGTTCCTTGGTGACCCGGGCCCGGTCGAATCGCTGGTGCCACTCCTCTGCCGCCCGGTAGGAAACCAGGCCCAGCTTGCGCGCCAGCAACATGCCGGACAGGGGTTCTTCATCGGAGTGGTAATGCCCTTCCTTCCAGTTCGGGTCACAACGGATGATCTCCCGCTGCAGCGAACGCATGGCGATGGTGAAGGGCAGCGCGCGGGTGGCTGCCGAGATCGAAATCAGGTAATCACATTCATCGGGGTATTGCAGCGCATAGGCCAGCGCGGTCATCCCCCCCATCGACGGACCGACCACCGCATGCAGATGATCGATGCCCAGCTCATGCAGCAGATGATGCCCGGCTTTGGCCATATCCTCGATCGTCACTTCCGGGAAATCGGTACCGTAAGACTTGCCGGTGGCCGGATTGATCGATTCCGGCCCGGTTGAACCAAAGCAACCGCCGAGGGAATTGACACAGATAACATAGAAACGATCGGTATCGATCGCCTTGCCCGGACCGATCATGAACTCCCACCAGCCAGGTTCCGGGTTTTCCGCATTGGAAGCCGCGTGCGCAGTCGGTGACAAACCGGTGAAGATCAGGATCGCATTATCGTAATTGGGTGACAGGCTGCCCCAGGATTCATAGGCGATGGTCACCTCCGGCAGACGGCCACCACGCTTCATTACGAAATCACTGGTGCCATAGTCACCAATCAGGGTGGCGAACCGGGTCGCCGGGGTAACGCCGCGCCGGGTACGGGAGGGATATAACTGATCGATTTTTGCGGGACTCATGGAAATACTTTTTCAAACTATATGGCCATATAGTATTGAAAGAGTACTAGCAGAGTAAAGCCGATTCAGGCGGAAATATCCAGCATCCTTTGCAGCGCAACCCGTGCGCTATCCGCCACTTGCGGTGCTACCTTGATCTGATTGACCACGTTACCCTCGACCAGGTTTTCCAATACCCAGGCCAGGTGTTGGGGATCGATGCGAAACATGGTCGAACACATGCACACAGTCGGTGACATGAATTGAATGGTTTTGCCCTGGTGTTTGAGCGTCTCATGCAACCGGTTGACCAGGTTGAGTTCGGTACCCACCAGCCAATGGGTATCGGGCTCGGCATCGGTCACGGTCTTGATGATATATTCGGTGGACCCGACATAATCCGAATGCTGGCACACCTCGAAGCTGCATTCGGGATGCGAGATGACCTTGCCATCCGGATGCTGCTTGCGGAAATTATCGATCTGAACCGGCTTGAACATCTGATGCACCGAGCAATAACCTTTCCACAGGATGATCTTGGCCTGTCGGATCTCATCCTCGCTGAGGCCGCCCATCGGCTTGTCGAAATCCCACACTACCATCTGTTCCAATGGGATATCCATTTTGAAACCGGTGTTACGACCCAGATGCTGATCGGGAAAGAACAAGACCTTGTCGCGTTGAGCGAATGACCATTCGAGGATTTTCTGTGCGTTGGTCGAGGTGCAGACCACCCCGCCATGATCACCGCAAAAGGCTTTGAGGTTGGCCGCCGAGTTGATATAGGTGACCGGGGTGATCTGCTGGTCGGCATCGATTACCGTCGACAGTTCCTGCCAGGCCCGCTCGACCTTGTTCAGGTCAGCCATATCCGCCATCGAACATCCTGCCGACAAATCGGGCAGGATCGATACCTGGTCGTCACGCGACAGGATATCGGCAACCTCGGCCATGAAATGCACGCCGCAGAA
>JASJBV010000043.1 GCA_030066335.1 Gammaproteobacteria bacterium
GCCATCGCGCCCTCCACCGCGGCATCGATATCGGCATCGTCGAAGACCAGGAAAGGCGCGTTACCGCCGAGCTCCAAGGCGACCTTTTTCACCGTATCCGCAGACTGCCGCATCAGGATCTTGCCCACCGCGGTGGAGCCGGTGAACGAAATCTTGCGCACCAGTGGGTTGGCGGTCATTTCCTGCCCCACCGCGGCCGCCTGGTTACTGGTGATGACGTTGAAAATGCCCGGCGGGAAACCGGCGCGATCGGCCAGTTCGGCCAGGGCCAGCGCCGACAGTGGCGTATCCGGCGCGGGCTTGATGATGATCGGACAACCCGCGGCCAGTGCCGGTGCCGCTTTGCGCGTGATCATCGCGGTCGGGAAATTCCAGGGGGTGATCGCGCACACCACACCGATCGGTTGCTTGATCACCAGTAAGCGCCGGTCAGGCACGGTATTGGGAATGACATCGCCGTACACGCGCTTGGCTTCCTCGGCAAACCATTCGATAAAACTGGCGCCATAGGCAACCTCACCCATCGCCTCGGCCAATGGCTTACCCTGCTCCCAGCTGAGAATTTTGGCCAGGTCCTGCTGGTTTTCCATGACCAGTTCGAACCAGCGCCGGATCAGCTGGGCCCGGTCCTTGGCCATCAACTGCTTCCACCCGGCCCAGGCCGCGTTAGCCTCGGCGATCACCTCGTGAGTCTCGGCCACGCCGATATCGGGGACTTCGGTGATCAGCTCCGCGTTGGCCGGGTTGATCACGGCAAAGGTCTGGCCTGATGAGGCATCACACCAGGCACCGTTCAGATAGGCCTGGTTTTTCAATAAGCTTGCATCGGATAACTGCATACATCCCCCGGTTGAACCTCGTTAAGGCTTATTTTATTGAACTCCTGCCTGTCTGGCACCCTTTTTCCAAACCAGCAGTCAAATGATATGGCGTACCAGTAACTGCAGATCCTGTACTCCCTGGTAGTCATTGATCCCCAGTTCATAATGAATCTTCAATTGCTGATATTCGCTGGCCAATTGTTGTTCGCTGGCATAGAACAGGATCGCATCGATACGGCGCCGGGAACCCAGCGGATTCAACACCCATTTGAGGTGGCGTTCACCGACAATCCGCTGCTGCAATACCCGGAATTCACCGTAAAAACTGGGCACCGGAAAGCGTTGGCCCCAGGGTCCTGCCTGCTGGATCAGCTGCGCCAGCGGTAGATCGAGGTCGTCTGCATCGATTTCGCCATCATGTTCAATGACCTGGTCAAAACAGGCGGCATCGACATGCTCGACTAAAATCCGTTCAAAGCATTCGCGGAAACGTGCCAGCTGCGCTTGCCTGATGGTCAGGCCGGCCGCCATCGCATGCCCGCCAAAGCGAATTATCAGGTCCGGTTCGGCTTTATCCACCAGGTCGAGCATGTCCCGGATGTGAATGCCGGGGATCGAACGGCAGGAGCCCTTGAGTTGTCCCTGCTCCGCCGGGGCAAAACCGATACTGGGACGGAAGGTCAGATCCTTCACCTTGGAAGCGATGATACCAACGATACCCTCATGCCAGTCCGGCTGATATAACACGTAGCTGTGTTGATCATGCTCCAGCTCAAGCTCCGCCAGCATCGCCATCGCCTGTTCGGTCATCTCTCCCTGCAATACGCGCCGGTTGCGGTTGATTTCATCCAGTTGCAAGGCCAGGGCATGGGCGCTGCTGTCATCCTGCGCGAGCAGCGCCTGCACCCCGATGCTCATATCATCCAGGCGGCCGGCTGCATTTATCCTTGGCGCAACGCTGAAGGCGATGTCCTGGCTGCTGAGGGTCTGTTGGCGACGTCCGGCCAACTCGATCAGTTTGCTGATCCCGCGGCTGCACAAACCGGCACGGATGCGCTTCAAGCCTTCACTGACCAGAATACGATTGTTGAAATCCAATGGTACCAGGTCGGCAATGCTGCCTATCGCCACCAGGTCCAGGCACTCGGCCAGATTCGGTTCAGCGCGCTCGCTGAACCAGCCCTGATCGCGCAGCTGACTGCGCAGTGCCAGCATCAGGTAAAACGCGACCCCGACCCCGGCCAGATTTTTACCCGCGCTGTCCGCGAAGGCATTGGGGTTGACGATCGCCGTGGCGGGCGGTAACTGATCGGCCGGCAGGTGATGATCAGTAATAATCACATCGATACCGGCCTCTGCCAGGAGCTGTAATCCGCTGAAACTGGCTATCCCGGTGTCCACCGTGATCACCAGCCGCGGCGCCAGCTCGATGATGCGTTGCGCGGCAGATGCCGATACCCCATAACCATCCTTGAGCCGGTCCGGCAGCAGGTAATCGATGCGTTGATGCCCAAGCATGCGCAACGCGCGCAGGCACAAGGCGGTACTGGTGGCGCCATCGGCATCGTAATCACCAAACACCAGGATTGGGGACTGTTGCTGGATATGTTCGGTTAGCAATGCGGCGGCGGCGTCAATATGACTGAGCCTGGCTGGCGCCAACAAGGCGGACAGTGGATAGCGGGTCTCGTCGAATGAGCCGATAGCGCGGGCACTGAATACCCGCTGCAACAGCGGATGCAGATCGGTATCGGTGGATAACAATCGGGGGTCACAGCTGCGTTGTTGTAACTGCAAGGAGCGCTTTACCATTCAGATATTTATTCCACCGGGGGACACACCCCGGCATTGAATTTGAGCGCTTTATGTTACATGCTAGCCGCGATAAAACTAATCATTTATTCAGCCACAATAAGATGACAACAACCATGGCCAGCGCCGCTGAAAATTTACGCCAACTCCTTGACCAACCCGGCATCCTGACCATGCCCGGCTGCCATGACGCGATGTCGGCGAAACTGATTGAACAGGCCGGTTTCGCAATCGGTTTCATGAGCGGTTTTGCGGTATCGGGCGCACGCCTGGGGATGCCGGATACCGGCCTGATCTCGTTTGGCGAAATGCTCGACCAGGGGCGCAATATCTGCAGCACGGTCAGGATCCCGATGTTCGGCGACGGCGATACCGGGTTCGGTAACGCGGTCAATGTCAAACGCACGGTCGAAGGTTACGCCCGCGCCGGCTTTGCCTGCATCATGCTGGAAGACCAGGTGATGCCCAAACGCTGCGGCCATACCAAGGGTAAGGATGTGGTGCCGCGGGAAGAGGCCTACTCACGCATCCAGGCCGCGGTGGATGCGCGCAACGAGGGCAGTGATATCCTGATCATGGCACGTACCGATGCCCGCGCCATTCTCGGCCTGGATGAGGCGATCGAGCGCGCCAATGAATTCGCCCGCCTCGGCGCCGACATCACCTTCGTCGAGGCGCCGGAGTCGATCGAGGAAATGCAGCATTACTGCCAGAATGTACCCGGGCCCAAGATGGCTAACATGATCGAGAACGGCAAGACCCCGGTGTTGCCACCGGCCGAACTGGAGGACATCGGCTACAAGATCGCGGTGTTCCCGTTGACCCTGCTCAATGCCTCGATCAAGGCCATGCAGGAGTCATTGCAGATGCTCAAACAGGGTCAGGAACCAAGCAATGTGCTGGACTTCGAGGGCCTCAAATCGGCGGTGGGATTTCCCGAGTATTATGCCGAGTTCGATCGTTACAACAGTTGAAACGAAACCGCGGAGCCAAGCATGAGTATCAAAAGGTCCGGTATCTCGATCGACTGTGCGCATTGCCAGTTTATCGACGATGGCGACAACGGGGACTTCGATGTCCAGGTACCCCTGGCTGATGACGACACCGGCCTGGCCGGTATCGCCACCCTGCAGTGCAAGATCACCCCACAAAATCACCAGGTCGCCATGATCGATTGGCATGATGCCGATGCGCGGAGCATCGACCCACCCGCGGCCCTGCAAGACCGTCTCGATGGAGTGCTGGCCTATATCGAACGACGCCGGGTTTGTGGCAACGAGAAAATTTGCCCGCCCGATGTCATTCGCATCGTGGAGCAGATTGAGCAATGAAAAACCGTCCCCACAAATGCGGGGACGGTTGCATCGGTTCGAAATATTGCTTTTACCTGCCGATGAATTACTTCCTGGGCAAGTCCTGCAAATGGGCAAGAATGTCCGTGGTCACCTGTAAATCAAATGCTTGCATCGCTGGCATGGGCTCGTCCGGCTGGCCATTCTGTATTTTATGTACGACCTCCCAGGGATTTTTATGCGACAGACCGCCCAAGGCTGGCATTTCCTTGGGCAGCTTGCCATCTGCTCCATGGCAACCTGCACATACCGTATTGTAATAAGCCGCCCCACGATCCGCATTGCCGCCTTTGACCAGCTTGCTCTTGGAATCAATGATCTTATCCATATCGACCTGGCCCTGGGTAACAAAATTAGCCAGATCATCAAAGTCCTTTGCACTCATCTTGCCGCTATAGCCATGGGTAGAGTCCTTCATTGCGGCAATAACCTTGGCCTTGGAACCACCGGCGAAGTTTCTTAACCCCTTGATACCGGTTTTGTAGGAGCCGGACGCATAGGCACCATCCTTGCCTTTAAGATCCCAGCCATGACAGGATTTACAACGGTGGGTGGCATTGCCCTTTTTCTTGGTATTGGAAGCAGGCCAGGCCGGGTGCGTGTCTTTCGGTTTGGCCGCACCGATGACCGCAAACCACTTGTCATACAATAGACCTCCGCGTGCTATTGATGAATCCATTTCAGCCTGGCTGATTGGAGCCAGACCCATTACCGATAAGCCGATTAAAGTGATAAATATATTTTTAGTTTTCATAATGCATGACCCTCTTATTTTTGGTGGGAAAAACTACTTTTAATATGTTTATACAGAGCCAAAAATGACCCAATAATTTATTTCTGTAGTAAAAGTAGGGTTTTATGAAAACATCCTATGCCTATTTATTGATAATAAATACTGTTATTGTCTGAACTTGTCTTGTTTTTGATATATATCAAGGTTTAGTCATCCAATCGAGACCGTGCAAGCGTATTTAAGTTGATTGGATTTTGTCGTCCGATGATCTCGTTATAAGAAAAAATGATTGATTCTGGAGATCAATAAGGAAATCCTATAAAAATCCTGGCAAGCCTCCAGAGCCTGGATTAGTACCTGTCAGACCTAATATTAATAAAAACCGATGAACATGCCGCTGGATCTTTTACTGCTGTTTGTGGCTGGTGTTGCCGGGGGCATGCTGAACTCGCTGGCCGGTGGCGGCAGTTTCATTACCTTCCCCGCATTATTGATGGCAGGTATCCCACCTATCAGTGCCAATGCCACCAATACCTTTGCCTCCTGTTCCGGCTATATCAGCGGCACCTATGCATTCCGCCAGGATTTGATCGCAGCAAAAGCCCAGTTGCCACGTTTTATCCTGATCAGCCTGGTCGGCGGCATCATCGGTGCCTGGCTGTTACTGCAGACCCCGGAAGCCCTGTTCCGCGAGGCGATCCCCTGGCTGTTGCTGTTCGCCACCCTGTTATTCATCTATGGCGCCCGGCTGAATAATGCGCTCAGTTCGCTGGCGTCACGGCATAGGCATGCCAGCGCTGTCGGCAGGTCGATGCTGGTTCTGTTATTGCTCGCGGTCTGCATCTATGGCGGTTTTTTCAATGCCGGTCTCGGCATCATTATCTTGAGTTACCTGGCCCTGTCCGGTCAAACCAACATCAACACGATGAATGGACTCAAGCTGCTGGTATCGACCTGTGTATCGCTGATCGCCATTGCCCTGTTCATCTACGATGGGGTGATCGCCTGGTACCAGGGCAGTATCGTCCTGGTTGGCACCCTGGTCGGCGGTTACCTGGCTGCGCATTATTCACGCCAGTTGCCGCAATCCATCGTCCGCCAGTTTGTCATCATCGCCAGCATTGGCATTACCCTCTACTTCTTTTACGATAGCTACTGGCCGACATCGTAACCTACCATGGAGTAACCAACCGATGGCAGAATTTGCCGCCGCCCTGGCCCCGATCCTGTTGCTGATCCTGATCGGCTATGGTCTCAAGCATTTCAATTTCCTGCCCGCGGAAACCTGGCCGGGGATGGAGAAATTGACCTATTTCCTGTTATTCCCCGCCCTGTTGATTCGCAGCCTGGGTAACCAATCCCTGGCCGGCAGCCCCTGGGCCTCGATGCTGACGGTGATCGCGATTACCCTGGTGATCGTTGCCCTGCTGCTGGGGTTATGGTTTCGTTTCAGCCAGACGGTCAGCCCTGCTACCTTTACCTCGATTTTCCAGGGTGGCACCCGCTTCAATACCTACATTTCACTCGCCGTTTGCCTGGCCTTTTTCGGCCCGGAGGGCCTTGCCCTGGGCTCGATCGCGGCCGGCTTCATGATCGTGTTGGTCAACCTGTTTTGCATCTCGGTGTTTGCGCTATGGGGAGACAGCAGCAGTAAGGGAATCAAACCCTTCCTGCGTGAGGTGTTGTATAACCCGCTGATCATCGCTTGTGCGATCGGTTGGTTTCTCAGCCTGAGTGGCATCGGCCTCAATGCCATGGCTGACAATATCCTCGAAATCATCGGCCGCGCCGCGTTACCGTTTGGCCTGCTCGCGGTTGGCGCCGCGTTGCGGCCGAGGCAGCTTGGCGGTCATCTGCAATCGATCAGGATCTCGAGCCTGCTTCAATTCGGAGTAAAACCGCTGTTGGCGGCATCGTTGATCAGCCTGACCGGGCTCAGTGGGGTGGCGGCGGGCGCGCTGCTGATCACGTTCATGGTACCGACCGCATCCTCGGCCTATATCCTCGCCCGTCAGCTAGGCGGCGACACCGAGACCATGGCCTCGATCATTACCTTCCAGACCCTGCTGGCATTTCTATTAATGCCGCTGATCGCACAGTTGCTGCTGCTGTAATCTGGTCGGATCAACCATGTCGAAATGCCCACCACTTATTTCCGCTGAAATTAACCAGCAGGGTCAACCCTATCGCTGCCAGTTGCGCGAGCAGAGGATCGATCAGCAACCATTCGACTAAAAGTGCCATGGTCATCAGGTTGATCAACAAGCCCAGCAGGCTAACGATAAAGAAACGCACAAACTGTTGGCCCAGGTTCGGACTCTTACTATTAAACGTCCAGTACTTATTGAAAAAGAAACTGTTGATGACCGCGGCGATAAAACCAATGGTCGATGCCAGCAGATGGTAGACCCCGAATACTGAATACAGCAGATAGAACAAGGCATAATGAATCAGCGTGTTAACAACACCGACGACTGAAAATTTCATCAACTGGCTGATCATGGCTGGAAGCTGGTAATGCCTGCGCGGGTTTAAAAACCGATCCTATCCTTGACCAGGTAAATTGGGCGTTGTTTGACCTCGACGAATACCCTGCCGATATATTCACCGAGGATGCCGAGGCCGATCAGGTTGATCCCGCTGAAGAATAATATAATCGAGACGATGGAAGCATAACCGGGAAGGTCGACACCATAGATCAGGGTCTTGAATACGATCCACAACAGGTAACTCAGAGAAAAAGCGGACAGTAATAAGCCGATATAAGTCCACATCCGTAGCGGGGCGGTGGAGAAGGAAAAGATACCATCCAGGGCATAGTTGATTAATTTCCATAACCGCCACTTGCTCTCACCGGCCATCCGCTTGGGCCGGGTGAACTCGATGATCTCGCTATTGAAGCCGGGCCATGACATCAGGCCTTTCATGAAGCGGCCTTTTTCCGGTAACTGACGAATCGCATCGACGACGATCTTGTCCATCAGACGATAATCCCCGACATCGCGTGGGATCGGCGAGGAACTGAGAGCGGAAATCAGGCGATAAAACATCGCGGCGGTCGATCTTTTCAACAGGCTTTCACTGGAGCGGTCGACCCTGCGCGCCATCACTACATCCGCCCCGGCCTGCCACTTCTCGACCATTTGCGGAATCAGTTGCACCGGGTCCTGCAGGTCGACATCGATCGGAATCACCGCATCTCCACTGGCGTAATCAAAACCCGCGCTCAAGGCCGAGTCCTTGCCGAAATGACGAGACAGGGAAAGCACCTTGATATGTGAATCCTCGTCTGCCTGTTCGGCTAATAACTGCAGCGTGTGATCGCGACTGCCATCGTCGATGAACAGAATTTCGTAATCCAGCTCGATGGATGCCAGGACCGGGCGTAATTCCTGCAGAAAATGGTCGATGGTCTCCTGCTCGTTAAAGCAAGGCACCACCAACGTGATCATTTCCGTTTGTCCCTTGTCAGTCATGGTCTGTCAGGCTTCCGCTATGGCCCCAATTATTATCATCGACATTATTTTGGCAAAGGTTCCCGCTGGATCGCCTTTAGGCCAAAGAACTCTGCGTAACACTTGTTACGCCAGTCACGATAATCGCTGCGGATATCATTGAAAAAGATACTACGAGGATACTCCTGCCGATAAACCGGTACCAATAAAAATTCCTGTTGGTTCTGCACAGCATTATCTATACGTTGATGCCGATCCTGCATATATTGCTGGAAAGTTATCGCAGGACCGGTCAGGTCATCCAGCGCCCGCTGGAATTTACTATTGATCAATACCGCGCCGATGACCAACAACGTGAGCAGGATCAGCAAACTGGACTGATGACTTTTAACCAACGCGGGCAGACGTTGATGCGGTGCATAGCGCAGACTGACAGCTCCCAGCAGCAGTGACCAGTTCAACACAAAAACAAAGAATATTGCATCCACCGTGCGCGGAGGTGGCCATCCACCCATCGACCACCAGGCGGGAAACTGCAGGACAAAAGGCATCCCCAACGTGAGCAAAAATAACAGCAGCACAACACCTCGTCCAGGTTGATAATTTCGGCTCGAATGCTGGTGGATCCAGGGTACGCCGACGAGTAATAACAGGCTGGCCAGGATGAACAGCGGATTCAGTATCCATGCCATCAAAGTCCAGGATCCCATGCGCAGGCTACCGCTGATGGCATGGATCAAGTCATGCCGCTGGGGAAATGTCGATTCACGAATAGTGTTGCCGGGTGACAGGTAAACAATGCTGAAGCAAACCAGGGCTATGACCAGCAGCGTTAACCAGGGCAGCTGTTGCTGCCATGTCCGCTGTCGATTGATCAGCAACGCCAACAGTAAAACGCCAAGCAAGGTGATCATGTTGTTCTCATTGCTGCCCATGCCGACAACAACCGCCAGGCCCAGGCCAACCCACAACGCCTTGCTATCCTGCTGCTGTTGTTGTCGGTCATGGATACGAATCATTAATCCCAGCGTCAGCAACAGCAGGATATTCGCCGACTGATAAGTCATCGCTCCCGATATCCAATACAGACTGCTCGCACTGTGCCGGATGCCGAGCAGGAATACACTGACGAAACCAAGCGCCAGGATAACTACCGGTAACGAGCGGATGTTGATAGCGAACAGGCTAGCCAGAAAATAAGCGCTGGACAGGAACAATAATCCAAGCAAAAGCAGCGGCATGATCTGGTTGCCGGTGAACAGGCCGAACAGCAATGGATAACCAGCATACAAGGCATTACCGGCATAGCGCCCGCTCCATTCGAAATAATGATTCCACAGGTGGGTTAACAGTCCCTCGCGCTGGACCCCGCTGGCCATGCAGAAATCATCCGCGGCAGGATAGGCATAAAACCCAAGTGACACGAAAATCAGTATCACTATGAAACTGATTATGCCGAGCAACAGGATCGGTAACAGCTTGTTAACAGAATTCATCTTGTCATTTTGGAGATAATTATTATTCGCCTGGAGTCAAATCAGCACCAACGACGTGCATGATCACAGGCCCATACCCTAGCAGGGTGCATTATGCTGGAAAAGTGCTAAATTATTTGCCAAGACTGCGGTTTCAGATAAGATTAAGTTCGATCTATTTTTCGCTTTTCTGATCTGGATCAACCCAAAGTCTTTTGTGCGCTGTATAAATGCATCTTTCTGTAACATTTCAGTATTCTAATTACCAATATTCAAAATCTTTAAGGACCTTAATCAACCCTGGAACTATCACCATGAGCGTAAAATCGAGCAAAAAGAAGGCCGCGGCCAAGAAAGCTGTCAGCAAGAAAGCAGCGGCTAAGAAATCTGTGAAAAAAGCCGTCGCTAAAAAGGCCAGCAGCAAGAAAGCCGCGGTCAAGAAGTCGGTAGCCAAGAAAGCGGTCAAGAGCCTGAGCTATCAGCAGCGCTATCAGATGATCTCCGAGGCAGCTTACCTGATCGCGGAAAAACAGAGTTTCGTGCCTGGCAACGAGATGGATAACTGGCTGACGGCGGAACAACAGATCGACGGCTGGATCAAGAAAGAAAAAATCAAGGTAACTGAATAACCTCGGTCACTTGCAGTCTTGTGGGTTATCTGTAGGATAACCCACCCCTTCCCTATTCCTAAAACCAAGGTAGATATCATGAAGAAATGGGTTTTCTCTTTTGCCGAGGGTGATGGCAAGAACAAAAAACTTCTGGGTGGCAAAGGCGCCAATCTGTGCGAGATGACCCAGATCGGTCTCAATGTTCCACCCGGTTTTGTCATCTCCACCGAGGCCTGCCTGCATTACCTCGACTCCGAGGACAATCAGTTACCCAAGAAACTGATGGCCCAGGTGCATGAGCAGATGCAGTTGGTCGAACAGGCCACCGGAAAAAAATTTGGTGACCCGGAAAACCCGTTACTGGTCTCGGTGCGCAGTGGCTCGGCGATGTCGATGCCGGGTATGATGGATACCATCCTCAACCTGGGTCTGAACAGTCAAACCCTGCAGGGTGAAATCAAGCAAACCGGTGACCCGCGCTTTGGTTACGATGCCTACCGTCGCTTTATCCAGCTGTTCGGCAAGGTGGCGATGGGTATTCCCGATGAATTGTTCGACCAGGAATTTGAAAAGGTCAAACAAGCGGTTCGCGTGACCGAGGATGTCGGCCTGACCGCCGAAGACCTGCAGCAGATCTGTGACAAGTTCCTGCAGATTTACCAGGATTCCACCGGTCACCCCTTTCCCGAGGATCCCTATGAACAGCTGGAGATCTCGATCAAGGCGGTATTCAATTCCTGGATGGGCAAACGCGCGGTGGATTATCGCCGCGAATTCAATATCACCCCGGACATGGCCCATGGCACCGCGGTCAATGTCTGCACCATGGTGTTTGGTAACCGCGGTGATGACTCGGCGACCGGGGTAGCCTTTACCCGTAACCCGGGCACCGGAGAAAACCGCCTGTTCGGTGAATACCTGGTCAATGCCCAGGGCGAGGACGTGGTGGCCGGGATCCGGACCCCGAAACCGATCGACAAGCTGGACCAGGAAATGCCGCAGATGGCGAAGGAACTCGCCGAGTTGCGCAACAAACTGGAAGGGCACTACAAGGAGGTGCAGGATTTCGAGTTCACGATCGAGCGCGGCACCCTGTATTGCCTGCAGACCCGAGACGGCAAGATGAATGCATCGGCCAAGGTCCGTACCTCGGTGGAAATGGTCAATGAAAAACTGATCAGCAAAGAACAGGCCCTACTGCGTATCGATCCCGATCTGCTGGAACAGATGCTTTATCCAACCCTCGACCGCAATGTCGTGGCGCAACCGGTGGCCCAGGGCCTGCCGGCGTCACCCGGTGCGGCGGTCGGCCAGGCGGTATTCGATGCCGACCGTGCCGAGCAACTGGGCAAGGACCTGGGGATGAAGGTGATCCTGGTGCGGGAAGAAACCAAGCCCGAGGATATCCATGGCTTCTTTGCTGCCCAGGGTATCCTGACCAGCCGTGGCGGCAAAACCTCGCATGCCGCGGTGGTTGCCCGCGGCATGGGTAAACCCTGTGTGGCCGGTGCCGAGGGCATTCATGTCGATGTTCAGCGGCGCGAGGCGTTTGTCGGCGATCACGTCATTCGCGAGGGCGACCTGATCACCATCGATGGTTCCAACGGTAATGTCTACTTCGGTGAGATCCCTACCGTGGAACCCGAATTCACCCCCGAACTTAACCAGATCCTGACCTGGTCGGATGATTTTGCCTACCTCCGGGTCATGGCCAATGCCGATACCCCGGAAGACGCTGCCCGCGCCTTGAAATTTGGCGCCAAGGGGATCGGCCTGTGCCGGACCGAACGCATGTTCAATGCGGTCGACCGCTTACCGATCGTGATCGAAATGATCGTTGCGGATACCGTCGAACAGCGCCAGGAAGCACTGGATCGCCTGCTGCCTATTCAGCGCTCGGATTTCCGCAAACTGTTCGAAACCATGGCACCGTTACCGGTCACCATCCGCCTGCTGGATCCGCCGATTCATGAATTCCTGCCCAACGAGGAACAACTGATCGACGATATCTCCCAACTGCAGCACCTGAAACGCTCGATCCGCGGCCTCGATGTGCTGTCATCGTCGTTGATGTTACTCGGGGATAAAAATCCTGGCTCTGACACCATTCCGGACATGGTCGATATCGCGCTGGTCGAACAGTCGATATCCACCAAGCAATTGATGCTGAAAAAAGTACGCGCCCTGACCGAGGTCAACCCGATGCTCGGACATCGCGGAGTACGTCTGGGTATCACCTACCCGGAGATCTACCGGATGCAGATTCGGGCGATCCTGGAAGCCGAAGCGGAATGTGCCGCCAAGGGACTGGAAGTCCATCCACAGATGATGGTACCGCAGGTGTGTTCGGCCGAAGAGTTGAAATGGGTACGTGGCTATATGGATGACATCAAGGCCGAAGTTGAGGAAAAAAGTGGGCAGAAACTGACCTGCCGTTTCGGCACCATGATCGAAGTCGTCAGAGCCTGTATGCGGGCTGATGACCTGGCCACCCAGGCCGAGTTTTTCTCCTTCGGCACCAATGACCTGACCCAGGCAACTTTCTCCTTTTCCCGCGAGGATGCGGAGAACAAGTTCCTGCCGATGTATAACCAGAACGAGATCCTCAAGGACAA
>JASJBV010000187.1 GCA_030066335.1 Gammaproteobacteria bacterium
TCGCGCCTGCGCGACAAGATCATCCGTTTCTCCCAGGTCGGCATCGATTACCTGTTGTGCCTGCATTTCGATCAGAAATTCGCCGACCTGACCGCTGAAGAATTCGTGCAGCAAATCCTGATCGACAAGCTGAACATCCGCCACCTGGTGATTGGTGATGATTTCCGCTTCGGCAAGCAGCGCGGCGGCGATTTTGCCTATCTGCAGCAATGCGGTGAGCAGGCCGGGTTCGTGGTCGAGAATACGCATACCCTGATGATCGATAACGAGCGGGTCAGCAGTACCCGGATCCGCCAGTGCATCGCCAATAATGATTTCGCCGGCGCGCGCCAGCTGCTCGACCGGCCCTATACCCTGTCGGGCAAGGTCGCGCACGGCAGGAAACTCGGACGGGAGCTGGGATTCCCGACCATTAATCTGAAAATGGGTACCCGGCCGATGGCGGTCAATGGAATATTTGCGGTATTGGTCAAAGGATTGGATAATCGCGTATTGCGCGGCGTGGCCAGCATCGGCACCCGCCCGACCGTGAATGGCAGCACGGTCATTCTTGAGGTCTACATCCTCAATTTCTCTGAACAGATTTACGGCCGTTGCGTGGATGTGGAGATTCTGCACAAGATACGCAACGAGGAAAAATATGATTCCCTGGATGCCCTGAAACAGCAGATCCAGCGGGACATCGAGGATGCCAAGAATTATTTTGAACTTAACGACTTATTGGAAACAACGTGACTGATTACAAACCAACCCTGAACCTTCCGGATACCGGTTTTCCGATGCGTGGTAACCTGGCCAAGAATGAACCCGCCCGCCTGCAGCACTGGCTGGACAATGGTCTGTATCAGCGCATTCGCGAGGCCCGCAAGGGCCAGCCGACCTTCATCCTGCATGATGGCCCGCCTTATGCCAACGGTGATATTCATATCGGTCACGCGGTCAACAAGATCCTCAAGGACATGATCGTCAAGGCGCAAACCCTCGACGGCAAGGATGCGCCCTATGTCCCGGGCTGGGATTGTCACGGCCTGCCGATCGAGCACGCGGTCGAGAAAGACATCGGCAAGGCCGGCATCGCGGTGGCCGCCGATGATTTCCGCCAGGCCTGTCGCGACTTTGCCAACAAGCAGATCGATAACCAGAAGCAGGACTTCATCCGCCTCGGCGTACTTGGTGACTGGGACAAGCCCTACCTGACGATGAATTACGATACCGAGGCCAACATCGTGCGTTCGCTGGGCAAGATCATCGCCAACGGTCACCTGCATAAAGGGGACAAACCGGTGCACTGGTGTACCGACTGCGGTTCGGCGCTGGCCGAGGCCGAGGTCGAATACATGGACAAGACCTCGATCGCGATCGACGTCAAGTTCCCGGTGGTCGACGAGGAAGCCTTTATCAACAGTTTCCACAATGTGCCCGGCCATCATGGCGAGGGCCCGTTATCGGTCGTCATCTGGACCACCACGCCCTGGACCATCCCCGCCAACCTGGCAGTGGCGCTGCATCCGCAGTTCGAATATGTCATCGTCCAGGTCACCACGGCCAATGGCAAGGAACGCCTGGTACTGGCCGAGGACCTGATGAAAGACGCGATGGCGCGCTACGGCATCGATGATTACCAGGTGCTGGCCTATGGCAGCGGCGCGGCGCTGGATCGCCAATCACTGCGGCATCCGTTTTACGATCGTGAATCGCTGCTGATCGTCGGTGATCACGTGACCCTGGAAGCCGGTACCGGCGCGGTGCATACCGCACCCGGGCATGGCCAGGAAGACTTTGTCATCGGTCAGCAATACGGCCTGGAAACCTACAACCCGGTTGGACCCGACGGCTGTTTTCTACCCGACACCGAGCTGTTTGCCGGTGAGCATGTGTTCAATGCCAATGAGCACGTGATCGAGGTGATGCAGCAGCACAATGCGCTGTTGCACCAGGAAAAATTCCGCCACAGCTACCCGCATTGCTGGCGGCATAAGACCCCGATCATCTTCCGCGCCACCCCGCAGTGGTTCATCAGCATGGAACAACAGGGACTGCGTCAACAGGCCATCGATGAAATCAAGAACGTCCAGTGGATCCCGGACTGGGGTGAAGCGCGCATCGATGGCATGATCGCCAACCGCCCGGACTGGTGCATCTCGCGCCAGCGTTTCTGGGGCGTGCCGATCCCGCTGTTCATCCACAACCAGACCGAGGAACTGCACCCGGATACCGCTAAGCTGATCGAGCAGGTGGCAGAGCGTATGGACGCACAGGGAATCCAGGCCTGGTTCGACCTGGACCCGGCGGAGCTGCTGGGCGACGAGGCCGAACATTACCGCAAGGTCGGCGATACCCTGGACGTTTGGTTCGATTCCGGTACCACCCATTTCTCGGTCCTCGGCAACGATGAGCGCCTGGGCTTTCCGGCGGATATGTATCTCGAGGGCTCGGATCAACATCGCGGCTGGTTCCACAGTTCGCTGCTGGCATCCTGCGCGATGAATGGGGTGGCGCCCTACAAACAGGTGCTGACCCATGGCTTTACCGTCGATGCCAAGGGCATGAAGATGTCGAAGTCGATCGGTAACGTGGTGGCCCCGCAAAAGGTATTCAATACCCTCGGTGCCGACATCCTGCGCCTATGGGTGGCGATCACCGATTATTCCGGCGAGATGAGTATCTCCGACGAGATCCTCAAGCGTACCGCCGATGCCTATCGCCGCATCCGCAACACCCTGCGTTTCCTGCTCGCCAACCTGAATGGCTTTGACCCCAATCAACACATGGTGGACAAGGATAAGTTGCTGGCGCTGGATCGCTGGGTGGTCGCCGAGACCCTGACCCTGCAAAACGAGCTGAAGGAACTCTACAGCTCTTACCAGTTCCATGTCGCGGTGCAGAAGATCCATAACTTCTGTTCGGAAACCCTGGGTGGTTTTTACCTGGATATCATCAAGGACCGCCAGTACACCACCCAGGCCGACTCGCTGCCGCGTCGCTCCTGCCAGAGCGCGATGTACCAGGTGGTGGAAGCGATGACGCGCTGGATCGCGCCGATCTTGAGCTTCACCGCGGACGAGGTCTGGGAGAACATCCCCGGCGAGCACGCGGACATGGGCGTGTTCACCGCAACCTGGCATGAAGGCCTGTTCGACTATGCCAACGACGATATCGATCAGTCGCTGTGGAATACCCTGTTGTCGATTCGCCAGCAGACCACCAACGTGCTCGAGTCCCTGCGCAAGGCCGGCGAGATCGGTTCCAGCCTGGATGCCGAGATCACCATCTACTGTGACGAGGAGTTACTCGATACGCTGGATATCTTGAGCGACGAACTGCGCTTTATCATGATCACCTCGGAAGCCACCCTGGCCAAGCTGGAGAACGCGCCGGCAGGGCTGGAGCTGAGAACGGCCAACGGCGACCAGTACCAGTATGTGATCGAGGCCAATGCCAGCGAGCATCCCAAGTGCGTACGTTGCTGGCATCATCGCGCCGATGTCGGCCAGCATGCTGATCACCCTGAGCTCTGCGGTCGCTGTGTCGATAACGTCGATGGCGACGGCGAACAACGTCAGTATGCTTAAGTACCTGTGGATCAGCGTCGCGGTCATCATTGCCGACCAGGCCACCAAGTGGATCGCGAACACCCAGCTCGATTACCACATGCCGGTGCCGGTGATCCCCTACCTGGAGTGGTACCTGTCCTATAACCCCGGTGCCGCCTTCAGTTTCCTCGCCAATGCCGACGGCTGGCAGCGCTGGTTCTTCACCGCGATCGCGATCGTGGTCAGCGCGGTGTTGCTGGTGTGGATCAAGAACCTCAAGGCGGAGGAAAAGGTCACCGCGATCGCGCTCAGCCTGATCCTCGGCGGTGCGATTGGCAACCTGATCGATCGACTATTACTGGGCCATGTGATCGATTTTATCCAGGTATGGCTCGGTAGTTATCCCTGGCCGGCATTCAACGTCGCCGATTCGGCGATATTCGTTGGTGCGGTAATGTTGATCCTAAGCGGCATGATTAGTCCTTACAAAACCGAACATGACAAAGATCCAGCGCCATAGCATTGTCACCCTGCATCATCGCCTCGGCCTGACCGATGGCACGGTACTGGAGGACAGTTTCGAGCAGGAACCGATGGTGTTCCACCTTGGCAGCGGTGAGCTCGCCGAGGGCCTGGAGCTGGCTCTGCTCGATCTGCAGGAGGGCGATGAACAGACCATCGATATCGGCCCGGACCTGGCCTTCGGCTTTGCCGACGAAACCGCGGTGCACAGCCTGCAGCGCAGTGAGTTCGCCCCGGACTGCGAGCTGCAACCGGGGCTGATCATGGAATTCTCGGTACCCAATGGCGACAGCCTGCCCGGGACCATCCTCGACTTCGACGATGCCACGGTCAAGGTCGATTTCAACCATCCGCTGGCTGGACAAACCGTGCGTTTCAGCGTCAAAATCATCAAGGTCGAGAATCCACCCGAGCCGGAGATTCACTGATGAATGTTGTACTGGCCAATCCGCGTGGTTTCTGTGCCGGCGTCGATCGCGCGATCGATATCGTCGAACGTGCGCTTGAATTATTTGGCGCGCCGATTTATGTTCGGCACGAGGTCGTGCATAACCGCTACGTGGTCGATGATCTGCGGGCCAAGGGCGCGATCTTCGTCGACGAACTGGACCAGGTACCGGACGACCAGCATGTTATCTTCAGCGCGCACGGGGTGTCGCGCGCGGTGCAGGATGAGGCCAAACGGCGCGGGCTGAAGGTATTCGATGCCACCTGCCCGCTGGTCACCAAGGTCCACATGGAGGTCACCCGCTACAGCAACCAGGGCATAGAGACCATCCTCATCGGCCACAAGGGCCACCCTGAGGTCGAGGGCACCATGGGCCAGTATGACTTCAATCAGGGCGGCGATATCTACCTGGTTGAATCGGTCGAGGATGTTAAGCAGTTGCAGGTCAGGAATCCGGAGCAGATACGCTTCGTGACCCAGACCACGCTGTCGATGGACGATACCGCGCGCGTGATAGACGCCCTGCACCAGACCTTTCCGGCGATCCAGGGCCCACGCAAGGATGATATCTGTTATGCCACCCAGAATCGGCAGGATGCGGTGAAGAAGCTGACCGAACAGTGCGACCTGATCCTGGTGGTCGGTTCGCAGAACAGTTCCAACTCTAACCGCCTGCGCGAAATCGCGCAGAATCAGCAGATCGACGGTTACCTGATCGACAGTGCCGATGACATCGAGCCGGCCTGGCTCGAGGGTAAATCAAGAATAGGGGTCACAGCCGGCGCCTCGGCACCCGAATTGTTGGTGCAGCAGGTGGTTGATTATCTGCAGGCTTCAGGCGCGAACAAGGTGGAGTCGCTCGGCTTCACCGAGGATGTTACCTTCCATTTACCGAAAGACCTGAGATAGTCAGACCAGGTCTATAAACAGGTTAAGCGCCAACAGCACGAAGATGACGCTGACCGAACGGCTAAACCAGAGCCGACGCCCGGATGCCATTTGCATCTGCTGCCCCAGGCGCCCGGCCAATACCGCGATAGCACCGAACACCAACAGCGTGGACAGGATAAACAACCCGCCGAGCAGGATCATCTGGGTCGTCAACGGTCCGTAGCCAACGTCGAGGAACTGGGGCAAAAAGGCGAGGAAGAACAGACCTACCTTCGGGTTGGTCGCATTCATGATGATGCCGCGTCGGTATAACTGCCAGTTGCGCAACTGGACCGGACTACTCCCCGTCTGCAATTGCCGACTGTGCTGCCAGTTTTGCCAGGCCAGGTACAGCAGGTAAGCCGCACCCAGCAGCTTGATGACCAGTAGCAGCTGGTCCGATGACGCGATCAGGGCGGCCAACCCCAGCGCCACCAGGCTGGTATGCATGACCAACCCGGTACACAGGCCAAGCACCACCAGCAAGCCGGCACGGCTGCCATAGGCCAGGGATTGGGTCAGGACGAAGATATTATCGGGGCCGGGCGTGATCGCCAGGAGCGAGGCGGTAACAAAAAATACCAGCAATAATTCAACCGGCATTAATCGATGATCCCGCTTAGCCAGCGCATGAAATCGGGCCAGACAAGTAACATGATGATGATAGCCAGGACCAGCATCAGCCCCGGAATCAACAGGTTTTTCGCCCGATTTTCCAGTTGTTGATCCTGCTCAATCTGTTGTGCCTGTTGATGCACATCAGCGATGACTTTTTTCGCCACCCGCCGGCGCACCTTGTGCTCGACAACATCATCTATATGTTGCTGGTCCTGATGTTCTGGCATGGATCTAACTGATTACAGAAAAAGCCTCGGGGAAGTATTTAAGCACATGGTGAGGATAAGATATAGAACCCGGGTAATTCAAAGGGGACCATAAACAACAAACCCCCGAAAACGGGGGTTTGTTGTTTGGTTCAGCTCGATTACTGATCAATCACTAAAAGGAGTGAAGGTAATCTGCCTTTGCAGTTCAGGGTTGGTCTGATATTCGACCAGGGCTTGATACATCGCTTCTTCCGCCGTCATGCCTCTAGCCTGTGGTCTCGCACTCACATCAACCGCACAGGCTCCACAAGAAGCGAAAATTCCCGATCCAGCACCCGTACAGTCAAAAACTTCGCCCAGGTAATTAGAATTTGAGAAAGAACTGGCGCAGCTTGAATTAGCGACGTAACTGGTATTGGTGAAAGAATCATTGAGCAAGGCACAGGATTCTTGAGGATAATTATCTGTGCAATAATCACCGGCGCCTGTCGCAAAATCACCACCACCACTACTGCAGGCCAGCAGCATTTGCTGGGCAACCTCGGTGCTAATATTCACCCCACCGACATTGACCGATTCGTAGCATTGGATCTGGTGCTGGATATCATCGATATTGTCACAAACATCGGCTTGCAGACTAAATGGCAGATCCAGGTTCCCAGCACCACCGGCATTGGATATTTGGGTCAGAAGTGAATTATCCGTTATGGGAATATTGACGAATTGGTTGGTATTACCGAAACGGACATTGACATCGAAAGGCTGCATAGAGGGCACTTGATTAAGCCCTACCGTTAACGAACCACTGGCACCGGGATCAAGGCTCACCGGGGTACTCGGGGGGCTGCTTAGAAAAACATTATCCGGCAGGAAGGTTGGTCCAGGAGGCGAACCATCCTGTAAAGTTCCTCCGCCAAATGCAATCTTGGCACTGACCGCATCGTCGGGTTCCTGGTTGGAGCTGCCGCCACCTCCGCCACCACCGCCACCGCCCCCACCACCAC
>JASJBV010000188.1 GCA_030066335.1 Gammaproteobacteria bacterium
GGCGCACTGGTCAAGATGGACGGCTTTACCGCGGGCGGCAACAGCACCCTGGTCTACTTTTCCTGTGAGGACTGTGCGATCGAGGAAGCCAGGGTTGCCGCAGCCGGTGGTCGTGTTGAAACAGCGAAGATGGCGATAGGCCGGCATGGTTTTTTCTCGATGATCATCGACACCGAGGGCAACCTGTTGGGCCTGCATTCGATGCAGTGATAGACGAGGCTTATCTATGAGCGTAGATCTGGCAACAAACAAACAGAACGCTATCGAGTTTTATCGCACGGCTTACCTCGGCAACCCGGTCGCGGCGGTGGAAAAATATGTCGGCGACAGATATATCCAGCATAACCCTCTGGTCGGCGATGGTCCCCAACCTTTCATCGATTACTTCACCCGGATGGCCGAGGAATACCCGGATAAACAGATCGAATTTGTGCGGGCGGTGGCGGAAGGTGATCTGGTCGCTTTGCATACCCGGCAAATGTGGCCCGGCAATGAAGAATACGTGACGATGGACTTCTTTCGCTTCGATGACCATGGCAAGATCATCGAGCATTGGGATGCAATCCAACAGATTCCCGACCAGTCAATGAATGGCAATACCATGTACTGATGGATAAGTCGTCTACCTAAGTATGGATAAGGTTTTGACCCTGCAGGAGTTGGGCTGGGACGAATATTTTTCAGAACAGCGCGCGAATGTTTGCAGCGATGGGCAAAGCGTCGCGCGGGTGATCGCGGTCGATAAGGACCAGTTTTTACTGATCAACGAGTCCGCTACCTTTCGTGGCCGGTTGTCCGGTAGGTTCAGGCATGAGTCACAGACCAATGCACAGCTACCCGCGGTGGGTGATTGGGTTTGCATAGACAAGAGTAGCCAGGATCTATTCGCCCTGATCCATCATTTGCTGGCAAGAAAGACCAGCCTGCAGCGCAAGGCGGTAGGATCATCCTCTGATTTTCAGATGATCGCGGCCAATATGGATGTGGTATTTATCGTCCAATCCTGTCATTACGACTTCAATCTGAAACGGCTCGAGCGTTATCTGTTGATGGTGCGAGAAGGTGGCGCCGAGGCCGTGATTGTGTTGACCAAAACCGACCTGATCCCCGCCGACGAGCTGGCGGAAAAACTTACCCAGATTTACCGCCTCGGCGTGACCGGGCAGGTGCAGACCCTGAGCAATATCACCGGGGAAGGGGTAGAGGCACTCGCAAACCTTTTACAGCCGGCCCGGACTTATTGTTTTGTCGGCTCCTCGGGGGTGGGTAAAAGCAGTCTGATCAATAATCTCCTCGGAGAACAGCGACTCGAGACCCAGGACGTCAGTGCCAGCGGTGAGGGCACGCATACCACGGTCCGCCGTGAGTTGATGGTTTTGCATAATGGTGCCATGGTGATTGATAACCCGGGGATGCGTGAATTCGGGGTTAGCGCATCGGATGCAACGGTTGACAGCGGATTTGCCGATATCCAGCAACTGGCCGAGCAGTGCCGCTTCCGTGATTGTACGCATACCAGCGAACCCGGTTGCGCGGTGTTGGCCGCACTCGAGCAAGGACAGATTTCACCGCAACACCTGGAGAACTACATCAAGCTGAGCAAGGAATCGGCGTTCAACCAGATGTCATATGCCGAGAAACGCCAAAAGGACAGGGACTTCGGTAAATTCATCCAGCAGATGAAAAAAGACCTGGATCGGGATAACTAAACCGTCCCATCAGGTGTTCAGGTGATGACATCGGGTTGTTCGCGACCGGTGGATGATTTAATCCCGGCTATCTGGTCGGCAGCTGAAATCAGCGTGGCCAATGCCTGTTGTGGATCCTGTTCCAACAACCCGGGATCGTTTTGATAGCTATCCAGGTAGACGCGCAGGGTGGCTCCTTCAGTGCCGGTGCCGGACAGGCGATAGACGATTCTGCTGCCATCTTCGAAATAGATGCGGATGCCCTGGGCTTGTGACTCACTGCCGTCAACCGGGTCGCGGTAGGCAAAATCATCGGCCGCTTCGATCTGCAGATCGGCAACAGCCTGTCCCGACAGCGTGGAAAGACGGTCACGCAGGCGGGTCATCATTTGCTGCGCGGCCTCGGCATCCAGGCCTTCATAATCGTGGCGGGTGAAATAATCTCGACCGTATTGCTGCCAGTGCCCACGCACGATGTCGGCCACCGGCTGGCGTTTGACGGCGAGCAGGTTGAGCCAGAACAGTACCGCCCACAAGCCGTCTTTTTCCCGCACGTGATCGGAACCGGTACCGAAGCTTTCCTCGCCGCAGAGGGTGATCTTGCCGGCATCGAGCAGGTTGCCGAAAAACTTCCAGCCGGTCGGGGTTTCATAGCAATCAACGCCAAGCGCTTTGGCTACCCGGTCGGCGGCGCGGCTGGTCGGCATTGAGCGGGCGATACCGGCTATACCCTGTTGATAAGCCGGGACCGATTGCGCATTGGCCGCCAGGATCGCCAGGCTGTCACAGGGATTGATATAAAAATCACGCCCCAGCACCATGTTACGGTCTCCGTCACCATCCGAGGCGGCACCGAAGTCCAGCCCATCCTCACCCTGCATCCGTTGCACCAGTTCATGGGCATGGACCAGGTTGGGATCCGGATGACCGCCGCCAAAATCCTCCAGCGGTTGCGCGTTGATGACACTGCCCGCCGGTGCTCCGAGGCGGTTCTGCAGGATCTCGCTGGCATAAGGTCCGGTCACCGCGTGCATCGCATCGAAGCAGATGCGGAAGGAACCATCGCTCAACAGTGACTTCATCGCGGCAAAATCGAACAGTGACTGCATCAGGTCGGCATAATCGGCAACCGGGTCGATAATCTCAACCTGGGTATTGCCCAGCTGTTGGCTGCCCTGTTGGTCGAGGTCGATAGCCTCAGCCTCGACCGTCAGGTAATGTTGCAGTTGCTGGGTCTGCTGATAAAAGGCCTCGGTCATTTTCTCCGGTGCCGGTCCGCCATTGGCGGCATTGAATTTGATTCCAAAATCCTCGTCGGGTCCGCCCGGATTATGGCTGGCGGAGAGCACGATACCGCCACAGGCCTGGTATTTGCGGATCACACAGCTCGCCGCGGGCGTAGACAGGATGCCGCCCTGGCCAATCAGCAGGCGGGCAAAGCCATTGGCTACCGCCATGCGAATGATGATCTGGATCGCCTGACGGTTGTAGTAGCGTCCATCGCCACCGATGACCAGGGTCTGGCCACTACCGTCGACGCTATTGAAAATTGCCTGGACAAAGTTTTCCAGGTAACCCGGTTGCTGGAATTCCACCACCTTTTTGCGTAGGCCGGAGGTGCCGGGTTTCTGACCGGAAAAGGGCTGGGTTTGAATCTGTTGCACTTGCATAGTTTTCTCTAGGGTCTGATCGGCTTGGTTTAAATGACGTTATTATGCCTTGAAATGGGTAACTAGAGGATGAAAACCCGGTTAAAAAACTGGGTTTAGATCAGTTGTTGATAATGATTCACCATCACAGTGCAATGATGTAGTCTTGGCGTCCTGTGTTAATCACTCATAAACTAAGCTTGCACGCTCAAATAAACCATGAGGAAATGAATCATGCCTCCTGAACAAGATTGGAATTTATTGGCGGATATTGGCGGCACCAATGCACGCTTTGCCATCCAGGCGACTGCTGGGGAGGTGCTGCATGAGTTATGTGTTTACTCGGTCGCTGAATATCCGGTCTTCATCTCGGTGCTGCGCGATTACCTGGGTCAGATCCGCCAACATGGCGGCTGGGCGGCACAACCGCAAGCAGTGTGCCTGGCGGTTGCCTGCCCCCCTGATCAGGATCCAATCAGTTTTACCAATAGCAACTGGCAATTCAGTCGGGCCGAACTGGCCCAGGTTTTTCCCGATGCCCGGGTCGAGGTGATCAATGATTTTTCCGCCATTGCTTACAGCATCCCCACCCTGGCCGATGACGATTGGCTGTCCGTTGGTGGAGGTAAAGCCGTGCCAGAGAAGCCGGTGGTTATTGTCGGTGCCGGTACCGGCCTCGGGGTAAGCACTCTGCTCCCTATCGAGGATGGAGTCCAGGTATTGGCCGGGGAGGGCGGGCATATCAGTTTTGCCCCGGTCGACGAGCACGAAATGGCGATCCTGCGTCAATTGCAGCGGCATTATCATCATGTATCGGTGGAGCGCCTATTGTCGGGTAGTGGTATCGTCAATATCTACCGGGTGTTATGTGAATTACAATCCACCCAACAGGTGCATACTACCGCCGCAGAAATCAGTCAGGCGGCGATCCAGGGAGTGGATGAAATCGCCCTGGAGACCCTGTCGGTGTTCTGCCGGGTCCTGGGTTCGACCGCGGGTAACCTGGCCCTGATCAATGGTGCCCTGGGCGGGGTGTATATCGCCGGTGGGATCGTGCCGCGGATGACGGATTTCGTCATCAATAGTCAGATCCGCCAACGCTTCGAGGATAAGGGACGATTTCATGGCTACCTGCGCTCGATTCCGTTGAGGATAGTGGTCAAGGACAATCCCGGGCTGCATGGCGCGATGAACCGGCTAAGACTGGCCCAGTAACTGCTGGAATCTGTGCCGATCGATGATCGATTCACCGGCAGCTAATGGGCTTTGCAATGCAGCCATGACCTGCCTGATATATCCCTCGCTAAAAGTCGCTAACCCATCGCTGTCGATCTGCGCTAACTGATGTGCAAGTTGCCGATAAACCCGTGGTTCGGTTAATCCGGGTGCCAGTTCGGCCAACCAGCGCTGAAATCCCTCAAGCTTGGAACGGTCCGGGTCTGGAAGCGAACACCAGCGATGATAGGCCAGCACCCTGCGGATAAAAGGCTGGCTGTGCTCGGCGTCAGCTAAATGCTGTTCCTCGGTGCAAGGTAGTAATGGATTGTTGAGTTGGACCCGCGCGGCGAAGATTCCACTATCGACTTTTTCGCGGTCATCGCTGGTCACCAACTGCACCCCCTCGGTAGCACAGCTCGGGGACCGGCTTTTGAAAATATAACCGCCTACCTGGTTCAACCAGGCTTGTTGTTGCTCGGCGCAGTTTTGCAGTTTGGCGGTAAGATCCAGGGTCGGATCGACGCTACTGATGCAACGGGTCTGGCCCTCGATATCGACCAGCTGAATCTTCGGCCTGGGCACGCCCAGATCGATGCTGACTTCCGGGCAGAATGGCCTGAAATCAAAATATTCCCCCAGTTCGTGCAGGATGAAGTCATGTTGCTTGTGGCCGCCATCGTAACGTACCGATTCCCCCAACAGGCAACTGCTGATCGCGACTGGAATCTTGCGGTATGACATGCAACACGGGCTTCAGTTAAACTGGTGCCATCATAACGGAATTTTCTTGGATATAATAAATCCAATACTCAATAGACAGGGGGAGTAGAACATGAGAATTTTCAGCGCCATCTTGTTAAGTTTGATGCTGTTGCCGGCCAGCGCCGACGAGAGCAAGCAGGGGGCCTACCTGGGTGCCCAGCCCTCGGAAATACCCTACTGGTTCAAGGAAAGTTTTCTCGAGTTCGAAGAGGATGTCGCGGAAGCGGCCGAACAGAACCGGCGCGTGATGATCTATTTCCACCAGGATGGCTGCCCCTATTGCGCGAAGCTGGTGGAAGAAAATTTTGCCGACCCGCAGATCGAGGCATTCGTCAGAAAACACTTCGACGGAATTACCATCAACATGTGGGGCGACCGCGAGATCGTCACCGTTGGCGGCCAGAATTTTACCGAGACAACCTTCGCCGCGGCGCTCAAGGTGCAATACACCCCGACCATGCTGTTTCTCGATGAACAGGGTAAGGTGGCGCTGAGGCTCAATGGCTATTACCCGTCGGATAAATTTCGTCAAGCGCTGAAATACGTCGCGCAAAAACAGGAAAAACAGCAGAACTTCAACGAGTTCATGCTCGCCAGCCAGGCCAGCGGCGGCGGCGAGCTGACCAGCGCCGACTTTTTTGCCGATACCACTGACCTGGCATCGCTGTTGGGCCAGGGCAGGCCGCTGGCGGTCTATTTCGAGGCTGCAGACTGTGAGGATTGCCGGGTGTTTCATCAACGCGTGTTAGCCGATCCGCCGACGCGACAACTGGTGCAGCGGATGCATAACGTTCAGCTTGATGTGATGTCGGGGCGCAAACTGGTGACCGTGGATGGACGCTCGCTGTCAGCCAGGGATTACGCCCGCGAATTGAATATCGGCTACACACCGTCGGTGGTGTTTTTCGATGAACAGGGCAGCGAGGTCTTTCGCATCGAGGGCTTCCTGAAAACCTTCCATACCCAGTCTTCAGTGGCCTACGTGCTGGAGAAAGCCTACCTGGAGCAGCCAAGCTTCCAGCGCTATATCGCGGCGCGGGGAGAAAAGTTACGTGAAATGGGTTATGACACCGATATCTGGGGTTATCAATCGTTTCACCCTGCCGAGTGAGTTGTCATCACCAGTGAAGCGTTGACTCAGGCCTGGGCCAGCGAACGTTTATCCTCGTGACCGGCGGAGATACCCTGCGGGTTGTAGGTGTTGGTCTGGCCGCCGGGTTGGTGGCCGGACAGGATACGGATCGACTGTCTGACCCGATCCTGGTTCTTGCGGATCAACAGGTCATTGACCAGCAAGGCCTTTTGTAAATGTTCCAGCTTTTCGGTCAGTTCCTGTTTCAGCTCGCTCAGCTTATGCTGCTTGTCGCATTGATCGATCATATCCTGCAGACCATGTTCACTGGTGTGAAAGCCATACTGGCGGATCAATTCGGCCTGCTGGATCTGCAGCTTTTCAATCGCCTCCATCTTGGAGGAATTCTGTAACAGCAACTGGCTCAATGCATCTGACTGATTCTGCGCAATGGTATTGCGGATCAATTGCAGAAAATCGATATAGGAGGAGATGTGGTCGGTCTGTTGCAGCAGCAGCGACCGAAGTTGATGAAAACATTGAGATTGCTGGTTAAGATCCATCATGGCCTCAGGGTAGTAAGGTTTCCAGTTCAGAGAATTTACGCGCGATCACTTCCGGATCCGGTTGATATTCGCCATTGGCCAACGCGGTCTTGATGGCTTCGACCTTGCTGCTATCGACTTCCGGAACATTTTCCATCTGTTTCATGATCTGGCTGGAGGACAGCTCGACCACGGTGGAAGCCGGACTGCTCGCAGCGGACTCGGCGCCGGCCTTGGCCGATTTTTTCGCGCCTTGATCGGATGCCGGGCTGGGCGCCTTTATCCGGTTGTTGCTGTTGATTGGATCAG
>JASJBV010000183.1 GCA_030066335.1 Gammaproteobacteria bacterium
ATCGTGCGCCTGGGCATGCAGACCACCTACAAACAGGTCATGGCCTACGCGGTCAACGAGTTGTTCAAAGGCCGTTCAGCGAAAGTGGTCAAGCGTATGCAGAGGATCTGGGAGCACAGCCGAAAGGTGGCCGCGATCAGCCGGATTCTCGCCCGCAACACCAAGTTATTCGATCCCGACCAGGCGATGCTGGCCGGCCTGGTCCATGACCTCGGGGTCATCGTCATCATCGATTACCTGCAGCAGCATAGCGATGAAATCAGTGATATGGAGCAAATGGAGGAGGGCATCAGGGCCCTGCGTCCCCACATCACCGGCCAACTGTTGCAGAAATGGAATTTCACCGCGGACATGATCACGGTCGCGGAACAATGCGAGGACTGGTTTCGCAATGAAGGCGAGCAGGCCGACCTGTGCGACCTGGTCATCGTCGCCCAGTATCATGCGCAGATGGGCAGTGGAGGGATGCATAGTATGCCGCCGATCAGCAAGATCCCGGCGATGGGCAAACTCAACATGACGCCGCAGCAGAGCATCGAGCTGTTGAAGGAATCGAGCAAGGAAATCAGCGATATCGAGGCCATGCTGGGCTGAAACGCGCCCTAGCCCTATCTTCCGGCCGGCTTTTTCTGTATGGTGGCCGCTTTCTAACCAGAGAAGATCCTAATTATGAAAATTGCAGACAATCATGTCGTGACGTTGAACTACACCCTGACCGACAATGATGGTCAAGTCATCGATCAGTCCCAGGATGGCAGTTTCGCCTACCTGCATGGTGCCCAGAACATCATCCCCGGCCTGGAAAAGGAAATTACCGGCAAAGCGGTCGGTGACCAGTTCCAGGTCAAGGTGCCGCCCGCCGAGGGTTACGGCGAACGTGACGAAAACCGGGTGGAATCGGTTCCGCGTTCGATGTTCCCCGAGGATCATGATGTCGAGCCCGGGATGATATTTCATGCCCAGGGTCCCCAGGGCGAGACGATTACGGTCACGGTCCTGGAAGCCAATGCGGAAGAGGTCAAGATCGATTCCAATCATGCCCTGGCCGGGGTCGAACTCAATTTCGATGTCGAGATCGTTAATATCCGCGAGGCCGAGCAGGTCGAAATTGACCACGGCCATGTGCACGGCCCGGGTGGTCACGACCACTAAACTCCGGCGCCAACCGCGCAAACCCAACCGGCTACAGTGTTGCACTGCAGCCGGTTTTTTTTGGCCTGCTGCAACCACACATCGAGAAACGGTTGTTAAGCAATACTTTTACATGCTTTTTCCCGCAAAACGCGCTATAACGGCGTCGCCTCGGCCGGGCCGAGAATGCTAATCAGGCTGACATCGACCCTGGTGATCGGCAATAACAACAATCCATCCAGATAAAAAATATACAGGAGCTGTCATGTTAGAAAATATCGATATTGCCAAAATGACCGACGCCTACGTGATCCCGTGGGCGATCAACATTGCCCTGGCGATTGTGATCTTCATCGTCGGTAAGATCGTGGTCAATGTACTGATCAGTATCTTCAGTAAGATTCTGAAGAAATCGAAGATGGACGAAATGCTGGTCGAGTTCATCGCCTCGATCGTCAAGGCCATGCTGCTGTTATTCGTCGTCATCGCCGCCCTCGACCAGCTCGGGGTCGACACCACCTCGCTGATCGCCCTGCTCGGTGCCGCCGGTCTCGCGGTTGGCCTGGCCCTGAAGGACTCGCTGTCCAATTTCGCCGCCGGGGTGATGCTGATCGTGTTCCGTCCGTTCAAGGCCGGTGATTACGTCGAGGCCGCCGGCGTGGCCGGGGTGGTCGAGACCATCAATATTTTCAGCTCCACCTTCCGCACCCCTGACAACAAGGAAGTCATCATCCCCAATGGCTCGATCTACGGCGACACCATTACCAATTACTCGGCGCGGGATACCCGGCGTATCGACATGGTGTTCGGTATCGGCTACGGCGAAGATATCAAACAGGCCAAGGATATCCTGCAGGGTATCGTCGATGCCGATGAACGGATCCTGGCCGACCCGGCACCGGTGATCGCGGTGTCGGAGCTGGCTGATTCCTCGGTCAACTTCGTCGTCCGCCCCTGGGCCAAGACCGGGGATTACTGGGCGGTACTATGGGATGTCACCGAACAGGTCAAACTGCAATTCGACGAGCATGGCATTGAGATCCCGTTCCCGCAGACGGTCATCCACCAGGCGCCGGCGGATGCGGCTTAACTAACCCGGCTGGTTCAATTCGCGCAGCACCAGCAGCAGACCGGCGATGCTGCGCGATTCGGAGAAATCGTCACGCCTGAGCAGCTCGTCGATTCGGGTAAGCGGGAATTTCACCAGCTGCGGCGGCTCCGGTTCGTCGCCGCTGTCAAGCGGGTTCTCGTACAGATCGGTGGCCAGGATCAGGTTGGTATCGTGTTGGAAGTAGCCCGGTGAGGTACGCAGCGTCTGCAGATACCGCAGTTCGCGCGCGGCATAACCGGTTTCCTCGGCCAGCTCACGGTTGGCCGCCTGTTCGCTGGTCTCGTCGGCCTCGACGATGCCCTTCGGCAGTTGCAGCTCGTAGCGTTCACTGCCCGCCGCCCACTCCCGCACCAGCAGGATTTCATTGTCCGCGTTGACCGCGGCCACCATCACCGCCGCCAGCGATACATTGGCGCGGATACGTTCGAATACCGCGTGCTGGCCGTTGGCGAAGGCCAGGTCCAGGCTCTCTATCGTGAACAGCCGGGACTGGCACAGGGAGTTGACTTGCTTGATCGTGGGTGGTTTGTTCATGGGCTTTGTCTGGTTGCGCGAGTGTGCGATTATAGACAGCATCGGTGGTCACGAAAAACCGCTAATCTACATTTACGAATCATCTGTCATCGCGAGCGACAGCGCGGCGATCTCACCCGTAAAGATTGCCGCGTCGCTGAGCTCCCCGCAATGACAACAATTTAAAGAAGGCCTTTGGTTAAACCATGATCGACTGGAAAGAGATAGACACCGTCCTACTGGACATGGACGGTACCCTGCTGGACTTGAACTTCGACAACTTCTTCTGGCTCGAGTATGTCCCGCAGCGTTATGCCGAGGAGTTCAACCTCGATCCGGACCAGGCCAGAACCAAGTTACATGCAAGTTACAACTCCGTGCATGGCACCCTGGAATTCTACAGCACCACCTACTGGACCGAGCAACTCGGTATCGACGTGGTCGCACTGAAGCACGAAGTGCGGCACCGGGTCAGCGAACTGCCCTACTGTCACGAGTTCCTCGACGGCCTGAAGGATGCACAAAAGGATATCGTCATGGTCACCAATGCCCATCACGACAGCCTCAACCTGAAAATGGACAAGACCGGTCTCGCCCACAAGTTCGACAAGCTGATCACCGTGCACGAATTCCACACCCCGAAGGAAGACATCGCCTGCTGGGACGAGGTGCAGAAAATCCATCCGTTCGACCGCAGCCGCACCCTGCTGGTCGATGACAACCTCAACGTGCTCAAATCCGCCGAACGCTACGGCATCGCCAACCTGCTGGCGGTGTACCAGCCCGACACCCAGTTGCCGAAAAAGGACGTCGGGCATTTCCAGGCGATCCATAGTTTCGAGGATATCTTCCCGATCGAAAAATCGGTCAAGGCCTCATGAAGACCATCGGCCTGCTTGGGGGGATGAGCTGGCACAGCACCGAGCTGTATTACCGTCTGCTCAATGAGGGCGTGCAGCAGCGCTTGGGTGGATTGCACAGCGCCAGGATCCTGCTGGCCAGCGTCGACTTTGCCGAGATCGCCGAACTGCAGGCCACCGATCAATGGGAGCAGGCCGGTTACCTGCTGGCCGGGCAGGCGCAGAAGCTGGAGCTGGCTGGTGCCGATTTCCTGCTGATCGGGACCAACACGATGCATATCTCGGTGCCGCAGATCGAGCGCGAGATCAATATTCCGATCCTGCATATCGCCGATGCCACGGCCGATGCGATTATCAAAGCCGGTTACCACAGCACCGGCCTGCTCGGTACCAAATTCACTATGCAGATGGATTACTACAAGCAGCGCCTGATCGACCGCGGGCTAAAGGTGCTGGTGCCGGATGACCCCAGCTGTATCCGGATCAACGACGTGATCTTCGACGAGCTGTGCTACGGCGAGATCAAGCCCGCGTCGAAACAGGATTACCTGAACTTTATCCAGCAATTGGTGGACAAAGGTGCAGAGTGTATTATTGCAGGCTGTACCGAGATCACCCTGCTGGTACAACAGGCCGACACCGAGGTCAGGCTGTTCGACACCACCGCGATCCATGCCCAGGCCGCGGTGTATTATGCGCTGGCCGAGGATGATTGAATAAAGTATACTCGTTGACAGTGTTGCGCAACATGCTACACTGATTCAATGATCATGTCTTTCAAGCACAAAGGCCTGGAAAGATTCTACGCCTCGGGGAGCACCAAGGGCATTCAAGCTAAACATGTCCGCAAACTCCGGATGCAATTAGCCGCACTGGACACCGCTCACACAATTGAAGATCTTGATATCCCTGGCTACCGGCTACATCAACTCAAAGGTAGTCTCAAGGGTTTGTGGTCCATCACGGTAAATGCAAACTGGCGCATTACGTTTGAGTTTACTGATGGAAATGTTTATATCGTTAATTACGAGGACTATCACTGATGGCTATGCA
Organism: Gammaproteobacteria bacterium; assembly: GCA_030066335.1. Classification (GTDB taxonomy): domain Bacteria; phylum Pseudomonadota; class Gammaproteobacteria; genus JACNJF01. Next base: position 4,669 of record JASJBV010000183.1, read on the forward strand.
TAATCCTCCGCATCCCGGCGAATTCATCCAGGCAACATATCTGGAGCCATTTAACATTAGTGGCCGGCACCTGGCTGCCAAATTGAATGTTGCAGCATCTACCTTAAATCGTGTATTAAAATTGCAGAGCGGTATAAGCCCGGAAATGGCATTACGACTGTCTAAAGCCTTAGGTCGTAGCCCTGAAAGCTGGCTGGCAATGCAAGATGCTTATGATTTATGGGTGGCAAAAAAGAAAGTTAAACTCTCAGAGGTCGAGAAAGTCAAACTTGATGCTGCATAACGATTAACCGCTTTCATATGATAGAAAAATTAATAACGATAAAAACCATGCAACCACCAGAGGAACCATGCAAAAACCAGAGGAGATTTATTTCTTCGGCACCTGCCTGATCGACCTGCTATTCCCCAAGGCCGGGCTAGCCGGCATGCAGCTGATCCGCGAGGCCGGGGTGCGGGTGATTTTCCCCAGGAACCAGACCTGTTGCGGGCAGCCGGCGTTCAACTCGGGTTATCGGCACGAGGCACTGGATGTCGCGCGTGCTCTGCTGGCCTGTTTCCCGCGTGACATTCCGCTGGTGGTGCCGTCCGGTTCCTGTGCCGGCATGATCAAGCAGCACTGGCCGGAACTGTTCGCCGGTGAAGCCGACGAAAAACAAGCCAGGGCGATCGCCGCCCGCACCTACGAACTGACCGAATTCCTCGATAAGGTATTGCAGCTCGAACTCAACGACCTCGGCGCACCGATGCAGATCGCGATCCATACCTCCTGCTCGGCCCGGCGCGAGATGGGCGTGGCCGACTCGATCGAGGCCCTGGTCGCCCAGCTGGATAAGGTCGAGGTACTGGAACAGGCACGCAAGCCCGAGTGCTGCGGCTTCGGCGGCACCTTCGCGGTCAAGCAGGCGGATATCTCCGGGGCGATGGTGCAGGACAAGACCGACAGCCTGCGCGCTACCGGCGCCGAACGTGTGATTAGCCAGGACTGCGGCTGCCTGATGAATATCGGCGGTGCCTTTGCCAAACAGGGCAACCAGCCGCCGGCCACCCAGCATATCGCTGAATTTCTGTGGGAGCGTACCCATGCAACAGACTGAAGCCTTTCACCAGCGCATCGACCAGGCGCTCGATAACGACCAGGCACGACGCAATTTCCGTTCCGCGATGAGCGGTTTGATGGAAGGACGCGCTGCCCAGTTTCCCGACGATGTCGAACTGCAGGCCCTGCGCGACCAGGCCCGTGCGATCCGTCAGTATGCGTTGAGCAAACAACCGCAGCTGTTGGAACAGCTGGAACGGCAACTGACCGCCAACGGTATCCAGGTCCACTGGGCGGAAGACGCCGAACAGGCCAACGAAATCATCTACCAGATATTAAAAGGTGCCGGAGCCAAAACCGTGGTCAAGGGCAAGTCGATGGTGTCGGAAGAAACCGAGCTCAACCATTATCTCGATCAGCGCGGGCTCGAGGTACTGGAATCGGACCTCGGTGAATATATCATCCAGCTTGCCGAGGAACCGCCATCGCATATCGTGCAGCCGGCAATCCACAAGAACCGCTTCGAGGTCGCCGAGCTGTTCCAGAAGTTTCATCCCGAGCTCGGCTATACCGATGATGTCGATCAACTGACCCTGGCCGCGCGCCAGATCCTGCGCGAGAAATTCGCCACCGCAGATGCCGGCATCTCCGGGGTCAACTTCGCGGTCGCCGAGACCGGCACCCTGTGCCTGGTCGAGAACGAGGGCAACGGCCGCCTGAGCACGACGGCACCGCGCCTGCACATCGCGATAACCGGGGTCGAGAAGGTGGTCGAGAAGCTTTCGGACGTTCCACCCCTGCTCGAGATCCTGACCAAGTCGGCGACCGGTCAGCCGATCACGACCTACTTCAACATGATCAGCCGGCCACGCCAGGCCGACGAACTCGATGGCCCGGAGGCGGTTCATCTGGTACTTCTCGACAACGGCCGCTCGCGCATCCGCATCGACGAGGAGCTGCTCGACACGCTGCGTTGCATCCGCTGCGGCGCCTGCATCAACCATTGCCCGGTGTATGTGCAGCTCGGCGGTCATGCCTACGGCACCGTTTACCCGGGCCCGATCGGCATCGCCTTGGAACCGCAGCGCATCGGCATCGACAAGGTTGGCACGCTGACCTCGGCCTGCTCTCTGTGCGGCGCCTGTGGCGAAGTCTGCCCGGTGCGCATCCCGCTGCCGAAGCTGATCAACCGGCTGCGTGCCGAGGCGGTCGACGGCCTGCGCAGCGACACGACCGTGCGCGGTCACGGCAGCCTGCGCAAGTCCACCGAGGCGAAGACCTGGTGGCTGTGGCAACAGCTGTATACACACCCGGGCCTGTACCGCCTGTTCACCTGGTTCGCGACCCGTCTGCGCGGCCTGACACCGCCGCGCCTCGGCGGCTGGACGCGCTACCGCAGCGCACCCAGGCCTGCCGCCAGGCCGCTGCGCGAACTCGCCCGCCAGGAGGGTTTCCGCGATGAGTGAGACACGTACCCGCATCCTCGAGCGCCTGCGCGCCAACCGCCCGGCGGCGGTCGCAACCCCACCCACCTACAGCAAACCGCTCGGCTGGGACCGCACCCAGCGTATCGCCGCATTTACCGAACGCATGCAGGCGGTGCGTGGCGAGGTGCATCAGGTCGCACGTGACGGCTGGGTCGACTGGCTGCGACACGAACTGCCGACACGCGGCCTGCGCCGCGTACTGGTCGGCAACGG
>JASJBV010000184.1 GCA_030066335.1 Gammaproteobacteria bacterium
ATTGCGACTTCAACACACTGCAGCTGACTATACTCCGTGTTGATTTGATTTCATGCGGTTAACAGATGCAACAAAGGATCCGTTTAACATCCTCCTCCCTATTCCTGGTCACGGTCCTGCTGATTTCAGCCTGTGGGAGTAGTGACAGTGACTCGGCTAATACCGATGACATCACGCCTGCCAGTGTCGGCAAGAAAATCTTCTTCGATGAAGACCTGTCCAGTGATAGCAATCAATCCTGTGCCAGTTGCCATGATCCGGCAGCAGGTTTTGCCGACCCGAATGCGACCTCGACCACCCCGGTGTCAGAGGGTTCCGCCAGTGGACAATTCGGCGCGCGCAATGCACCGACCGCGGCTTATGCAGCCTTCATCCCGGACTTTTCGGCAGTCACCAGCACCACCGCCGACGGTACCCAATCGAGTTTCCAGGGTGGGCAATTTATCGACGGGCGTCGGCCGAACCTGGTCGAGCAGGCCAAGGATCCATTCCTGAATCCGCTGGAAATGAACAATGCCAGTGCCGCAGAGGTGGTGGCAAAAGTACAGAACGCGGATTACGCCGATGAATTTCTCCAGCTATTCGGGGCTGATGCCTTCACTGACAGCGTGACGGCCTATCACTCTATCGCCACCGCCCTGGCCGCTTTTGAAAGCTCGGCTGAAGTCAATCCGTTCAGCTCCAAGTTCGATGCCTGGCAGGATGGTGAAGTCGCCCTAACCGCAGCCGAGCAACGCGGATTCAATCTGTTCAATAATCAGGCAAAATGTGCCAACTGCCACCTGTCGGATCCGGACCCGGCTAGCGGTAAGGTCCTGTTTAGCGATTTCAATTACTTCAATGTCGGTACCCCGGTAAACACGGCAAATCCAGCCTATGTGGCGGATAATGGGTTCCGGGATGGTGGCCTGGGCGAAAGCCCATTGCTGACCGACCCGGCCCAACAGGCTGCCGAACAAGGCAAGTTCAGGACCCCGACCTTGCGCAATATCGAGCTGACCGCTCCCTATATGCACAACGGTCGATACGCAACGCTACGCCAGGTTATCCTGCATTACGATATCGTCGTGTCCAGTGCCGAGGCAGGCTTCACGCCGGTGCAGAATTATCCGGAGGTGGACACTACGATTGCAGCTGAACTGAATTTCGGCGATCCCAACCTGGCCCCTGCCCTGGGCTTGAGCAACCAACAGATCGATGACCTGATCGCCTTTATGCTGACCCTGACCGATGGTTATCGCTAGGGCGCTGTTATTTCGCTAAACGTAACAGGCTGTCTCGCCAATCTATATCCGTAGAGTCGATATAACCAACACGCGCCACCTGCCCGACCTCGTTTTCATACCAGCCGCGATCGTGCCGATGCGGCTCGGCTTGATAACACCACCACTGACCATCTGCATCCATTGCGACCCAGCGCGCCCAGTCAGGTAATTCTTTCCGCTGCATTGTTAAAAAAAGCCAAAAAAAAGCCTGCGGATGCAGGCTTTTCATATTCGAACCGGAATAGCTTATTGATGCTTTTCCTTGTAATTGGTAATCGCCGCGGCAATCGCATCCTCGGCCAGGACCGAACAATGGATTTTTACCGGCGGTAATGCCAGTTCCTCGGCGATCTGGGTATTCTTGATCTCTGCCGCCTCTTCCAGCGTTTTACCCTTGACCCACTCGGTCACCAGCGAACTGGAAGCGATCGCCGATCCACAGCCGTAGGTCTTGAACTTGGCGTCTTCAATCACGCCGTCGTCACCAACCTTGATTTGCAGTTTCATCACGTCACCGCAGGCAGGTGCACCCACCATGCCGGTGCCTACATTCTCATCTTCATCGAGTACCCCAACATTGCGCGGATTCTCGTAATGATCCAAAACCTTGTCACTATATGCCATATCTAGTACCTCAAAAAATCGTTAATGGGCAACCCATTCAACTGTATTCAAATCTATGCCTGCCTTGTACATATCCCACAGCGGGGAGAGTTCACGCAGTTTGGCCACCGCTTTGCCGACCAGTTCGATGGTGTAATCGATTTCTTCCAGGGTGGTGTAACGACCGATGGTGAAACGAATCGAGCTGTGCGCCAGCTCATCGTTACGACCCAGGGCTCTGAGCACATAGGAAGGCTCGAGACTGGCCGATGTACAGGCAGAACCGGAAGAGACCGCGAGGTCACGCAGCGCCATGATCAGGGACTCACCCTCGACAAAATTGAAACTGATGTTCAGGTTGCCGGCGATGCGATGTTCCATATCTCCATTGACGTATACCTCTTCGATATCCTTGAGGCCGTTGTATAAACGATCACGCAGCATGCGGATACGTTCGTTTTCGGTCGCCATTTCTTCCTTCGCGATGCGGAAGGCCTCACCCATACCGACGATCTGGTGGGTGGCCAGGGTGCCAGAGCGCAGACCGCGTTCATGGCCACCGCCATGCATCTGCGCTTCCAGGCGAATTCTGGGTTTACGTCGTACATACAACGCACCTATGCCCTTGGGGCCGTAGACCTTGTGGGCACAGAACGACATCAGGTCGACCTTCAGGTTTGCCAGGTCGATTTCCACCTTGCCCGGGGACTGCGCCGCATCGACATGGAACAGGACGCCCTTGTCACGACAGATTTCACCGATCGCCTCGATATCCTGGATTACCCCGATCTCATTGTTGACGTGCATCACCGAGGCCAGGATCGTATCTTCGCGAATCGCCTGTTTGAATTTTTCCAGATCGAGTAAACCGTTGGATTCCGGCTCCATGTAGGTAACTTCGAAGCCCTCGCGCTCGAGTTGACGACAGGTATCCAGCACCGCCTTGTGCTCGGTCTTGACGGTGATGATATGGTTACCCTTCTTCTTGTAGAAATGGGCCGCCCCCTTGATCGCCAGGTTATCCGACTCGGTCGCGCCGCTGGTCCAGATAATTTCACGGGGATCGGCATTGACCAGCTCAGCTACCTGCTGGCGAGCCAGATCGACCGCTGCTTCCGCCTTCCAGCCAAAAGGATGGCTGCGTGAAGCCGGGTTGCCGAACTGGTCATTGATGGTCAGGTATTCAGCCATTTTCTTGGCAACCCGCTCATCGATCGGCGTGGTGGCACTGTAATCAAGATAAATAGGAAGATGAATGTCACTCATGTTTACGCTTACTCCGTGAATTCGCGTCAGGCTGCGGTGCGGCGATTGAGGAATCGGCCGTACTGGGCATCCTGTTTCTTTACCAGTTCGCTAATTTGGGGGCGATTGACGTATTGATCAAGCTTGATGCCGGACAGGAATCGATGCAGATCGCAGGTCAGGTCATGCCATAACTGGTGGGTCAGGCATTTTTCACCGTTGTTGCAGTTGCCTTTGCCACCGCATTTGGTCAGATCGAGCCTCTCATCGACCGAGTCGATAATGTCCGCCACCGATATCTCGCTGGCCGGTTTGGCGAGCCGATAGCCTCCACCCGGTCCGCGTACACCTTTGACCAGGCCATTGCGGCGTAGCTTGGAAAACAGCTGTTCTAAGTAGGATAAGGATATGCCCTGGCATTGAGAAATATCGGCCAGGGTGACCGGACCTACCTTTTCATGTAATGCGATATCCATCATCGCGGTTACCGCATAACGGCCTTTTGTTGATAGCTTCATTGTCACTCCAGATAATTCCTGAGTAATTTAGTCAGGAATCTATCCGAAGCGTTCCCCAGGGTCAAGAAAATTTTTTGATTGTGATTCTATGTAGCAGCAACTAAATTTAATAAATTCAGTTAGTTAAAGAGTTTTTTTAAAGTTAAATTTTGTCTGCCAGTGGCTTCAGGTTAGATACCGGATGGAAGCAATGTCCCTGGTGATGACAATATCCCAGCCATTTATACAGGAAACGGTTGAGTTTCCATTTCTGCTCCAGGCTGCTATCGCTGACAATCCGGCGCTGGCGGTGATCGAGGCGGTCCTGCACTTCGGCGATTCGTGCATCATGATAGACCCGAATATGCATATCCGGCTGCATTAGAACACCCTCAGGCTGCTGGAACTGGTAGGTAAGGCGCATCATGGTGGTGTATTTGCAGCGCTCGCTGATGGATAGATGCAGGTCAAGATGACCCGGGGAGATGGAGATCATTTCATCGGCGATATCCAGGTCCGGCGCAAGCCGGCGCAGACGCATATAGTTATGCTCGTATAAATCCATCAGGCCGGCAAAACTGCGCGGGATGACGATCTGTCCCGTTCGTACCGACTCTTGTTCAACTAACATCAAATATCTCTAACAACTGTCTTCTAAACTGATTGTAATGTTCAGGCTTGGTAAAACTGTCGGCCATGAGTATGTGATCAAACTGTTGCGATGCATTGCGCAATTTGACCAGGACAAACCAACGCGAAATCTTGAGAGAAATCTGCTCTTCGGAAAAACAGGTCTCTCCCTGATGATGATAGCAGATCAATGGCCCCGGTTTCATACGCAATTCAATCGCTGGTTGATCCGAGTAGCGGCGGATGACCGATCGGTGGGTAAAGAACTGGATGCCCAATAGCGCATAAAGTACAACAACGGGTAGCAACCACACAACCGGGAGCAGGAAAAAGAGGCACAGCAGCAGGCCGAAGAATGACAAGATTTCCAGGTACAACAGGCGCGCAGAGATTTTCAGGTTGTAGCGTTGCGCAGGAATATCATTGTGCAGCGATGTCATTGCTATGCCCTCCCTGGCATATACCAGAACCTAAGATGACCCGGGCAGTAAATCTGGAGCCAGCTCAGTAATGATTTGCTGCATGCTGTCATCATCAAGCTTTTGCGCAAACACTTGCTGGTCGCTGATCTCGAATTTACCCGACTGGATGCTGAGATAAGGAAGATCAGTCTCGGCATCGACAAATTCGATGCTGTCGATACGCTGGATGCACTGGCGCAGAAAGCCCAGGTTGTCGGCTACCGCCAACTCTTCCGCCGCAGCGGCAACCTGGGCGGGAGAGGTCGCCCGGATGTCGATCCGCTGGTATCTTTCGATATCGATGAAGCGTGTTGGCTCGAATAATTGCATCCAGCCCTGGGTGCCACGTGCGATCAGTTTCGGCAAACTGCCCTTGGCCACGCTGTTGTCATAAAATTTAAACGAATAACGAGGCTTGTCGTAGGCCAGCCATTTAAACAGCAGCTTCGGCATGCCGGCGTAGGCCTCGACGCAATGGCCGAGATAATCCTCGACCGACTTGTAGCGTCCCCGTTCAAGACCGCGTTGCCAGCCACGCTCGACCGTTGCCTCGGGGGGCGTGACAATGAAGTACATGTACATCGTATCGATATACTGCACGTAGGTCTTGTGCAGCACGCGGGCAATCTTCTCGCTGGCGAAACTGTCGAAACGGAAGCGATCTACCACCAGATGTGGAATAGAATGGCTTTGCCTGGCCTTGTCACGAATGTAGCGGTCCAGCTTGGCGTCGATGACGCTGACTTCATGACTGGTGAAGCGGCCGGCATATTTATAGCTTTCCCCCAGGGTTTGGTAATCGAGCAATAACTTGCGCCAGATGTCGGGACTGATCGTGCCGTAGGCGTTGTTGTCGATACCAAGCTTGGCCAGCTTGGAACGTAGCATCGGCCGCAACCAGCTCTTACCGGAAGCCGAGGCACCCTTCAGGCTGAACAGTACCGGGCTTTGCGCATCCGGGATGCGGTCATAGCCCTCGGCCGCTATCGCCTGCTCGACAAGTTGTGCCAGCTGGCGGCCGATCAGCCTGCTGGTCAGGTAGTTGCAGACATGCAGCACACAGATATGCCCCAGATACTGCGGATCGTTGCCAATAAAACCGCGGGTTTGGGTTATCGACCCAAGCACCCGGTGCAGGCTGCGAAAAACCGCGGCTGCGAATTCATCACTGGTTTCGGTCGCACGGGTCTTGTATTGATTGATCAGGGCAAATTCACGTTCCTCGCGGGTTTGCAGCGGGGTTGCCGGCTTGGGTTTGCTGCCGGTCAGACGTTGCCACAGGGTTGGCGGCGGCGCCTGCTCGGGGCTGAGGCGTTGAATGACCACCTCCAGCTCAGCGAGCATCTGCTGTTCAATCCGCTGGCAGACAGATTCGTGGCTTTGTTCTATCTCCTGCAGTTTGGGCTGCACATAGTGGTCGTATATTCGCCGGGTGATGGCGCGAAAATTGATCCCGAGATCTTCCTCGGTCTCACCTTCGAGGACGACGATATCAGCGGTGATACGAACGATGAGTTCGTGCAGGACCAGTCGTTCAGGGCGAAAGCTGATCAATTCCATCGCGCTGAGACCGGTATCGCCAACCAGCTGGTTAATCTCGTTGAGCGAGGTAAATACGTTGTCCGGATGGTAAATCGTTTCCAGTTCACGGTATGCCGGCGGAATCTCCGACTCTATCCCCGGATGCCAGGCGGAAAAATTTTCCTTGTTGCGTGCTTCATTCATGGCTGTATTGTACCCGGTATCTGCCAGATTCCAGATAGTTGCACTATAACAAGGCCGCTAAAATCCTGTTAAGCTTGCTCGGACAAGTACAAACTAGGTGAAAAGAGGAAACAACGTGACCCATCAACAACAAAACCTGCCGGCGGAGATCGGCGCAATTGAACAAAGTGGATTTGTGACCTGGTCAGAGGATAACAGCCTGTCTGCAGAGTTCAGGCAACAATTCAATGACGCGCAGATTCCGGTGCTGGGTATCCGCCATGTTCAGGTATGGGGGTTGCAGGTGGATGATGAACGGGAACTCCCGGGGCACGAGAGAACGTCAATCCCGAACGAAGAACTATGGGAAATCATCCTGCAGGCAAAGGACGGTTCGCGTTACGATGTGAATTCCAAGTTCCTGGTCCCGGCGCCTTAACCCGGTAGATCCCGCTACCGAATCCCGGCTTATTCAGCATGCGTGGCGCGCAGAATCTTAATGAGCTGGGTAATGTCCTCATCGGTGCTTTCGCTGCGGCCGAGGATCAGGCTGTAAAGATCGGGGTCGGGCATTTGTAACAATGCTTCGAAGGCTTGCTGCTCGGCTGCGGTAGCCCCCGGGTAATGATGCTCGAGGTAATGGGTCATCAACACGTCCAGCTCTTTCATACCGCGCCGGCACAGCCAGCGCAGCCGGGCTATCTCACTCATCGAAAACCACCCAAACATAAATTGATAATCCCAACAGGTGGTAGGGCGACGCAGGATGCCAAAGCCGAGTGTACATGAGCATTTTGAACCCTATTTTAACGCCGTATCGTGCCACATAAGGCGCTTCAACGGCCTGTTAGCTGTTTCTCTTGGCAATCAGTTGCTTTATCTCTCCAATCGCCTTGGCCGGGTTGAGGCCCTTGGGACAGGCATCAGCACAATTCATGATGGTATGGCAACGATACAGTTTGAACGGATCCTCGAG
>JASJBV010000044.1 GCA_030066335.1 Gammaproteobacteria bacterium
GGTGGTGGTACTCAGGGTCATCCCTGGGGTAACGCTGCAGGTGCCGCGGCTAACCGTGTTGCGCTGGAAGCCTCGGTCAAGGCGCGTAACGAAGGTCGTGAGATCGAGAAAGAAGCTCGTGACATTCTGACCGAAGCGGCCAAGACCAGCCCGGAACTGGCAATCGCTATGGAGACCTGGAAAGAAATCAAGTTCGAGTTCGACACAGTTGACAAGCTTGACGTCAACTAAGACGCTTTCCAACCACTGATTGTTAACGAATTTAACGAGGATATTTATTATGCCAACTAGTACTCAAGGTGATTACCAGACAGCCGCCACTCTGGAAACTTTTGGTTTCCTGCCCAAGCTGACGCAGGACGAAATCTACGACCAGATCGCTTATCTGATCGCCCAGGGCCTGACCCCGGCGATCGAACACGAGCATCCAAGCGGTGCCAACCAGCACTACTGGACCATGTGGAAGCTGCCGATGTTCGGTACCACTGATCTGAATGCTGTCATTGACGAGCTGGATGCTTGTCGTCGTTCTTATCCTGATCATCACGTACGTCTGATCGGTTATGACAACTACACCCAAAGCCAGGGCGTTTGTTTCGTGGTATACGAGGGACGCAGTTAATCCGCTTGCTTATAAACCAGCGGACAACGAGATGTCATACATGACAAACTGTGATCGGTAGATTTAGTGGGATATGACAATGATACAAGCAAATCAAAATAGTAGCAGAGCTGCGGCATTGGCCAGACGCAAGGCTATGTCCAGTGGTGGCAAGGCTGCAATTCCAGGTCAGACTGACCGGACTCGAGTTGCACCTGGTGGTTCGAAAGCTGCAACGTCAGCACCGGCTGCCCAGTCGGCGTCATCTTCTGCTGCGTCTGCCCGCCCCAGTTCGGGTGCTGCACCCGCGGCTAATTCCAGTCGCGAAGCGGCCCTGGCCCGACGCAAGGCGATGTCGGTCAAAGGCAAATCAGCGGCCAGTTCCAAAGATAGAACCCGGGATCAGTCGATGATCCCCGGCAGCACCAAGGCCGCTGCTGCTCCGACCCAGCCCCGCGCAGAAAAGTCCGGAGATTGTGGCTGCGGTTGCAAGGGTGAGCGCAACTCCGAGGCGGCGCCGGAAGCCACCAGCGAGACGCGCGCGCCGGCCAAAGCCCGCGTCCGCCGCAACGGCAAGGCCAAGGCTGCGATCAATCCGAGCAAGGCAGCGGCCCTGGCCCGGCGCAAGGCGCAGTCCACCCGGGGTAAAGCGGCTTTGAGTAACGGTGGTATGTCGCAGGCGCAGACCGCGCGGGCGGCAAACCCCGGGATGTCGAGTCGTGAACTGGCCCAGGCCGTGCGTGAACAGCGTAGCACCCGCGGCAAGACAGGCGAGAAAAAGTCGCGTCCCAGCGGTCGCCAACGGGTCAAGCCAGAGGTCGGCGCGGCGCAGGATGCCCCGTGGAAAGTCGGCGTCAGCGAGACCACTCGTGGTCAGGCCGTTACCGGCACCATGGTGGGCCGTGATGCATCGGTCACCGGCGACGAGGCGAGTACATGTCGCACCATCACCGGTACCGAGTACCTGGGTGCGGATTTGTTCCGCGAGTTCTGCCAGACCGATCCGGCGAAGACGCCGCTGCGTACCGGCATGAGTGCGACCGGTCGTGGTAACGCGGTCACCGGTAATAAAGTGGGTCGTAGTGGCAAGGTCACCGGCGACGAGCCGGGTACCTGTAAGAACGTAACCGGTACCGAGTATGTCGGTGCGGGTCAATCCGAGGCATTTTGTGATACGCCAACCAAGTCTGCTGCCACGCGCATGATCATTTCCGAGTCGCGCAAGGGCAAGAAGATTACCGGCGATAACGTCGGCAGTTTCAGCAATGTCACCGGTGGTGAAGCCGGTGCCGAGCGCGAGCTGACCGGTGCCCAGTACATGAAAACCGGCCAGGCCGGGCGTGAACCGTCCAAGGTGCGCATCAGTGAAACCCTGCGTGGTGGCATGGTGACCGGTACCGCGGTTGGCCGCAGTGACAAGACCACCGGTGACGAATTCGGCGCTTGCCGTAACATCACCGGCGATGACTATGTCGGCCAGGAACAATACAGCAATTTCTGCAGCACCAAGGCTGAACCGCAGGACCGCAAGGTCGGTTTGTCGTCGACCTTCAATGGCATGACCGTGACCGGAACCCTGGAAGGTCGGACCGAGAAGGTCACCGGTAATGAACCGGGAACCTGCAAGGCCATCACCGGCACCCCCTATGCGGGCGCTGATGATTATGCTGACTTGTGTGAAGTGCCGGCGACCAACCAGGCGGCAGCGCGTATGCAACGCAACAAGCGCATGGCGGGCATGGCGATGACCGGTTTGCAGCCGGGGATCAACGGGGTCATGACCGGTGCCGAAAAAGGTGCCTGTGAGACCGTTACCGGTACCCCTTATCAGGGCAGCGACCAGATGGCCCAGGCCTGTCCCGCAGTACCGGCAGAGCCGGGCAATGCGGATTTTCCGCAGGCCGTGGGTGACAAGCCAGGTTGGGGTGAGTTTTCTGTGACTCCTCCAGCCCATGCTGCGGCCGCCGAAGAGAACACAGGTGTGACGGGCTCCCGTTACGAGCAGGGTCATATCACTGGCCCGTTCGGGATGGCCGCCGGCAAGGTGACCGGAACCGAGGATGCTCGTTTTGGCAGTGGTTCGGTTAACTCGAGCTCGGTCAACGAAGCAGCCGCTGAGTCGACCGAGATCCAGGGTCGGGTCAAGTCCCGGGTCACCGGCGAAGGCCAGGATTCCGGCTTGCGTATTACCGGCGATGACTGGGCGCGCAATGAACGGGTCACCGGCACCGAAGGTGCTTCGGCGCTGGCGCGCAACCCATCACGCCGCGGTCCGGTCAATGCGATGGTCAATAAGTCCATTGCCGAGGTCGAGAACGAGGCGCCGACACCGGTGAGCAAGGTTACCGGCAGTAGTGGTAACTACGAACAGGGTTCCCTGATTACTTACTCAGGTGGTGCCCGCGGCTAACCGGGATTGGTGATGCCTCGTAGACCCATGCAAGCGAGGGTGGCTGCCGGAACAGCACCCTGCCGTCGGCCAGGCGACTGTAACACGGTCGAGCTGCGGCCTGAGCGAAAAGGTGGCAGAGCCAGAAGTATGGCAAGCAGTGGTCATCCACTGAGTAATGAGCGCGAAAACGCGCGGCTGTTCGATTATGAAAATCGGGTGAAAACAGCGTTTGATGAAATCGTTCCGGTGCTGAAGAAAATCTCGGCACTGCAACATGAAACGGATTTCGAGCGCCAGGCGCAACAGATAGCGCGCAACGAACTGGGCTTCGAGTTGCCGGAAGAGATTCTGGCCAATGCCTGGGTCGAGCAACTGGATATGCGCCGCCTGTTTGCCTGGAGTGTGTTTGAAACTTATCACCGCTTTACCGATGAGTTTTACACCCAGGCGCCCTTGGCGCATGACGATGAAAGTCAGTTTGACGAGTTTATTCAGTCCTGTGGCTTTCATACGGTGGATATCTCGCCCTGTGCGGATGGTCGTTTGGCGCATGTGATCCGTTACGTGCTGAGATTGCCGCACCGGATGGTGCGCCGGAAGTCATACGCAGGGGCGATGTTCGACATTGATGACAGTGTCGAGAAGTGGGTCGAGACCGAGATGTTGCGATTCCGCGAGGGTAAGCCGAATACGGCGGATAAGCCAACCCGCTACCTGAAGGTGGTCGCTTATCACTACAGTTCGGTTGACCCGCTGCACGAGGGTTGTGCGGCGCACGGTTCGGATGACGACAGGGCTGCGGCCGGTGGCCTGGAACGCTTGCACAGTTTCAGGACCGCGGTGGAAAACAATTTCTGCTGTGGTGCATCGATCGACCTGTTGTTGATCGGCCTGGATACGGACACCGATTCGATGCGGGTGCATGTGCCGGACATGGAAGGGGTGATCCACCTGGATCGATTTGTCGACACCCTGGATGTGTATAAGGTGACACAGTACGGCAGTGCAAGCGAGGGCAGGGAATTTATTGCCAACCAGGTGCGCTCCGTGTCGCCGGAAGTGCTGGAAGGCACCGCGACCTTTGTCGCCCGATTGATCGAGAATAATTTGTCTCAGATCGATTACGTAAGGCGCAACTATGGTGATGCCTATCCGGACACCGGACACGCCGAGCGGTTTATCGGGGCCGGGGTAGGCTTCGAAGAGATACAGCTGCGAAATCTGATGTATTTCGCATACCTGAACACGGTGGAAGAAGCGATTGCGGACACCGATGTCGGGATCAAGATTTTTACAGGCTTGAACGTCAACAAGGGCTTGCCTGTACCGGTGGTGGTCAGATTTGATTATCACGGACAAGTGCCGGGAGCACGCGAACGCGCTGAGCAACATTGCGCAAGGGTGACCCGGGCATTGAATGAACGTTACGCCGAGTTGGCTGAACAGGGCATGCTGCATATTTTGCAGGTGATTAGAGACTGTAACGCCAATGCGCCGATCGAGGTACTGAATTGTTCAGTTAACCCGGTTATTGACGGAGGTCATTAATGAAAATCTGTCAGGTAGAAAGACCATTGGTTTCGACCAACCGGATCGCCATGATGGAACACAAGCTGTTGCAGGTAGTGCGCGATGGTTCTGCCCAGGTAGTGGCGGTCGATGCAGTCGGCGCCAAGCCGGGAGACTGGGTACTCTGCGTCGGTAGTTCCGCCGCCCGCGAGGCCGCCGGCAGCAAGGGCTATCCGAGCGATCTGACGATTGTCGGGATTATCGACCATTGGCCGCCCGAGGGTTCCGATGCAGATTCTGCAGGTTGAAGGTTCACTCACCTGTACCTACAGGATCGAGGGTCTGAAGTACTCGACCTTCCGCGTGGTGCGGGATGAACTGGGCAAGCGCATGGTGGCGACCGACCCGGTGGGTGCCCGTGAAGGCAACTGGGTGTTTGTAGTAAGTGGATCAGCTGCGCGCTATGCGGCAGGCGATTTTGAAATTCTGACTGATCTGACCATTGGTGGAATCATCGACTACTGGCCGGATACTGAATAGCGTTACTGGCGGACAACGACAGTAACAAGGTTAACAACGAATCGAGTCAACAGGAGACACGAAAGATGGCAAATGAAAACTACGGTATTGCACTGGGAATGATAGAAACACGTGGTCTGGTTCCTGCGATTGAAGCAGCTGACGCCATGACCAAGGCAGCGGAAGTCCGCCTGATCAGCCGTGAATTTGTTGGCGGTGGTTATGTAACCGTCATGGTCCGCGGTGAGACAGGTGCGGTCAACGCGGCTGTTCGTGCAGGCGCTGACGCCTGTGAACGAGTGGGTGATGGTCTGGTTGCGGCGCACATCATTGCGCGTCCGCATAAAGAAGTCGAGCCAGTACTCGACAAAGCCTAATTCTGTTGCCGTGAGCCACACGGTTTAACAAGATTTTTTTACACTTCGAGTATGGAGAATGAACAATGGCAGATGAAAATTACGGTATTGCACTGGGGATGATTGAAACTCGTGGTCTGGTTCCTGCGATTGAAGCAGCAGACGCCATGACCAAGGCAGCGGAAGTCCGCCTGATCAGTCGTGAATTTGTTGGCGGTGGTTATGTGACCGTCATGGTCCGCGGTGAGACAGGTGCGGTTAACGCGGCTGTTCGTGCGGGTGCAGACGCTTGTGAACGTGTTGGTGATGGCCTGGTAGCAGCGCACATTATCGCTCGCCCACATCGTGAAGTTGAGCCTGTGCTCAACAAGTAAGGTTTGATTACGAGTGATCGTAGCCAACCGAAGCTGAAATATAACTTCTTTTTGGAGCATAACTATGGCAAATGATAACTATGGTATCGCATTAGGTATGATTGAAACTCGTGGTCTGGTACCAGCTATCGAAGCAGCTGATGCTATGACCAAAGCAGCCGAAGTCCGGTTGATTGGACGTGAATTCGTCGGCGGTGGCTATGTCACGGTACTGGTACGTGGTGAGACCGGTGCGGTTAATGCGGCAGTACGTGCCGGCGCGGATGCTTGCGAGCGTGTTGGTGATGGCCTGGTGGCTGCCCACATTATCGCCCGTCCTCATCGTGAAGTTGAGCCGGTATTACCTGAAGGCACCACTTCTGGCAAGAAGGCGGCTGCTTAATTAACGCCGTTGGGTCGGTTACGCTGATTGGTTGCATGTCATGCAAGCGGGCCTGACTGACCAGAAGATCCTGGGTTACCTGGGCCGGGCCCTGAGCCTGGAACTGTCGGCGGTCCAGCTTTACAGCACCCAGTCGCGACTTGTCGCGAGCTGGGGATTGGACCAGGTCGCGCAGAAGTTTCAGGCAGAGGCACATGAAGAGTTGGAGCATGCCGAGCGGATTATCGCCCGCATGCTGGCGCTGGGTGCCGCACCCAATGCCTCGCAGCTCAGACCGGTTAAACTCGGCCCGGATCTGCTCTCGCTGTTAACCATCGATAAGGCATTTGAGACCGAACTGGTAAAGCTGTACCATGACGCGGTGCTGTTCTGTTCCGGTCAGCAACGCCATGATGACCGAATCCTGTTCGAAGGCTTACTGCAAGAGGAACAACAGCATGCGGCCGATCTCGAACAGTGGATCCGGTCGCTCGAGACGGCAACCGCCTGAGCGATTAGCAGGCTGTCCTGTCGGTGCTAGTTAATGCTAACAGCTGATTCTGTGAGGGGTTCTGAATGAGTCAATCCTGGGTGGAACGCAAACGACCCGAACGACTTGAAGCAAGGTACGAATTCGACAGCTACCAGGAGTTGCGGGATTTTCTCGACCAGGCGGCAGAATTATCCGAGAGCAAGGGCCTGTACCCCGACATGGGATTCGGCAATGACTACGTCAACATGACGATCCATGCCGATGAGGATGGGGCCCTGAAAACCCGCCATCGTGAATTTGCCGAGCTACTGGAACAGCTCAACGAAAAATTCAGCCAGGACCGGGAATAATCGATGCCTGTCATCGCTTTAATCGGGAACAAGGGCGGTGCCGGAAAAACCACGCTTTGCGTCAATCTTGCCGCTGCCCTCGGCACCGAGTCTCCGACCGTCATCCTCGATGCGGACCCACAACAATCATCCCTGCAATGGCAAAACATGGCCGATGACCCACAGGCGGTCAACGTACTGGCAGCCGGCGATGATGTCCACCAGGCCTACTCGGCATTGGCAGATGAAAGCTATGTGAATTGTTTGATCGATTGTCCGCCATCGGCCCAATCGAAACAGATGCATGATGCCTTGACTATTGCCGACCTCGCCGTGGTCCCGGTGTTGCCGTCGCCACTGGATATCTGGGCCACGGTGCATATTGAGCAGGCGGTAGAACAGGCGCGCCAGGTCAATCCCGAGCTAAAAGTGGTCCTAGTGATCAATCAATTCGAGAGCAGAACCCGCTTATCGCGCCTGATGGAGCGTGCGTTGGCCCAGCTTGAATTACCTGCCAGCAAGGCCTTTATCAAGCGCCGGGCGATCTATCGCCACAGTCTGCTGGAAGGTCGCACCGTGCATGATGTTGGCGCCAGGGGTAAAGCCGCATCGGAAGAAATCCATCAGTTAATTAAAGATATAGAGGAATACTTATGAGTAGCAAAGACTCTGCCGAGGACAAACTGATCGCCTCGATTCAGAAAACCAAGGCCCAGGCGAGCCAGCAAGCTGACAGCCCCAAGCAGCCGGCGGTCAAGGCCGCCGCCAGGAAAGCCCCGGCGAAAAAGCCGGCGGCAAAGAAAAAAGCCGCTGCCGTCAAGCCAGCCAGCCGCGCCGCCCAGTCCAACAAGGCGCAACTGGTCGATATGTTCCAGCACGGTCGACGGGTGTGGCCGGACTGATCTTGAGCCCGGTTTCGAGTAACCCAGTGACCTGATCAGGGCCGCCCGGCCCTGATATCCCAGCCAATTTAACGCCTGTCCCAAGCCCGGGCTGAATAATCCCCGGGTAAAAAGCATGCATGCCGGCGAGCAGCCGGATATAATGCCGCGCAAGCGCTTTGTGCCAAGCATGTTCAAGACTTCAGCCGGGTGGGGGTTATGCCGACGAAAGACAGCAGCCAGGGCTACACGCCATCTACCGCCAAATCTGATCACCTGATCAGACACTCTACCTTCCGCCAACTGCAGATTTTCGAATCGATCTTTCGCCTGGGCAGTTTCACCCGTGCCGCCGAGGAATTGTTCCTGACCCAACCGACGGTGTCGATGCAGATCAAGAAATTGACCGATGTCGTCGGTTTGCCGTTGTTCGAACATGTCGGGCGTAACGTGGTGCCCACCGAGGCTGGCCAGGAGCTGTACCATGCCTGCCGCGATATCTTTCAGATCCTGGCCAACCTGGAAATGAAGATAGCCGATTTTCAGGGCCTGCAACGAGGCAAACTCCGCATCGGCGTGGTGACCACGGGTAAATACCTGGTACCTGAATTGCTCGGCCAGTTCAGCCATGAGTTTCCCGGGATCGAGCTGTCGCTGGAGGTGACCAACCGCAATCGCATCATCGAACGCATGTATGCGAACGAGGATGATCTCTACATCATGGGCCAGGCGCCGGAGGGAGAAGTAGAGATCGAATCCTATCAGTTTTCGCCCAATCCGCTGGTGGTCATGGCACCGCGCAATCATCCGCTGGTGGGCAAGAAACAAATCAGCCTGAAAAGAATCAGCCAGGAGCCTTTCATCATGCGTGAAACCGGTTCAGGCATCCGTGACGCAACCTTGCGCATATTCGAGGCCAAGGGCCTGAAGCCTAATGTGCGGATGGAAATCGGCAGTAACGAGGCGATCAAGTACTCGATCGTCGGCGGACTGGGTCTATCCGTGTTATCCCTGCATACCCTGACCCTGGAGAGCAAGGACGGACCGGTGGCGATCCTGGATGTCGAGGGCTTCCCGATCATGCGCAGCTGGAATATCGTTTATCCCAAGGGCAAGGAATTGTCGCTGGCGGCGCAGGCGTTTCTCGATTTCGCGATCCAACGCGAACCGGAAATTCGTGAGCACATGCGCAAGGCCTGGCCAATGCTGAAGAAATACCTGAAGTAAGTATGCCTGGCCCGGCCCGGCCTGACCGTGGG
>JASJBV010000185.1 GCA_030066335.1 Gammaproteobacteria bacterium
TGTATCCGTGTTTGATGACGGTACGAATCGCCTCTTTCATGTTGCGCATTTCATTGAAACCGACCACATCGGCCAATGGAATCATCGCTTCCCCCACCGTGGTATCGGCAAAACGGATGATACGACGAATCCTTTTTCTGTCGATCGTCGAGGCAGGCGCGGATTCCGTGACATCCAGCAAGACTCGCAACTCCTCGCGGGTGATGAACATATTCTTGGGTGCCGCGCCACCACCTACGATACGTGTGATAAACCTCGCCACGCCGCTGAAGATGAAGATCACCGGGTAGAAAAGATAGGAGAAGAAACGCAGAGCGTAGATCGTACGACCGGCGATCGTGTCCGCCTTCTGCTGGAAGATACTCTTGGGCACCACCTCTCCCAAGATCAGCAGCAGGGGTGTCATCACGATCACCGAAATGAGGTCGCCGCTCGCCCCAAAGTAATTGATGAAGATCAGCGCGCCGAGGGTCGATATCGTGACTGTGGCGATATTGGTGCCGACCAGCGTAGTACCCAAGATCACATCTGGCGTCTTGAACAGCCTCAATACCAAACCGGCTCCTTTGTCACCAACCTTGGCCTGATGTCGCAGTTTGAGTTTGTCCGAATTCACCATGGCTATCTCGGAACCGGAAAAGAATCCCTTGAGCAACAGGAACACCAGAATCAACAGCAGTTCGAGAACCCACTCCATCAGTCATCTCCCCGCTTGTTAACGTCTGGCGTCTTGTCCACCACAGTATCGGCATGTTCATCCGGTTCTTCCGTTGCATTTAACCCTGATTTCTCGTTCACTTCGTCCTCTAAGACAACCGGTGGTTCCTCTTCCACTGAGAGCTTCTGCACCTGTACCTGACTGATCCTCAGCCCTTTCACCTCCCGTGCTATGAATTCATAGCCTTCGTAGTAGACCTTGTCACTAACCTTGGGAAGCCCATCGAACAAGCGGAAGGCCACGCCCCCGATCGTCGTCATCACTGGGTCGTCAATATCGAAGTTAGTCAGGTTGTAGAAATCACCCAGTCGCATGTCTCCGGGCACCACATAGCTGTTCTCATCTTCTTCCTGGTAGTATTCTATTCCCTCCATCTTTCCCGAGATCTCACCAAAAATGAAGGTCAAGACATCTTTCATGGTGACGATACCCAATACCTCACCGTATTCACCGAGAATGATCGCCACTCTTGTGTTATGGGACTGGAAATAGTCGAACATCTCATCGACCTTCTTGGTCGGTGGGACGAAATGTGCCGGCTTGAGAATCATATCCAGCGTCACCAGGGAAAGGTCTCCACCTCCCCGCACCAGCTTCAAGATATCTTCCGAATGGATAAAGCCGATAACGTTATCCCAATGACCTTTGTATACCGGAATGCGTGGGTGGTGATGCTGCCGGAACTTTTCGATCAGTTCTTCCACCGGCAGCTCGGCATCCAGAAATCGAATGCGCGGACCGGGGGTCATGATCCTGGAAATATCAGTCTCTGCCGCCTCCAGTAGATTATCGATCAATACCCGTTCGGTGGCATCGATGATACCGGTCTCCTCCCCCTCTTCGAGTAGCGTCTTCAACTCATCCCGCTGCAGAATATTCTCGCGATCGACCACATCGCCCACGATCAAGGTGGTGATGCGATCCGCGACCAGCCGCACCGCCTCCCGCAGGGGTGTAATCAACACGATCCAACGTGGTAAAACCCTGGCGGTCAAGCGGGTGGAGAACTTGACCGGAAAACTGACGGCAATCGTCTTCGGCGTAACCTCCCCGATCAACAGCAGCAAAGGCACCATGATGACAATATTGATCCATCCCACGTCGGATTCGCCAAACAGTAAAAGCAATATAGCGGTCATATTGACCGCAGAGGCGATATTCACCAGTTCATTGCCGCACAGGATGGAAATTATCAAACGCCTGGGTTCATCCAACATGGCGTGAATGCTCTCAGAGTGTTTGTCACGCCTCTGCCTGAGCCTCTGCAGGTCGATCCTGCTGAGAGAAAACAGTGCCGTCTCCGATCCGGAAAATACCGCGGAAAGACTCAACAAGATGAACTGAACCAGAATACGTAGCGCCAACTCGAAGTCATCTGACCTGAGTGAGATCGAATGGAAGATTTCTGTCAGTTCATTCATCTATGGCGATCCGCTAGTGGCCGATATTCGGCCCGTGTGTAGCCGTTATCGCCACACAGTTAAGAACCTCTGATGAGTTACTTGCATGCAAATCTCAGAGAACGGAAACAAAAAACGTGATTTGTCGTTTCCCTCATCATCAATGGCTTAGAGCCATTGAAAATCACAGTACATCTGGCCTCCAGGCAATGTGCAAATGCAGCAGGATTATCGAGAGCAATCCCTGCCTATAACGCAGGAAACTCTGAATCGATCAGAGTTTCACAAATGATGTTCGACTAAGTTAGCCAAGACACCAAACTACTATTATCCATCAAATTGCGTGGTGACATTAGCCCAATCATAGAGAAAAGCCCAGGCAGGCTCGTGATTTCCCAAGATATACCGAACTACGCGCTTTACCGATATTTTATTTTTTAATTAAATACAGCCAATTAAGTTCGCAATACAGTAATTATTACAATATGATGACAGATAATCCCAGGCATGAAAATATTAAAAATCCCAAACTCCTTTAAAAGCCTGCAACAAATTTGTAATATTTGTTTCATCTTGGTGTAATATTGGCAAAATTAAACAGCCAACGAGTCCTCACAACAGGCGTGATCGAAAGGGAGTTGTTGCAAGCCCCAAAGGGCAAAGAGGGAGGGAATCCTGACACCGATCGTGATTAGATCTGCATCAGGACTCTGCTGATAGATACAATGATTTCAAGTTTCAGCAAAAACCTAACCGAGGGGGATTTATGAAAAAGGAACTATTGACCAAATTGTTGGCGGCCACGTCCTGCATCGTTTTCAGTCTACCAGCATTGGCTGAGCGTACCGTCATACAAAACAAGGGTTCGGACACTTTGGTCAACGTGGCCCAGGCCTGGGCCGAGACCTATCCGTCCGTCAATGCCGACGTCGCCGTTGCCGTTTCGGGCGGTGGATCCGGCACCGGCATCGCCGCCATGATCAACGGCACCGTGGACATCGCCAATGCCAGTCGCAGCATGAAGGAAAAGGAAATGAAGCTGGCCAAAAAGAATGGTCAGAACCCGGTCGAGCACGTGGTCGGTTACGACGCGCTGGCGGTCTTCATTCACAAGGACAACCCGGCGAGCAAGATGACCTACCAGAATATTAGCGACATCTATGCCCGTGGCCAGAAGGTCAAGAAGTGGTCGGACATGGGCATCACGGTGCCCGGCTGCAAAGGCGACAAGATCGTCGTGGTCAACCGCCAGAACAACTCCGGCACCTATGCCTACTTCAAGAAGGAAGTGCTCGGCAAGAAGGTCAAGTTCCGCCAGGGGACGCTGGACATGCACGGCTCCAAGGATGTCGTCGACCTGGTCGAGAAAACGCCCTGTGCCATCGGCTACAGCGGCCTGGCCTATGCTACGGATCACCTCCAGACGGTATGTGTAGCCAAGAAGACCGGTGACGAATGCGTCTCGCCGAGCGTCGCAACCGCCAGCGACCGCAGCTACCCGATCGCACGGCCGCTGTTCATGTACACCAACGGCGAGCCCCAGGGCGCGGTCAAGGAGTACCTCGACTGGATCAAGAGCGATGTGGGCCAGTGCATACTGCAGGAAAAGGGTTATGCGCCGATTCGCAAGGTCAGCTGTAACTGACAGGTAACGACGACGGGAGCGGCACTGCCGCTCCCGTTCACTGACAAACTTGACTGACAAACCAGGGTTTCGATGCCGCAGGTCAATAAGAATTTCGGCAGAGGAACTGTACGAACTGAAAACCATATACCGGTGATCGCAGGATCAGCACTATGACACACTACGAAGAGCGCCTGGACAAAGACCTGACCGAAATTCGCGGCCACGTGGCGACCATGGCCGGCATGGTCGAGACCATGGTCAGCAACGCCATGCAGGCGCTACAGTCCGGGGACACCGCGCTGGCAGCCGAAACCGTGATTTCTGACCACGCCGTCAACCGCATGATGCGCAGCATCGACGACATGTGCCACCGCTTCATCGCGGTGCACCTGCCCAGCGCCGGCCATATGCGCCTGATCTCTTCGGTGATCAGGGCGAATATCGAGCTGGAACGGGTCGGCGACTACGCGGTGACCATTTCCCGCGAAGCGCTGCAGTTCTCCGAGCCACCGTCCGGCTCCATGGCGGAGGAACTCGGTCGCGTCGCCAAGGACACCATCACGATGCTGCAACAGGCCATCCAGGCGCTGAACAACCTGGATGCCGGACTGGCGCGTTCCACGATGGTGTTGGAAGAGAAAATGGAGCACAACCTGGACGTGGTCTACGCGGAACTGATGGCCAACCCCGACCGTGATGCCGTGAAGTACCTGCTGGCGGTCTTTGCGGTCTTCACCCAGCTCAAGCGCGTCGCCGATCAGGCCAAGAACCTCTGCGAGGAAGCTGTGTTCGCGGCCACCGGCGAAACCAAGGCGCCCAAGACCTACGACGTGCTGTTTGTCGACAACGATAACAGCTGCTTGAGCCAGATGGCGACCGCCATCGCAGGCAACAATTACCCCGGCAGCGGTGTGTTCGCCAGTGCCGGCAAGGAACCCGCCGCCGTGCTCAACACGACCATGGTCGCATTCCTCAAGGGACACGGAATCTCCCTGGAGGGCGAGTCCCCGAAAGCCCTTAACCCGGCACCGGAGGCGCTGAGTCTCCATCACGTGATTATCAGCCTGGAAGGACCGGTCAGCGATTACTTCGAAAATATCCCGTTCCACACCACCCCACTCGCATGGGACGTTGGGTCCATTTCCGACAGCGGCGATGCGCAGGAAGTTTCCCGCCAGCTCGAGGAAGCCTACCGAGAGATCGCGCTGCGGGTACGCGACCTCATGGAAACACTGCGCGGTGAAGACGCGCCCTGATCATGGCAAATTCTGACATGCAACCGCTGGTAAAGAGGGCGGATTTCGACCGCCACAATGTGGAATGGTATATCGACAAGGTCATGCAGTCGCTGATCTTCATCGGCGGCATATCGGCCATCATCTTCGTCGCCGGGATCTTTATCTTCATCACCAAGGAAGGCCTTGGCTTTATCCTCGATCGCTTCGATTTCGTGGAGTTCTTCACCTCCCCCTACTGGTACCCGGCCGAGGAAGAGGACCCGGAATACGGTATCTTTGCGATGATCGTAGGTACGGCCAGTGTCACCGTCCTGGCCATGGTGGTGGCCATCCCGTTTTCTCTGGGCACGGCGATTTATATCGCAGAGTTCGCTACCGGCAAGACCCGTGAGACGCTCAAGATCCTGGTGGAACTGCTGGCTGCGATCCCCTCGGTGGTCTGGGGCTTCATCGGGCTGAGCATCATGAACCCGCTTATCATTGAACTTTTCGACGTTCCGGTCGGGCTGAATGTTCTCAATGCCGGCATCATCCTCGGGCTGATGGCAGCCCCGATCATGACCTCCATCGCCGAGGATGCGCTCAAGGCTGTCCCCGACCCCTACCGGGAAGCCGCCGAGGCCCTGGGCGCCACCCGCTGGCAAGTCATCCAAAAGACGGTATTGCCGGCAGCCAGGAATGGCCTGCTGGGTGCCGTGCTGCTCGGTGTTGGACGGGCTTTCGGGGAAACCATGGCAGTGCTGATGGCGACCGGTCACGCTATCAACATCCCGGGCAGTGTCTTCGACTCGGTGCGCGCCCTGCCGGCCACCATTGCCGCGGAACTGGGTGAAACCGCCGTGGGTTCAGAACATTATCAGGCGCTGTTCACCCTCGGCATCTTCCTGTTCATGATCACCTTCGTGATTAACCTCGCCGCCGACCTGATCGTCCGCGACGTTGCCAAGAAGTAGGTAATTACCCACTATGTTCGAGACATCCACGCTCAATGCCAGGAACAAAAAGGTCCAGCGGCTCGTCAACATCCTGTTCCTGCTGATGACCCTGTTTTTGATTATCCCGGTTCTGATCATCCTCGGGACCCTGGTGGTAAAAGGCAGTCCGGTGATCTCGCTCGATTTCCTGCTCGACAGTCCGACCAAGGGCATGACGGCGGGCGGCATCTTCCCGGCTCTGCTGGGCACAGTCTGGCTGGTCGCGGTGGACTTGGTGATTGCCATACCGATAGGCATCTCGGCCGCCATCTATCTCAGCGAGTATGCCGGCAACAACTGGCTCACCCGCATCATCAACCTCGCCATCATCAACCTGGCCGGCGTTCCGTCGATTGTGCATGCCCTGTTTGGGCTCGGTGCCTTCGTGCTGTTCTTCCAATTCGGCACCAGCATCCTCGCCGCCAGCCTGACGCTGGCCATCATGACGCTGCCGTTGGTCATCGTGGCCACCAAGGAGTCGTTGCAAGCGGTACCGCAAGCCTTTCGCGAGGCCTGCTGGAACATGGGCGCCACCCGCTGGCAGACCATCCGCCGCGTGGTACTGCCGAATTCCATCGCCGGCATCCTTACCGGCCTCATTCTCGAGATATCGCGCACCGCCGGCGAGACTGCCCCCATTATGTTCACCGGCGCCGTGTTCTTCACCCCGTTCCTGCCTCAGGGGATTTTTGACCAGACCATGGCCATGCCACTGCACCTGTTCGTGGTCTCGACACAGGTCCCCGGCGTGCCCGAGAACCTGCCCTACGGCGTAGCCTTGATGCTTATCGCCCTGGTTCTGACCATGAACAGCCTTTCGATCATATTCCGGGCCTGGTTGAGGGGCAAGAAAAAATGGTAAGCACGATGTCAGCCGAAGAAAACACAACAGTCGGTGCCGATGCATCACATGCCGTGAACAACCTGCTACAGGTCAGGGACGTGGCCATCAGCTACAAGGGCGTGCCGGCGCTGAGCGGTATCTCGCTGGATATTCGCGAGCACGAGATCTATGGCATCATCGGCCCCGCCAACGCCGGCAAGACATCGTTCCTGAAAGCGCTCAACCGCATGGACATGTTCAACTCGGAGATGAAGGTTCAGGGCGACATCCTGTTCAACGGCCGGGATATTCGCAAGCTCAACAACATCTACGCACTACGCTCGCGTATCGGCGTTGTGTTCCCACTGCCGGTCGGCCTGCCCATGACCATCTACGACAATGTCGCTCTGGCGCCGCGTTTATCCGGGATGAAGAACAAGGCCGAGCTTGACGTGATCGTGGAACGCTGCCTGAGCCGCGCGGCGCTCTGGGACGAGGTCAAGGACCGCCTGAACTCGCTGGGCAGCCTGCTCTCCGGCGGCCAGCAGCAACGCCTGACGATCGCCCGCGCGCTGTCGCAGGAACCCGA
>JASJBV010000186.1 GCA_030066335.1 Gammaproteobacteria bacterium
AGTGCCTGATAGCCACGGGTGAGCACGGTATTGACCTCATCGGTTTGTCCGAACAGGGTAGGGAAGCCACTGACCTGCAGATGCCGCGCATAGCTGAAACCCAGATGGGTGATGCGTCTGGTCTCTTCCTCATGCAGGGTCTGGCGAAAGCGGTCAGGATCCAGGCCGAAAGCTTCCGCCAGCTGCAGCAGGGTCGATTCATCGCTGATATCGAGATTGCGGGAGTAGAAGGCCGCTTGCAGATATTGCATAAACGCCATGTACGAATCCGCTTGCAGGCGGTAACAGCTGATTACGGCAAGGCTGGCCGGTTCGGTGTCATAGACGAAATCGTCGCGTTCGAAGAAATCGAAATTGAACGCCTGGCCTGTGAGTTGCTGCACGTGAAGCCAGTGCTGCCTGAGCTCCTGTTTGCGCTCACTGCTGAGGGGCCGGCGATTGCCGGGATTCAACCCGCCGATGATCATCTGGATCGGTAGCCGGTCGGCAAAATGATCACGGATAGCCTCGATCACCGGTGCAAAGCCCCAACACCAGGAACACATCGGGTCGGCGAAGTAGACCAGGCGCAGCCTGGTGTTTGCGCTATTCATCGGAACGGGTTTGGCGGCAGATTACCAGCATGCGGACAAGAATCGGCTATTGGTGGATTCACTTTATGCCTTTTTCTGCCCGCAGTGAATAGGATCTTGCTCGAATGCGAGTTCCGGTGATTACAAACGGCGCCATATCAGGTAAAATTCGGCGCTTTTTCAAGTTAACCCTGGCTATGTTAGAAACCAATCCTATCTCCCAGCACATCGAAGACCTGTTGGCGCGCATCGACGCGTTAAGGGGGTATCTTTGACTATGCTGAAAATAAGGAAAAACTGGAAGAGATCCGTTTAGAACTGGAAGATCCCGAGATCTGGAATAACCCGGAGCAGGCCCAACACTTGGGCAAGGAACGGGCACGCCTGGAGGCCATCGTCGATGGCCTCGATAACACCACCCGGGCGGTCAAGGATGCCGCTGAGTTACTCGAATTGGCAGAGATGGAGCAGGATGAATCCACCGTCGAATCGGTAGAGCAAGACCTGCAGGTATGTGAAGAGACGGTGGCCGGGTTGGAATTTCGCCGCATGTTTTCCGGTGAAATGGATGCCAGCAATGCGTTCCTCGACATCCAGGCCGGGTCCGGCGGCACCGAGGCCCAGGACTGGGCGGAAATGCTGTTGCGCATGTACCTGCGCTGGGGTGAACGCAAGGGTTTCAAAACCGAATTGATCGAGGTCTCGGCCGGCGACGTGGCCGGGATCAAGAGTGCGACGGTGCGTTTCCAGGGTGAATATGCCTATGGCTGGTTGCGTACCGAGACCGGGGTCCATCGACTGGTGCGCAAATCCCCGTTCGACTCGGGTAACCGGCGCCATACCTCGTTTGCCGCGGCTTTCGTGTCGCCGGAAGTGGATGACGACATAGATATCGAAATCGATCCATCGGATCTGCGCATCGATGTCTACCGCGCCAGTGGTGCCGGCGGCCAGCACGTCAACCGGACCGAGTCGGCGGTGAGGATTACCCATCTGCCGACCAATGTCGTGGTACAGTGCCAGAATGACCGGTCCCAGCACAAGAACAAGGCGACCGCGATGAAGCAGTTGAAGGCCAAGCTGTATGAACTGGAGCTGCAGAAACGTAATGCGGCCGCGCAAAATGTCGAGGACGGCAAGTCGGATATCGGCTGGGGCAGCCAGATTCGCTCCTACGTGCTGGACCAGTCGCGGATCAAGGACCTGCGTACCTCCGTCGAAACCGGCAATACCCAGGCGGTGCTGGACGGTTCGATCGACCAATTTATCGAAGCCTCTTTGAAGAGCGGATTGTAGTTATGACTGAGCAACAAAATCCCGAGAATCAGCCGGTTCAGGCTGAAGACGAGAACAAGCTGATCGCCCAGCGCCGGGAGAAACTGGCGGCGATGCGGGAGAAAGGCCAGGCCTATCCGAACCATTTCAAACGTGACGATCTGGCCATCGAGCTGTCCAAACAATACGGCCACAAGACCAAGGAAGAACTTGAAGAAATGTCTGTAACTGCTTGTATAGCCGGAAGAATGATGCTCAAGCGCGTGATGGGCAAGGCCAGTTTTGCCAAGTTGCAGGACATGACCGGGCAGTTCCAGATCTATGTCCACCGCGACACCATAGGTGCGGAAAACTATACCGATTTCAAGCAAAGTGATATCGGCGATATCTTCGGCGCGGAAGGTATCCTGTTCAAAACCAAGACCGGTGAGCTGTCACTCAAGGTCAGCAAGCTATACCTGCTGACCAAGTCACTGCGGCCGTTGCCGGAAAAATACCATGGCCTGACCGATACCGAGCAAAAATACCGCCAGCGTTATCTGGACCTGATCATGAACGAGGATTCGCGGCGGGTATTCCAGATCCGCAGCGCCTCGATCAATTTCATCCGTCAATACCTGGTGGAAAAGGGCTTCATGGAGGTAGAGACGCCGATGATGCAGGTGATACCGGGTGGCGCTACCGCACGTCCGTTCGTGACTTATCACCATGCGCTGGATCTCGACCTGTACCTGCGCATCGCCCCCGAACTGTACCTGAAGCGGCTGGTGGTCGGTGGTATCGAGCGGGTATTCGAAATCAATCGTAATTTTCGCAACGAGGGATTGTCGACCCGGCATAACCCGGAATTCACCATGATCGAATTCTATGAAGCCTATGCGGACTATCATGAGTTGATGGACCTGACCGAGGACATGATCCGCAACCTGGCGCTGACCGTGGTGGGCAACACCAAGTTGAGCTATCAGGGCGATGAATATGACCTGGGCATGCCTTTCGCCCGAATGACGGTCAAGGAATCGATTCTGCATTTCAACCCGGAAATCGATGCCAAGGCCCTGGATGACCTAGAGTCATGTCGTGCCGAAGCGCAAAAACTGGGGATCCCGTTCGAGGACAGCTGGGGATTGGGTAAGGTCCAGATCGAGATTTTCGAAAAAACGGTCGAACATCGTTTGCTGGACCCAACCTTCATTACCGGCTATCCGGCCGAAGTATCGCCGCTGGCGCGGCGCAGCGATACCGATCACTTCATTACCGACCGCTTTGAATTCTTCCTCGCCGGGCGGGAACTGGCCAACGGCTTCTCCGAGTTAAACGATCCGGAAGACCAGGCCGAACGTTTTCGCAAGCAGGTGCAGGACAAGGATGCCGGTGACGAAGAGGCGATGCATTTCGATGATGATTACATCCGGGCGCTGGAGTATGGTATGCCGCCGACTGCGGGTGAGGGTATCGGGATAGATCGCCTGGTGATGTTCCTGACCGACTCGGCCAGCATCCGTGATGTGCTGCTGTTCCCGCACATGCGACCCGAATAGTCGATACTGAGGGAATGGAACCACGAAGAGCACGAAGAACACGAAGAATGACTTGGTTTATTGCAAACTTAAAGTAAATGCTCTGATTGTTCGTGGTTCAAGCTTTAGAGTTAGTATGCCCTAACATTACCTTCGTGTGCTTCGTGTCCTTCGTGGTTAATTTGGTTTTAAAGGATGGCTTCCTTGATTTCCTCGACGCCGCCGGACATATCGATCTCCTCGTAATCATCGGCCATGCCCAGACGATGGAATGATGCCAGCTCGGTCGAGTTGACATGCCCCAGCGGGTGATTGCTGCCGGCCACGGTCTTGACCAGCGCAACCTGCACCAGGTCGGTCAGGTCAGCCGCACCGCTGTTACTGCGATTGATATCCAGGTGCTCTGCCGGCACCTGCACCATGGCTTCCGGAAAATCCCAGTTCTTGAGGATGGATGCCCCGACCTTGGGGTACAAATCGTTGATCAGCTTATCCAGCGACTCGGTATTGTTCAACAGGGCCGGGTCGCTCTCGGCTTTGACCAGGATCGGTGACATACCAATGGAATGGGTCAGGCCCGCGAGCAGTGCGCTATCCGCTTCCAGGTTGGTGTAGCTCTTGGCGAGCACGGCACTCAACGCGGCGACATCGGTACTTATTTTCCATGCCTGCCTGAGATACTTGTCGACCACCGGATGGGTGGCCTGGAACAACTGTTTCATTACCAGCGAAGTGGCCAGTGTACGCACCGTGTTGAGACCCATTCGGGTAATCGCATTCTGCACCGTATCGGCAGTACTCAAACCCCGGTACAAGGCCGAGTTAGCGACCTGGATGATACGTGCCGACAGGGCGGCATCGGTCATGATGATATCCGCGATATCACGGATGGATACATCTTCACTGTCTACCGTATCGCGAACCTTGATTGCGACTTCAGGCAGGGTAGGTAGCGGCAGACGATCATTTTCCAAATCATCCAGAATGGACTCAGCAGTGATGCTCATTGATGGCTTTCCTTATAGTTATCAGAAGAATGTCACTGGAGTATAGAAGGCAATTCCGGGTTTGCTGTTTTTTATCGAGGGCCGGCCCGGAGCGGGAAATGGATCAAATCCAAACGCTAGTCAGCATACGCATAGGGCAGGGGTAATAGATTCATTTTCGCGTCAATCTGGGCCGATAGCACCAGTTTGTCGGACTCGGCTTTTTCGATCTGGCCAATGAACAACAGGCGGCAGTTTTGCTGGTCCAGCTGAATCGCATCCACGACCTTGCCACTGCCATCGGCCTTGTCGCTGTCCCTGCTCTGTAATTCATCACCCGGCTGTGGGCACACGCCCTTGATTTCGGCCAGGTACATTCGTCGTTTCAATTTACCCAGGTATTGCATGCGCGCGACGACTTCCTGGCCCGGATAACAGCCCTTTTTGAAACTGACCCCATCCAACAGTTGCAGGTTGCTCATCTGCAGAACGAAAGCACCAGAGGTCGAGGGGTAAACCGTGGGAATACCGGCATCGATTTCCTGCAGTCGCCACTGCTGCTGGTCATTGACCGCTAATCGGGTAGCGAATTGCTGCCACAAGGCGATCGCTTCCTCGGCGCTGTTATCGATCAGCAGGTGGCGCCGGCGTCCGCTCGCGGACGGCAAACACACGCTGATCAGGGAATCGCTCTGGTAGACCTGGTTGACCTGATCGGGCAGGGCCTCGTGCTGGATCGGGTCATCCGCTCCGGTGGTGATGCTGAACAGGCAAAAGCTGTCGGTTATATCGGCCAGGATGACCTTGGAACGCAGGATATAGCGATGCAGTTGGTCCTGCACCTCGGCCAGGATCGAGTGCGGCAGTACCAGCAGGTAACCGCCTTCGATTTGAATCACGCGAAAGATGCCGAACATGCGCCCCTTGGCATTGGAAAAACTGCTCAGTTGGGACAGCGATGGACTAGTCAACTGGATATCGTTGCTCAACTGGTTTTGCAGGAATTCGCTGGCATCGTCGCCACCGACGTATAACAGACCGGTATCGCGCAGGGCGCAAATCGCGTCGTTGTCCTGCAGGGGTTGTAAGGTCTGGGAGGAAAGGAAATCAAACCAGGCTTTCATCGTTATCTGATCCCATCTTGTTCATTTGTTGATCGAGCGCCCATTGGCAATGTTCCGCGACCAGAGGGGTGGCCTGGTCCAGGGCCGACTTTAGTATGCTCACGATATGTGGGTCAAAGGCCGCGTTTCCAAGAGCGACGGCGATGTTTCTGCGCCAACGCTGGTAACCGATGCGGCGAATTGGCGAACCCTCGAAACGGTCGAGGAATTGTTGTTCGCTCCACGTGAAGCAGTCTACCAGTTCAATATCGGACAAGCCATGTCGGCTATGAAAATCGGTTTCTGCGGTGAGACGTTCGAATCGATTCCAGGGGCAATACAACTGGCAGTCATCGCAGCCATAAATCCGGTTACCGAGCGCCTGGCGGAATTCGAGCGGGATCGCCGAATGATGCTCGATGGTCAGGTATGAGATACAGCGCCGGGAATCAACCACGTACGGCGCTACGATGGCCCGGGTCGGACACTTATCGATACAGGCGGTGCATTCCCCGCAATGATCGCTCTGCGCTTGATCCGGGGTCAGCGGCAGGTCGGTGAAGATCTCGCCGAGAAAAAACCAGGAGCCATGCTCCCGATGCAGGATATTACTGTGCTTGCCCATCCAGCCCAGACCGGCCTTAACCGCGAGCGCCTTTTCCAGTACCGGGGCGCTGTCGGTAAATACCCGGTAACCGAATTCCCCAACCAGGTCCTGCAGCCGTTTGGCGAATTGCTGCAGGCGTTTGCGGATCAGTTTGTGATAGTCGCGGCCCAGCGCGTAGCGCGAGACATAGGCCTTGCTGTGATGGTCCAGCAGGTCGATACATTCGGCCGAGGACTGCGGCAGGTAATCCATCCGGGTGCAGATCACCGACAGGGTATCGGGCACCAGCCTGGCCGGATCCAGGCGCTTGTCGATATTGCGCGCCATGTAGGCCATCTCGCCATGGTAATGCTGCTCAAGCCAGGCGTGGTAATGCTGATGTTGTTGATCAAGCCGGGTGTTGGTGATCGCGCAATCCTGAAAACCCAGCTCACGCCCGATCAGTTTGATCTGCTGACTGAATTCAGGGTTGGAGATGGACTCGTCCCGGTTCAATCGCTGGCCCCGGTCTGGGTGGAGTCAAAGTTGAAATACATTGCCTGCTTGTTGAGCTTGTAACTCCAGGGCAGGCCGGCATTTTTCCAGCCATCGACCGTGCGCCAGCCCTTGCTGACGCCGTCCTTGTGCTTGATCCCCTCGAAACCCTGGTACAAAGAATAGACGGTGGTAAAACCGGCCGCTTGTAATTTCTTCGCCAGCGACGGCACCCGGCTGCCCGAGGTACACATCAGGATGATCGGGGTATTTTTATCGGCGTTTTTCACCTGCAGCAGTTTTTCCATGTCGGCGACAAAGTGGTCGTTTTGGGTCGTGCGATAGGTCTGGGAACGCTCGGACCAGGCGAAGTCGGTGCGGAGGAAGCGGGAGGGAATATTGGCATCGATGACGGTGCCGGCACCAACGTATTTCAGCTCGGGACGGGTGCGCACATCCACCAGCAACACCTGGTCAGCCTGTTGGATTTTCATGTTGTAGGCTTCGAACGGGGTCAGGTACAGGCCATAGACGGTGTGGGCCTTATCGCGAACATGTTGTTCCTCGATCGCATGGCTGAGCAGCGGCAAAGCCAGGGTTAGCCACAACAGCTGACGGAAAAATGGGCGCATGGTTTGCTCGGTTATATGAATATTAAAGATACATCAGTACAATACCGCGTTTTCGCCGGAAAACAAACGCGACTTAAGCTGCAAGCATGCTGTATCTGTCGATAGCAATAGGGGGTGCTCTCGGGGCACTGTGCCGTTACTGGGTTTCTTCCCGGACCTATGCCTGGCTGGGTGCGGATTTTCCGTTC
>JASJBV010000182.1 GCA_030066335.1 Gammaproteobacteria bacterium
TTTCCGATCGCCGAACCATCGAAGTCAACGAGTTTCTGCAGACCAACTACCCCAATATCTTCGCCTGCGGCGATGTCGCCGGCCCATACCAGTTCACCCACACGGCCTCGCACCAGGCCTGGTACGCCACGGTGAATGCCCTGTTCGGCGGAGTGAAAAAATTCCGGGTGGATTATCGCGTCATTCCGTGGGTCACCTTTACCGATCCGGAAGTGGCCCGCGTCGGCCTCAACGAACAGGAGGCGAAAGAGCAGGGGGTTGAATACGAGGTCACCACTTTCGGCATCGATGACCTGGACCGGGCGATCGCCGACAGCGAAGCACATGGCCTGGTCAAGGTGTTGACCGTTCCCGGCAAGGACAAGATCCTCGGCGTGACGATTGCCGGTGAGCATGCAGGTGACCTGATCGCCGAGTATGTGCTGGCGATGAAACAGGGCATCGGCCTGAACAAGATCCTCGGCACCATCCATATCTACCCGACCCTGGCCGAGGCTAATAAATATGTTGCCGGGGAATGGAAGCGCGCGCATGCCCCGCAGGCGGTTCTGCAGTGGGTCGAGAAGTTTCATGCCTGGCGCCGGGGTTGACAAAAAATCCGGCCAATACGCAATTTGCCGTCTATTCTCCTTAAAGACCTTTGATTCAGGTCGCTTAACAAGTTAACCGGCGGATCTTAACCATCGCCGCCAGCTGGCGGTCACAGAACAGCGCGCAAGGAGAGTCATCATGGGAGATATTTATCAAGCACCCGAGGCAGAATTAATCGACGACAGTGTCGAGCGGGAACCCGTCTATGGCGGTTTTTGGCTGCGTTTCATCGCCAGTTTTATTGATTCGATCTGGGTGATGGCGCTCACCTTCACCCTCGGTTGGATGGTCTATGGCGCTATCTATTTCGAATCGACCGATATCATTCAGGGTGGAGCGGATTTCTTTATCTCCTACGTGCTGCCTTTTGTCCTGACCATGGCTTTCTGGTTCTATTGGGCCGCCACCCCGGGCAAAATGCTGCTGGGCTTGAAAATCGTTGATGCCAATAGCCTGGATAAAGCGTCTAAAGGCAGGCTGGTACTCAGATACTTTGCCTATTATGTATCCTTGATTCCGCTTGGCCTCGGCTTTTTCTGGGTGGCCTGGGATAAAAGGAAGCAGGGTTGGCACGATAAAATTGCCCGCACCCTGGTGGTCAAAGATAAGGAACCAGGCAGCTGCGTCACAACCCCCCGTATTTTCAGTCAATCTCGGTTAAATCCCCCCCCGTTGCCCCGCTCAACGTCGCTGAGTCAGCAATGAATCTTCGGAATATCCACCCACGACGAAGTGTAGGCCGGCGATAACCGGTTCTGGCGCATGGTCCACTTGCCGGTCAGCCCTTCTGCCCCAAAGGTTACCGAGTCGCGGCCATAGCGCTGGTTGATATCATCCATAACCTGCATCAGTTCATCGGTGACACTGTTCTGGCCGGGACTGAATAAATCGTACTGGTAAAAGCTGCGATCTCGGATATCCAGCAGGCCGATACCGCACTTGGCAAACAGGCCATCGGACCGATACAGCTCCCGCATCCCGGCCTTGGCATAACGGATGATCAGGCTACTGTCGCTGGTCGGGTAGGGCAGGCGCATGACGATGCTGTTGCTGTAGAACCCGGGTTTGAACTCGGAGGTGTGGGCAAACAGGTACAGGCTGCTGCAGAAACTGTTCTGACTGCGCAGCTTTTCCGCCGCGGCCGCGGCATAGCGGCTGATGTGGCGCAATAGTTCTTCCTCGCTGCGGGTCTTGCGGCCAAACGAGCGGGTGACGAAGATTTCCTTCTTCGCGGCCGGTTCCTCGTCGAGACCGATGCAGGCCTCGCCATTGAGTTCACGGATCGTGCGTTCGACGTTGACGCTGGTCTGTTTGCGGATAAAGCGCGGATCGGCCTGGGCCAGCTGGTAGGCATTGTGGATGCCGATCGCATTCAGGCGCCGGGTCAGGCGGCCGCCGATACCCCAGACCTGGCGGATCGGCAGGCGTTGTTGCAGCCATTGCCACTTGGCCGGGGTATCGAGCACCGCAACCCCGGAACGCTTGATCTTCTTCGCCGCGTGATTGGCCAGCTTACTCAGGGTCTTGGTCGGGGCGATACCGACCCCGACCGGCATCCGCACGTGTTGCCAGATGGTTTGCTTGACGCTATCGCCATAACGCTCGAGATCCTGGTTGAGGCCATCGAAATCGAGGAACATCTCGTCGATACTGTACTGCTCCACATGCGGCGAAAACCCGCGTAGGGTATCCATGACCTGGTTGGAGATATCGCCGTACAGGCGAAAGTTGGCGGAGAACACCTTTACCCGGTGCTGTTTGAGGAATGCCTCGACCTTGAAATAGGGCTTCAGATCAGGGATTCCGAGTGCCTTGGCCTCCTTGCTGCGGGCGATGATGCAGCCGTCATTATTACTCAATACCACCACTGGCTTATCGCGCAGGTCAGGACGAAATACCTGCTCACAGGAGGCATAACAGGAATTGCAGTCGACCAGGGCCATCATGCGCTATCGGCCCCGCTATTTTTGGCGCAGGTGGCATTTGATGTTGTGGGTGACCACGCCCTCGATCAGCAGCTCTTCCTTGCCGCTGACCCGGATCGGTGGATAGGCATCGTTGGCTGCCAGCAACAGGCCGCGGCGCAGGTCGAGGATCTTGCAGGTCAGTTCACCATCGATCGCGGCGACCACCACCGCGCCGTGGCCGCGCTCGGCCGAACGGTCGATGATCAGCAGGTCACCATGGGTGATCCCGATATCACGCAGCGAATCGCCTTCGGCCCAGGCGAAAAAGGTCGCGGAGGGCTTCTTGATCAGGAATTCGTTGAGATCGAGCGGGCGGTCGATGAAATCATCGGCCGGCGACGGGAAGCCGGCGCGTACACGACTGGCAAACAGCGGTATTTCCAACTGCGACAGCTCGGTGTTAGCATCGTGTATATAGCTGAGTTTCATGTTAAAGTTCTCAATATGTTCTCATCTAGTGTAGGTATCGCCATGGATAAATGCAAGTCTGTTTCGATATCGCGTATGATGGGTGCTAGCCCGGCAAATGCGGCGGCGAAACACACGGCGGTTGATCTGTATCGATGCCGGATAATAATGAATGGCTTAGGCTATCCGGTCTGAGCGTAAAATATCTTATGTTGGAGGGACATCTATGACTATTTGGGTTGTTGTTGCAGATAGCAGCAAGGCGCGCATTCTGGCCGCTGAAAATAAGACTGCCGAACTGGAAGATAAAAGTGGTTTCATCCATCCCGCGAGCCGGATGCGAGCGCAGGACCTGGTCGCCGATGGCAGTGGCAGCGGTAGTGATTCCGGCGGCTATGGCCGGCACTCGATGGGCCACGAATCCGATCCACGCCAGCAGGAGGCGGAAATCTTCGCGCGTGAATTATGTGGTGAAATCGAGGAAGGTTGCCGCGATAACAATCTGCACCGGGTCTACCTGATCGCACCGCCGAAGTTTCTTGGCCTGCTGCGCGGTTTTCTCAACAAGCAATGCGCGGAGCGCATCGAGGAGGAAATCGATAAAAACCTGGTAGAACACAATATCAAGGACATCAGGGCCCATCTGCCGAAGTTGCTGTAGTAGCGGGATGATTAAAAGGGATAAACGCCTGCAGCCCGAGGCGCTGTACCACAGCTGTGACCTGTCACAGTTCGATTTCACCAGCACCGCCGAGATCGAGCCGCTGGCTCAGCCGCTGGGCCAACAGCGCGCGTTGGAGGCGATCGAATTCGGCGTAGATATCGATCGCTATGGCTTCAACCTGTTTGTGCTCGGACCTTCCGGGCTGGGCAAGCATGAACTGGTCAAACAGGTACTGGAGCAACGCGCCGCCGGCGAGCAGGTGGGCTCCGACTGGTGTTACGTCAACAACTTCGACAATCCGCAAAAACCCAGGGTATTGCAGTTGCCGGTCGGCATGGGAAGCCAGCTGCGCAAGGACATGCAGTCGCTGGTCGAGGATTTACTGTTGTCGCTGCCGGCCTCGTTCCAGAGCGAGGAGTATCA
Source organism: Gammaproteobacteria bacterium (assembly GCA_030066335.1). Taxonomy (GTDB): domain Bacteria; phylum Pseudomonadota; class Gammaproteobacteria; genus JACNJF01. The sequence continues at coordinate 4,054 of JASJBV010000182.1, forward strand.
TAACCGCCGGCAGGAAATCGAGGATGAACTGACCGAGCGCCAGGAGCAGGCGTTCAAGAAATTGAATGACGATGCCGAGGGCCAGGGTATCGCGATCATGCGCACCCCGCGCGGCTATACCCTGGGACCGACGGTGGACGGCAAGCTGCTGGAACCCGGCGAGTACAAGAAACTTTCGCAGGCGGATCGGGAGCGGATCGAGAAACTGATCGACGATATCCAGCTCGAGTTACAGGCAATCATTCGTGATCTGCCGTTGCTGCAGCGCGAGCATCATCAGCGCCTCAAGGAGCTCAATCGTGAATTCACCCAGCATACGGTGGAACAGCTGATGGCGGCGATGGAGAATACCTATCGCGAGCAAGCGGAGGTGATGACCTATCTGGCCGAGGTCAGAAACTTCGCGATCGAGAATGTCGAGGCCTTCCTGCCGCAGGATGGCCAGCATGAAATCGACAATGTCAGCAAGCGTGCGGCCGAGTTTCATGAATTCAGTATCAATGTCATCGTCGATAACACCGAGACCGAGGGAGCGCCGATCGTATTCGAGGATAACCCGACCTATCAAAACCTGATCGGGCGCACCGAGTACCTGGCCCAGATGGGCACCCTGGTGACCAATTTCACCCTGATCAAATCAGGCGCATTGCACCGGGCCAATGGCGGTTATCTGATCCTCGATGCGCGCAAGGTCCTGACCCACGCATTTTCCTGGGAAGGTTTGAAACGGGTGCTGAAAGCGCGCCAGATCAAGATCCAGTCATTGGAACAGATGCTGAGCCTGGCCAGCAGTGTGTCACTGGAACCGGAATCTATACCCCTGGATGTCAAGGTGGTGCTGACCGGTGAACCGATCCTGTATTACCTGCTGAAAGCCTACGATCCGGAGTTCAGCCAGTTGTTCAAGGTAGAGGCTGATTTTTCCCACCATACCGCCCGCAGTGCTGACAACAGCCAGCTGTATGCACGGATGATCGCGGCGATCCAGCAACGCGAGGGCTCCCGTCCGCTGGACAAGGCCGGGGTTGGCCGCGTTATCGAGCAGGCATCTCGGGTGGCGGACGACAGCGAGAAATTATCCCTGCATATCGAAAGCCTGCGCGATCTGTTGTCCGAGGCCGAGTACTGGGCGGGCAAGGAGGACAGCGCGGTCATCAGTCTGCAGCATGTCAACAAGGCCATCGACAAGCAACTCTACCGCCAGGATAAATACCGCGAACTGTTGCAGGAACAGGTCGTGCGCGGTATCAAGCTGATCGATACCGAGGGCGCCAAGGTCGCCCAGGTCAATGGCCTGTCGGTGTTGCAGATCGGTGATTACATGTTCGGTCAGCCCTCGCGGATCACCGCCACCGCGCGTCTCGGCCGCAGCGGGGTGATCGATATCGAGCGCGAGGCCAAGCTCGGCGGACACATCCATTCCAAGGGGGTCATGATCCTGTCTTCCTACCTGGCCAGCCGTTATGCCGCCAACCAGCCGCTGCCGTTGTCGGCAAGCCTGGTGTTCGAGCAATCCTATGGCATGGTCGACGGTGACAGTGCCTCTGCGGCCGAGCTGTGCGTGTTGTTATCGGCACTGGGTGAGATACCGCTGGATCAATCGATTGCGGTCACCGGTTCGATCAACCAGCTGGGCGAAATCCAGGCCATCGGCGGGGTCAATGAGAAAATTGAAGGGTTTTTCGATATCTGTCAGATGCGCGGACTGAGCGGCGAGCAGGGGGTGATTATCCCGGCCACCAACCAGGTACACTTGATGCTGCGCGAGGATATCCGCCAGGCGGTTGTGGACGAGCAGTTCAGTGTTTATGTCGCGGAGCATGTCGAGGATGTCATGGAGATCCTATCCGGGCAACCGCGCGGTGAGATGGACGCCGATGGCAATTATCCCGAGGACAGTTTCAATTACCGGGTGCAGCAGCGGGTATCCGAGTTACAGCAGTTGTTGAAACAATTCGCCCACAGCGATAAGGACAACGCGGGAACTGGCGATAATGCGGATGATGGTGACCCATGAACGAGGATAATCATCAGCCACAGCAGCGATCGGTGATCTTGCGTATCGATGCCGGCAGTTTCTCCGTCACCACCATCGAGCTGGCGGTGCAGATGGCGGCTTCGGTGCATTCCCGCCTGCATGCGATGTTTATCGAGGACGAGGATTTACTGCATGCAGCCGGATTGCCCTGCACCCGGGAAATTTCATTTTCCACGGCCCGCGAGAGGCCTACCGATGTTGAACAAATGCAGCGCTCGCTGCGCTCGATGGCGGAGAAGATAAAAAAATCCCTCGAGCAGGCCAGTGAGCGATCGCAGATTGCCTGGAGTTTTGATGTAATCCGAGGACGCATGCGGGACCTCGAGCTGACGCCGGAACTGGACGTGGTGTTCACGATATTCGACCAGGCTATCTCACCCAAGGCGCCATCCAAGCGTTACCGGCGCACCCGCAGAATATTACTGGTCGATAACCAGTCGCCTCACCTGACCCATGCGTTGCAGGTCGTGTTGCAGAATTTTGCCAGGGATCTGGTCGAGGTACTGCATATCAACCCTGGCGATCAACCGGGGGCAGGGGCCACCGACGATTTGCTGCGGCAAATCCAACAGCTGGGCGGCTGGGTATCGGTGATCGATCTTGCGCATGATCAGTTGGCAGCGGTGCTAGCGGAGTCGGACAAGACATTCGATTGCGCGATCATCTCCTGCCATGAGGATACCGACAGTTTGCGCAATATACTGAAACAGTTGCAGTGCCCGGTGATCCTGGTTTCATGACCGGTATTGATGATGATCTCACATCGAGGAGGACGCTGCGCTTTGGCTCAGCTTCGCAAAACTGCCTCGGGTATATGCGCAGGCCTGTTAATCAAGACTAAATGATGATCGGGGTTAGCCCATCAGACTGAGTTGAGCTATATTATCCATAACTACTATTTAATGAATCTCGGCGAAAAACATCCTGGAAGTTTTATCTTGTCACAGCATTGCCTCGTTTTCCTTGCAGCCATGAATTCTGCCTCACCCGACCAGTAAAATGCGTTCCCTGTTTCAACCATTGAATGTCGAGCGTCAGCCACCCATAGCGCAGACCGTGCTGTTGATTGCGGCGCTGGCGCTGAGTTATTTCCTGGCCGGTAAATTCGTGCAAATCTTCCTGGCGATGCCGGGGGTATATTCGATCTCGCTGTGGCCGTCTGCCGGTCTGGCCCTGGCCGCGATGCTGCGTTTCGGCAATCGACTCTGGCCGGGCGTATTGCTCGGCGCTTTGCTGATCAACATCAGTGTGCTGCTCGATACCTCGAGTTCACAAACCTTCATCAAAACATTTTTCATTGCCGGCACGATAGGGATCGGCGCCACGATCCAGGCCGTG
>JASJBV010000045.1 GCA_030066335.1 Gammaproteobacteria bacterium
ACCTCGGCAGTACCCTTGTCGGCACTGTCCGGATTGTAAACCTCGTCACGATAGATGAACAGGATCACGTCGGCGTCCTGCTCGATACCACCCGATTCGCGCAGATCGGACATGACCGGACGCTTGTCCGGACGCTGTTCCACGCTGCGATTGAGCTGGGACAGGGCAATGATCGGTACATTCAGTTCCTTGGCCAGCGCCTTCAGCGAGCGGCTGATTTCAGAGATCTCGGTGGCGCGGTTTTCACTGGTACCGGAGATCTGCATCAATTGCAGGTAATCGATGATGACCATGTCCAGGTCATGTTCGCGCTTGAGCCGGCGGCAGCGAGCGCGCAGTTCGGTTGGCGACAACGCCGGGGTATCGTCGATGAACAGCTTGGCCTTGGACAGCATCGCTACCGCCGAGGTCAGGCGCGGCCAGTCATGGTCCTGCAGCTTACCGGTACGCAGGTTGTGCTGGTCGATCCGGCCCAGCGATGACATCATGCGCAGCGCCAGTTGTTCACCGGGCATCTCCATGCTGAATACCGCGACCGATTTCTCCCCGCTGACCGAAGCAAACTCGGCCAGATTCATCGCGAACGTGGTCTTGCCCATCGATGGTCGGCCGGCGACGATCACCAGGTCCGAGTTCTGCAGCCCAGAAGTCATTTCATCGAACTTGCTGAAACCACTGCTGATGCCGGTTAGCGGTTCATCGCTCTTGAACAGTTCTTCGACCTTTTCCACCGCCTTGGTCAGCAGTGACTTGATGTCCTCGAAACCCTGGCGATTGCCGGCACCCAGTTCGGCTATCTGGAATACGCGGCGTTCCGCCTCATCCAGCAGGTCCTTGCTGGGCCGGCCATCGGCGTTGTAGGCGGCACTGGCGATTTCGTGACCGACCTGGATCAGGCTGCGCAACACCGAGTATTCGCGCACGATCTCGGCATAGGCCTTGATATTGACCGCGGTTGGAGTGTCGTTGGCAAGCAGGCCGAGATAAGCGAGGCCACCGATGTTTTCCAGTTCGCTGCGTTGTTCCAGCCAGTCGGAAATGGTCACCACGTCATAGGGCTTGTCCTGGTCGGACAGGTTGGCGATGGCGCGGAAAATCAACGCGTGGTCGTGGCGATAGAAATCCTGTTCGTTGACCAGGTCGCCAATCTGTTCCCAGGCGCGGTTATCCAGCATCAGTCCACCCAGAACCGATTGCTCTGCCTCGATCGAATGTGGCGGAACCTTGAGGTCTTCGACCCGTTGGCTCAGTTCGGCGACTCGGCTGGCGATTTCTGACATGTAATAGTTATTCGGTGGTGTTTGGTCATGCCCTGCTGGCATGACGCATTATTGCAGGATCCTCGTGGTGCTGCCGAGGGTCCTGGATTTATCGATAAAGCTCTGCTGTAAACCAAAAAACGGGCTGTCATAGACAGCCCGTTAATAGTAGCAAATCCTGGGTGAAAAATAAGGCGAGATTTTCGCCTTTTATCAGTCAGCCAATAAAAAACCGCTACGGCCGCTACTGATAACGTTTTCCCCGCGGCTTATTCTTCGCCGATGATATTGACCGTGATCGAGACATCGACATCGGTATACAGATGGATATCGATTTCGTGTTCACCGGTCACCCGCAGCGCACCTTCCGGCATGCGGATTTCACGTTTCTCCACCGCTACGCCGGCGGCGCTGACCGCATCGGCGATATCCGCGGTGCCGATGGAACCGAACAGCTTGCCTTCGCTGCCGACCTTGGCGGTAATATCGAGCGCGCCAAGCGCTTCGATCGCGGCCTTACGTTCCTGCGCGGCAGCCATTGCTTCCGCCGCGGCTTTTTCCAGTTCCGCCTTGATGCGTTCGAACTCAGCCAGGTTTTCCGCGGTTGCAGGCTTGGCCTTGCCGCTGGGTAACAGGAAATTACGTGCATAACCGGGCTTCACCGTTACCTTGTCGCCCAGTGAACCCAGATTTTCAATATTTTCCAACAGAATAACTTCCATAGGATTTGCCTCTCACTTATTAATCAGTCTTCGTTGGCAGGTTTTTCCATTTCTTGCGGAAATCCAGCCAGTTATCAATCATTCCAAGGGTAGCCACGCCGACCACCACCTGGGGAAAAATCACCATCAAAATATATGTCAGTACCAGCCAGGACTTCGTTTCCTTGGCCCGCGACCAGCTATGCACTATCGCCAGGCCCTGGTACAAAAACGTGGTCAATACCACCATCGCCATCGCCAGTAACCAGTCCGCTGCTATAAGCATGCTGGCAACCGACAGTAACAGCGCCAGGATCGCCGCCGACTGTCCCAGGCGGATCGCGTAGAACTCCTCGCGATAGCCATCCGATTCAGCCAGCCGCGACTGAAACCAGCGCGCCGCCAGTAACGTGGCAATGAACGTGGCATACATTACCGCTACCAGCATGATCACCATCCAGTGCACCATTTGCTCGAGGATCTGCTCGAACCTGGCCATCTCCGGACCGGCTTGCTGCTGGGCATTGAGCATTTCCAGCAATAGCTGCGTCCACAGTTCTCCGCTATTCGGAAACAGCAGGTATTGCAGTGCCACCACCACCAGCGCCATGCCCATCCCCACCAGCAGGGTCAGTGACAACGAGCGTGACCGGCGCAGGGTCTCCGCCAACAACATCATGGGCAACCATTGCACCAGGCCGATACTGACCCCCAGGATCAGCGACTGGGTCATCAGGAAACCGGCCGCGGTGACCCCGACGATGGAGACCAGGATCACCCGGGTACCCGACAGCAGGCCCTGGGTCAGGATAATCAGGCCGACGATCGCACCACTGAGAATCGATATCAGTGGTATGAACAGTGACAGGATCGCCAGCGACGCGACCGTGGCCGCGGCATGCCACGGGCTCTTCAGGGCATATCTTGCTATTGCTAACACAGACAGTCCCGACTGATGAGCTGGTTAATCAGTGTTGATCGGTATAAGGCAATAAAGACAGGAAACGAGCACGCTTGATCGCGGTCGCCAACTGACGCTGATATTTTGCCTTGGTTCCGGTGACCCGGCTGGGTACGATCTTGCCGGTTTCGGTGATGTACTCTTTCAGGGTGTCCAGATCCTTGTAATCAATCTCTTCGATGCCTTCGGCAGTGAATTTGCAGTAACGCTTACGACGAAAATAACGTGACATTATGCTTCCACCTCTTCTGTAACTTTTTCAGTCTCGGCTGGGGCTTCAGTCTCCTCAGCTTTGTCTGCGGTCTCTTCTGCCGGCTTGGCGGCAGGTTTACGCTCGCTCTTGGCTGACTCTTCCTTTTCCACCGCGATCATCATCGGTGATTTTTCGCTGACCGCCTTCTTCATGTTCAGGGTCATGTGACGCAGTACGGCATCGTTGAAGCGGAAGATGGATTCCAGTTCTTCGACGACTTCCTTGCCGCATTCGATATTCATCAACACGTAATGTGCCTTGTGGATTTTCTTGATCGGGAATTCAAGCTGACGGCGACCCCAGTCTTCTTCGCGGTGAACCGTGCCGCCGGAAGCCGTGATCATGTTGCGATAGCGTTCCACCATAGCGGGAACCTGTTCGCTCTGGTCGGGATGGACCAGGAATACAATTTCGTAATGTCTCATAACGTCCTCGTGGATTTAGCCCCCAGCCTACGAAAAACTGTGGAGCGAGAAGTTAAAGGAGGGCGGATTCTACACGAGGGCAAAGCTGCCTGCAAGCCCCATGTTATAACGCTTTGCGTGGTTTTAGCGGGATCGTTGCCGGTTGATTTCGTAGAGACAGATACCGGTCGCCACCGATACGTTGAGACTTTCGACCTGGCCCCGCATCGGCAGCCGCACCAGGTAATCGCAGGTTTCCGCGGTCAGGCGGCGGATGCCCTCGCCCTCGGCTCCCATCACCAGGGCCAGCGGGCCGGTTAAATCCTGTTCGTACAACGAGGTCGTTGCCTCGCCCGTGGTGCCGAGCAACCAGACCCCGGCGGCCTGCAGGTCCTTCAGGCTACGCACCAGGTTGGTCACCGTGATCAATGGCACCGACTCGGCGGCACCGGCGGCCACTTTTCTGACCACCGGGGTCATTCCCACCGCGCGGTCCTTGGGTACGATCACCGCCTTGACCCCGGCCGCGTCGGCGGTGCGCAGGCAGGCTCCCAGGTTATGCGGGTCCTGCACCCCATCCAGCACCAGGAACAGGTCATTGTGATCGAGGTTCTGGATTGATTCCTGCAGGCTGGTGACCTTGCTGTGCCCTGCCCTGACCTTGAGTACACAACCCTGGTGCTTATCGGTGCCGGCCAGCGCATCCAGCTGCTGCCGGGTAGCGTAAACGATTTCGAGATTTTTCTGCCTGGCCAGGCTGATCAATTGTTGCAGGCGCTGGTTACGGTTCTGCAGGCAATGCAATTCGAGTGCATCCTCCGCGGCAGACTGCAGCATCTTCTTCACCGCATGCAATCCATAGATGGTGCTGAAGCTCATGGCCTGCTCAACTCGCGCTTATTTACCCCGGCGCCGGCTCGAGGATTTTTTGCCTTTAGCCTTGCCTTTGCCTGGCTTGGCCCTGGACTTCTTGCTTTTGCTGGCCGGGTAATTTTTCGCCGGCTTTTTCCTGCTCCCGCGGGATTTCTTGCCGTCCTTGCCGATAAATCGTGCGTGGGTGCTGCTGATCAAGTCGAAGTCGATCTTGCGCTCATCCATATCCACCCGCGCTACCTGCACCACGACCTGGTCTCCGAGCTGGTAGACGCGCCCGCTGCTCTCACCGATCAGGCGGTGATGCACCGCATCGAACTGGTAGTAATCGCGCTTCAACGAGGTGACGTGCACCAGGCCATCGATCATCAGGTCTTCCAGTTGCACGAACATGCCGAAACTGGTGACCGAGGTCACGATGCCGGAGAACTGCTGGCCGACATGTTTTTGCAGGTATTCGCATTTCAACCAGTCGGCGGCCTCACGGGTCGCATCCTCGGCGCGGCGCTCGAAGCGCGAGCAGGTTTCGCCGAGCGCGGTCATCGCGTTGACGTCATAGCTGAAGGGCTGTTGATTCTGCGTCTGCAGTACATGGCGGATGCCGCGATGCACCAGCAGGTCGGGATAGCGTCGGATCGGCGAGGTGAAATGCGCATAGTCCTGTAACGCCAGGCCGAAATGTCCGGTTTTGGTATCCGGGCTGTAGCTGGCCTGCAACATCGAGCGCAGCATCACGGTCTGGATCATGTCGAACTCGGGCAACTCACTGACCTGCTGCAACGCCTCGGCATAATCCTGGGGCTGCAGGTTGCCAACCCCCATTCTCACCCCGTACACCGCGAGAAATTCGACCATGCCCGGCACCTTGTCCGGATTGGGGCCTTCATGGATCCGGTACAGCGCCGGTATCTTGTGTTGTTTAAGAAATTTGGCGGCACAGATATTGGCCGCGATCATGCATTCTTCGATAACCAGGTGCGCCTCGTTGCGCGCTGAGGGATGGATATTCTCGATCTTGCGTTGCTCGTTGTACTCAAACACCACCTCGCGGGTGTCGAACTCGATCGCATGCCGTTTCTTGCGTGCCTTGGCCAGTGCCTGGTAGACCAGCTTCAGATTCTGCAGGTCACGACGTAAGGGTTCACAGGTCTGATCGGCCGCATCATTAAACAGGAACTCGGCGACCTGGTCGTAGATCAGCCGGGCATGTGAGTGGATCAGCGCTTCATGAAAACGGTAGCTCTTGATTGCACCGGACGAGCCGATATCCATCTCGCACACCATGACCAGGCGATCGACCTTTGGATTCAACGAGCACAGGCCATTCGACAGCACCTCCGGCAGCATCGGAATCACCTCGCCGGGAAAATACACCGAGGTGCCACGTTCTACCGCCTCGCTATCGATGGCGCTGTCTCTCAATACGTAATGCGACACATCGGCGATTGCAACGTACAAGCGGAAACCGTCCGCGCTGGGCTCACAATACACCGCATCATCGAAATCCCGCGCATCCGCGCCATCGATGGTAACAAAGGGTTTGCCGCGCAGATCCAGCCGGCCTCGCTTGTCCTGCTCGGCGACCTCGGCCGGAATCGACTTGACCTGCTCCACGACCGCGTCGTTCCATTTATGCGGGATGCCATGGGTATTGATCGCGATGGTGACTTCCATCCCGGGATCGTTTTCCTTGCCCAGGATCGATTCGATCATGCCGATCGGCGGATTGTGCTGGTCGGGATATTCGAGGATCCGCACCAACACGATGTCACCCTGGCGTGCATTGTGGTCATAGTCCGGGCTGAGCAGGATGTCTTGGATGATGCGCTTGTCATCCGGGATCACGAAATGGATGCCCTTTTCCCGGTAATAGCGCCCGACCACCGATTGATGCGCGCGCTCCAGCACTGCCACCACGTGGCCTTCTTCACGTTCGCGGCGGCTATCAAATCCGGTGATCTTGACCGCGGCCTTGTCGCCATTCATCAGCTTGCGCATCTCGTGCGCCGGGATAAACACGTCCTTGCTGCCCTTGCCACGGCTCTCCGGGGTCAGAAAACCGAAACCATCGACATGCGCCTGGACATAACCCTTGACCAGGTCCATGTGTTCGAAGCTCAAAAAACCGCCACGTCGGTTGCGAAAGACCTGGCCGTCACGCACCATCGCCTTCAGCCGACGGCTCAGGGCTTCGATATCGGATTCCTCGCGGTAGTCCAAAATCTCAATCAGGTGATCGATGCTGGTCGGGGCTTTTTGCTGGTTGATCAGCTGCAGCAGGTATTCGCGGCTGGCGATCGGCCGCTGGTAGTTTTCGGCCTCGCGTTGATAATGGGGATCTTTGCTCAAGATGGTCTATTAATCAGTCAAAGGATGCGCAGTATATAGAAAGCGCCGCAAAGGCTCACGACATTATTGACATTTATATCCCGTGCTGTATATTTCGCGTCCTCACCGTGCCCAGGTGGCGGAATTGGTAGACGCGCTAGCTTCAGGTGCTAGTGACCGTAAGGTCGTGGAGGTTCAAGTCCTCTCCTGGGCACCAACAACAATACTTCTTAACGCTTTCCCGATTTCTTCAGTCTGATCTCTTCGTAAGTTAGAAGAGGACTATTCCAGCCCTACGCATAGCTACGGGCGTTCACAGGGAAAACGTATGCACGTTTTCTCTTTCCTGTTCACCCTCTCCTGGGCACCAACAACAATACTTCTTAACGCTTTCCCGATTTCTTCAATTTGGTCTCTTGGTAAGCCAGAAGAGGACTAAGACCGTTGCAGGCGAATCGGCGCAAGATCATCGGTGGCCGCCTCGACCACCCCGATAATCGAGCTATCGGGATAACCACCTTGCTTAAGTGTTCGAATACATGCCTCGGCATTTTCCTGCGGGATTCCCGCGAGCAGCCCCCCGGCCGTCTGCGGGTCGAACAACAGGGGATAAGCCGGGTGCTGGCTGGCGGTTTCAAGATCCTGCAATGCACGTCGTAACCTCAGGTTCTGTGGCTGCAGGCTGGACAGGATCCCGGCCGCCACGGTCTCGCGCGCACCGTCAAGGATGGGCAGAGCATCTATGTATAGGGTGGCATCGACGGACGATGCCCGGGTCATCTCCACCAGGTGGCCGAGCAGGCCGAAGCCGGTCAGGTCGGTGCAGGCGGTGGCGCCGAATTGTTGCAGGCAATCTGCAGCCTTTTGGTTGGATAACAGCATGGTCTGCAATGCGTTGTCGATCCAGCGGCCCTTGGCCCTACTGCGCATATCGGCGGCAAACAGGGTGCCGGTGCCGATCGCCTTGGTCAGGACCAGCGCATCGCCGGGCTGCAGCCCACCCTTGCGTAATACCTTGTTTGGATCAATCAGGCCATTGACGGTCAATCCGAACGCCAGCTCGGCACCTTCACTGGAATGACCACCGGCGAGGACCGCGCCGGTCGGCTGGATGATCGACAGGGCCCCTGCCAGTAGCTCATACAGGGTTTCCTCAACCACTGTTTCACGCCCGTAGGGGACGTTGGCGATCGCCAGTACCGATTGGGCCTCGGCGCCCATCGCGAAGATATCGCCGAGCGCGTGGTTGGCGGCGATGGCACCGAAGGTATAGCTGTCATCGATGAAGGCACGAAAATAATCCACGCTTTGCACCATGACCTTGCCCTCGGGCACCGCCAGCATCGCACAGTCGTCCGGGGCATCACGCCCGATCAGCACATCCGCACGGGTTTCTTCCGGCAGACGCTGCATCACCCGCGACAGCACCGTGGCACCGACCTTGGCTCCGCAGCCGCCGCAACGCATGGCCAGGGTCGATAACTCCTTGATCGCGGCCTGATCGGCGATGCCGGCGGCCAGATCGGCACCCGCTTCTTCCGGCATTTCCGGCAAGTCATTGAACTTGGCCATGAATTCACGATCGATCCAGTCCTTGACCCGCCACAACCAGGCCGATTCATAAGACCATGAACCGCGTGAGGCCACCGCGTATTTATTGCCGGTACTGATCAGGCCAAGAAAGTTCTTCTGCGCCCGGTAGGGACGTAATCCCTTACCGGTGGCCGCCGCCCTGAGGTTGTGGGTTACTACCGGACCCTGGCGTACCGCGAATACCCCGGATTTCGGGCGTGAGTCGGGTAACGCGGCGACATCACCGACGGCAAACACGTTGGCATGCGATTCACTTTGCAGGTATCGATTAACCTTGATGAAGCCGCCATCGTCAACCGCCAGCCCCGAACTCGCCGGCCATTTGGGCGCCGAGGCGGTGGTCACCCAGAATACCGCGTCGGCCGCTATCTGTTCGCCATTTTCAGTGGTCACCTGATGTGCATCCACCGCAGCCACCCGGCTGTGGTTTTTGATCTCGATCCCACGTTCACCGAGGATCCGTTCAAACCTGGTCCGCACCCCCTGGTTATGCATGTACATGATGCTGTCACTGGCGGTCAGCAGGGTATAAGTCAGGCGTGACGGATCGTCACCGTTAACGGTCAATTCCTGGCGCAAGCGATGCTGGGTGGATAATGCAAGCTCGACCCCACCGGCGCCGCCACCGACGACGACCACGCGGAACTCACC
>JASJBV010000180.1 GCA_030066335.1 Gammaproteobacteria bacterium
CCGGCCTCGGCTTTGGCATCCTGCGTCGCCCTACCTCCTGCGTCCATGCAGTCGTGCGCCGGGATGACGCCGATTATCGTCATTGCGAGCCCGAAGGGCGCGGCAATCTCTCGAAGCCGCATAGATTGCCGCGTCGCTGCGCGTCTCGCAATGACAAAAACTTTCGTCATAGCTCCCCTTCCAACCGCTGCATGATGCCGGGGATGTCTTCCAGCTCAGTAATATTCTCCACGCCGTATAACAGCTCACCCTTGCGGCTCATGACGAAATAGTTCTTCAGGAAGTTGTGCAGCAGCACGACCTGGTTCTCGCCCTGCTCGACGACTTGGTAGTCGTATTGCTGTTCTTCCAACAGGGTGTTGAACATGGCCTCGACCTCGGCGCTCGAGCCGCCCTCGTGGATGAACAGACGGGTATTGTTGGCGGTATCCAGGGTACCGAACCAGACATCGCTGACGAAGTCGTACTGGAACACGTTCTGCCCTTCATAGGCGATCTGGCCGGAGGCGATCTCGAAGACATCGCTGAAAATTTGCACCGCGCGCGGGGTGCTTTCTGTGGCTCCGGCCAGCTCACCGAGGGCGAGCACGATCTGCTCGGACTTGTTACGGATGCGCTCGCTCTGCTCGGTGCCGGCGATGCGGAAGAAATACTGGCCGGCGCGGCCAATGGCACCGATCGAGGTCAGGAAATAAATCACCTCGCCTTGCTGTTGCATCGACTCATCGCCGGACAGGTGGGTGGCGAAGATGCCCATGCTGTTGCGCATGTCCGCCTGGTCGAACAGCTCGATCGCGATCTCCTGGCGGTCGGCCGAGATCAACACCAGGTAATACAGGTTTGCAAACCCCAGCTGCATGAACTTGTCGGCCTCGCCGTTGATCTTTTCGAACAGGGTATCGGCGCTGAATTGCTTGACCCGGGTCTTGGCCGACCATTCCTGGTCGACCAGGCTGGCGGGAAACGGTTCGATGGTCAGTTCAGCCGATTGGCTGCCGGATTCACTCCAGTACTTGAGCGGCCGGTGATAGAGCTGGATCGCGTCGGGCGCCGCGGTCAGCTGGTCGATGGAGATATCGCGGGTTTGCGGATCGAACTGGTCTTTCTGCAACACGACCCACAGTACCAGCCCGGCCAGGGCGAACAGCAACGCCAGGGTCACGTGGTTCTCCGCCAGGCTGATATGCTTGCGCAGCAGCCTGGTGGATTTTAAGTTGATGACCCGTCGTGATGACATCCGGTGGTTACCTCATGCCGATTCCACTAAATTTACCTGTCATTGCGAGGAGCGCAGCGACGTGGCAATCTCGTTTTCGTGACTGTTGAGATTGCCGCGCTGCGCTCGCAATGACGTGGTTTTTATTGAATTTCGGCATCATCATCACCACCCCCTAATTCCACGGCCAGTTGACGCAGGTTGGGATCTCGGTGAACACTACGATGTCGGCACTGCCTTCCCTGCCCTTCAACACCAGGGTGGTGACCTCGTCGGCCGGCAGCTGGGTTTTCGCCAGTTCCAGGGTCTTGCCGGACACCGCGACATCGTCGACCAGCAGGATCCGCTGGCAGTCCGGTGGGAAGAACGGGTCGGCCAGCAGCTTGGGCGCGTCGTAACGCGGGGTGTTGGTCTCGTCGCGGTAATTGATGTGAATCATCGTTAACGGGCGATCCAGCTTCCAGGCGATCAGCGCAGCGGCCACCTTGCCGCCGGAGTGAATCCCGACCACGAGATCGACGTCAGGCAAAGCGACCTCGTCCAGGCGTTGTTTGATCTCCTGGAAACCAAGGTCACGTTTCCGATTTTCGGTCATTGTCCTAGGGCTTATGAGCCAGGTATCGAGTCACCGTCCAGGCGATGGCCATCAGGACCAGCATGCCGGGGATTGCGTTGGCCAGGGTCACCTGCCAATAGACCACCGGGGGCAAGGCTGACAAATGCGGCATGGCGTGCAGCAGCAAGAACGAAGCGGTCTTCGCCAGCAGCAAAGCCACCGGCACCATCAGCCAGGCCGGTAGGCGCAGTTTCAGCGCCAGCAACATGATCAGGCTAAAGGTCAACAGCTCACCGCTCAACAGGGTTACCAGGCCGAATTCCGGGCGGCCGGTGAGCAGGTAATTCAACATCGGTGCCAGCGCCGCGGCGATCAGGCCGACATGGGGACGAAAGAGCAATACCGCGATCAGGGGTGCATAAAACAGTGGTAACAAGCGGGCACCCATCGGCACGTCACTAACCGGTGGAATCAGGTGGAATAACACCGGCAGCAGCATCGTGGCCGCCAGAATGATCAGGGTGTGGGGGATTTGCAGCGTTTGCAGCCGACGAGTAGCGAGAGTATCCATAACAAGCTGTCCAGTCTGAATGTAACGCTGTTTACTCTACACCTTGTGACCATGAAATTCTCATAAAAGCTATTTATTTTATTGCCTTAGATCAATTGCTTAGCGTCTTGCGGGCCATGACTGAATGATGGCCTTATGCATAGTGTGGTCATTACCCGGTCCAGCCGGGTAATGACCATATTTTTTATGGAGTTTTAGGAATTGGCTTATAGATTGCCGCTTTGCTGCCACCCTACCCGGTTGATAGTTCCCCGGTTATCGACTATTAAAGTGGTTGAGGTGGTCAAAACAACTTAAGAATCAACCTAACCACCTTATTGATTATTTGACTGATCGTGACCTCAGATCAGAGTTTGCCAGCCTGGAAAACCATGCAGATCTGAACTGAAATAATGATAAGGATTCGGTATTCATGCTCTTATTCAGAAACGGCTCCATTAGTAAAAACCTGATCTTTCTGGTTTTTATCTCGATATTGCCTGCGTTTGCCATCCTCTTCTACACCGGTCTCGAGCACCGTCACCATACTATAGAGAATACCAAGCAGGATGTTGCCCTGATTGTACGCGGGATGGCGGAACAACAGCGAGAAGTTACCCGCTCCACCCAACAGATCCTGACCACCCTGTCCCGGCTGCCTGAAATCAGGCAGTTAAATATTGATGCCACCACCGATATCCTGACTGACCTGGTTGCACAAAACCCGCAGTACAACAACATGGCACTGGTTGATCTCGATGGTAATGTCTTGACCTCGGGTACTGGCCGACAGAACGTTAACCTGGCGGATAGACAACACTTTAATGAAGCCATCCGGCGCAAAGAGTTCGTGGTGGGTGAATTCATCATGTCACGGGTTGGGACCAAGGCACCGGTATTTCCGGCGGCGATACCGGTACTCGACGCTGCCGGCAACCCAACCGCGGTGTTGACGCTGGTGCACAAACTCAACAGTTTTTCCAGCTACCTCAACCGGAAGGATGTTCCGGAAGGGTCTTTTGTCGCGGTCACCGATCATAACGGCGTACGCATGTATTATTACCCGGCCAAGGAAGATACCAACCCGGTGGGAAAACCCATCAAGGGCAAAAACTGGGAACTTGCGCGCAACGCCCGTGGGGCCGGCATATTTGAAAGCGAGGGTTCCGATGGCAAGGCCAGGATTTTTGCCTTCGAACCCGTCAGCCTGCAGCAGGGTGAAGCGCCCTATATCTATTTCTGGTCCGGCATTCCGGAAAAGGACATTCTGATGCCGGCCAACGAAGCCCTGCTGCAAAGCCTGCTGTTACTTTCCCTGGCCCTGGCCGTGGCCATCCTGCTGGCCCGCTCGATTGGCAAGAAAGTCATCATCGATCCGTTGCAGCATCTGGTCCAGCTGGCCGGACAACTATCCAAGGGCAACCTGGAAGCGCGTTTCGATACCCACACCACGGTCAGTGAATTCAATACCCTGTCGCAGGAATTCAACCAGATGGCTGAAAGCCTGCAAAAAACCAACGAAAAACTGTCCACCCTCAGCCTGGTGGATGGACTGACCAATATTGCCAACCGCAGGGGTCTTGACAAGAAACTGCTGGAAGAGTGGTATCGCTCGACAAGAACGAGCCGGCCCATCTCGCTGTTGATGGTGGATATCGATCACTTCAAGATATTCAACGATACTTATGGCCACCTGGCCGGTGATGACTGCCTGCGCACCATTGGCCTGGTTCTGAAAAATATTGCGCACCGCTCATCCGACCTGGCGGCGCGCTATGGTGGTGAGGAATTTGCGGTGATTCTGCCGGAAACGGATTTGCAAGGCGCTAATGCCATTGCCGAATCCATCCATGAGCAGGTGGCCCAGCGGGAAATTCCGCATAAAGCATCCGATGTATCTCAATACATTACGGTCAGTATTGGCATTGCCACGCTCAGCGAAGCCACCAGTATTCAATCGCCCATTGAAATCATCAAGATCGCTGATGAACAGCTCTACAAAGCCAAACATGAAGGCAGAAACAGAACGGTCGGCACCGAAATAGTTGGTGAATCCAGCTCCGACATTGGTACAGGCTGAAATGCCCATCACGGGTATTTACTGAATTCCCCGGATCGATGGGGTCGTCATTGGCGCCAGTTAGCACTCATCAGTTGGCGACGACACCAGCTTGAGATTGAACTTATCAGACCCACCTTGGTACTAACCTGCTGTTTCTAACCAGTACTCAATTCACTTTTCAGGGGTCATACAATGCGTGTCGTAATCGGATTCATCGGTTTTTTTCTACTATTCTCTGCCCAGGCCGCAGAGTTGCAATTCAACATCCTGCAACCGGGCAAAGGTGACTCCGCAAAGGAAGGTGACCGGGTATCGGTGCACTACACCGGCTGGCTGATGAGTGGCAAGAAATTCGATTCCAGCGTCGATCGGGGCACGCCTTTCCAGTTTGAAATCGGCGCCGGCCGGGTGATCAAGGGCTGGGAACAGGGCGTTGCCGGCATGCTGGTCGGAGAGAAGCGGGAACTGATCATTCCGCCCGAACTGGGTTACGGCAGTCGCGCCGTGGGCGGTGGCCTGATTCCGGCCAACTCCACCCTGCGCTTCGAGGTCGAGCTGCTCGAGATTGTGCAGCCACCCTATTCGAATATCGATAACGATGAATTGAAGAACATGCTGGCCGCCGGGGTGCCGATTTACGATATTCGCACCGCCGAAGAATGGAAAGAGACCGGCGTGGTCGCACCGAGTATCAAGCTGACCCTGTTCGACGCCAATGGGCGGCAGAACCCGGCCTTCCTGGATGCCTTCACCCAGGAGATTGGCAAGGACGATCCGGTGATCCTGATTTGCCGCACCGGCAATCGCACCGGCATGCTGGCCGAGTTTCTCGTCACCAAGATGGGTTACAGCCAGGTCTACAACGTCGAGGATGGCATCGTCAAATGGAAGGAAGCCGGCAACCCGGTCGACAAGCTTTAGTCCGGAGTCGGTGGCGCCAGATTGACAGGTTTAAGCTTACTGCTCCACGTTCGCTGCTGGTGGCGCGATGCTTTTCCAGCCACTGTGCAGGGATTGCTGATGGGCCTCGCGTAGGGGACGCAAAACCCAGGATAACCGGGTAACCTCGTACTGGGCTGCAACGCCATCCGGCATCGACGGTTGCAGCACATAGGGATAGTAGGCGTTGAAACCCATTGCCTGCACCGCGGGTAGCGCGGTAAACAAGGCGATGGTCAGCCCCCCGGCATACAGGGTTCTGTGCAGTTTGGCCCGACGCGGTTGCGTAGTGTTACTCATTGTTATGTGTCTCCTTAGCTTGTTGCATTATCAGGGCCGTTAACTGCCGCTTACTCCATTGTCTGCAGCAACCTATAAGCCCACGATACAAGCATACGCCGAACCCGCTTCAGGCTTTGCTGAATTCCCCCGCTAAAAGATCGAATAAATCGAAACCTCGCGGGTGGCAGTTTGCTCAACATAGCGCGCAAGCCTGGCATATAATGCGATGGGTCAACTCTGGGCATCTGGAGATTGCGATTATTCGATGTCCAGCACAACAGTCAGAGAGGTAGATAGGCATCCATGGTTAAACGTTTTATAGGCTGGTCCGCGGCAGTGGTCGCCGTGATCGTGGCGTTATTCGCCAGCAAGTATTTCATTCAGCCCATCAGCTCGGATCTCTCCGCGGTTGGCCAGGGCCAGCCCTCGCTGGTGCTGGCTTACGAAAACTTTTCACCGGTCAGCGGTGCGATGCTCAACCAGCTCAACAGCATCAGACAGGATTACCAGGACGTGATGAACTTCGCGGTGGCCGACCTGGGCACGCCGGAGGGCAAGGCGTTCGCCAGGCAATACAATATCAGTAATGGGATAGCAGTATTCTTATCGGCCGATGGTCAACCGTTGCGGGTATCCATGTTAACCGACGACGAGCAGGCCTTGCGTAATTTACTGGATGAAAAACTCGCCCTGATCGGGATTACGCGCTGACGAGTTTTTCTAACTCGGTATATTAAAATTCGTCATCCCGGCCTCGGCTTTGGCTTCCTGCGTCGCCCTCGACAATTGCTCCTGCATTGTTCTACCTACGCCCATCCCTGGGCTAGTACCTCCTGCGTCCATGCAGTCGTGCGCCGGGATGACGATGAGTGTTTTTTTGCATATTGCGGTATTTGATCTGCCCCGGGCCACTACATCTGCAGGTCAACATCCAACCCCATCCGCTGCAGCTTATCGAAGAAACTTTCAGGTTCCACGAACATCCCCTGGGTCCATACCCCGGGCTTGGGTGCGCTGAACACCTGCCTGATCGTCTCGACAACGGGCGCGGCGGTAATGTAATACGGGTCGTCATGCGTAACCACCATGCGGATGCTGTCACCGATGCCCTCGACTTCAGCTTCGAGTTGCAACGCGGCGTACCTGGGGCGGGAAGCAAAACGCCGCAAAGCCCATATCAATAACTTGCCGCTGGCTTTACGATTGATTTTGGTCAGCAACATGCTGACGGGAATGACCACGTAATCAACAAAAGGACTGAACCCGGCGATGAAAAAACCGGTCGATGGCACAGACCCTGATTGGGCCAGTTCCCGCATCTCTTCCATCAGCATGGGTATGCAGTTGGCGGGCTCCTGGGTACCTTTGAATTTGAATTGGCGGGCGTGGGCATAACCCCGCTTCCATTCGCCCTCGACGAGGATGGAGGGATCGGTCGCCTCGATTTCAGCCATGAAATCCGTGGCGGTCTCGACCGACAGATCAAGCCGGGCCCAGTCCAGGTCGAACTTGCCGCCGACCCAGGCGGCTTGCAAGGGCGCATGCAGCATGGCCCGGCGGACCATCGCCGCCGGCACCCCGGGATGGGTGCCACAGTCATCGACGATCATCGTGCCCTGGCTGCGGCAACTGGCTTCAAGCTCACGCAGCCCATGCCACTTGTCGGGATTGGACAGGTAGGTTCCGCAATAATGGGTCGAAGCCTGCACCGCCTTGTTGGCGAGAATCAGGCTATCCTGCCAGCGACTGGTTGCGCCCACGACCAGATCGGCTTCATCGATGATCTGATCGAGGTCTTCACTCCGATTCAGGTCAATGGTTCGGGTCGTTAGCCGGGTACCCGATGGGTCAAGCTCAGCCTTGAGTTTATCCAGTTTCGCCGCGGTTCTCGCGCAGGCGATAACCTCGTATTCCTGTTCCTC
>JASJBV010000181.1 GCA_030066335.1 Gammaproteobacteria bacterium
GTCCCGGTCTCGCCAAGGCCACGCTGGCCGGCAGGGTCAACGACAAGCTGGTCGACGCCGCATATGTCATCGAACAGGATGCCGAGGTCGCCATCATCACCAATCGCGACGAAGCGGCGCTGGAACTGATGCGCCACGATGCCGCGCATGTCATGGCGCAGGCGGTACAGGAACTGTACCCGGGTACCCAGGTCACCATTGGTCCGGCGATCGAGGATGGTTTCTATTATGACTTCGCGCGTGAGGAAGCCTTCACCCCGGATGACCTGGTCAAGATCGAACAGCGTATGCACGAGATCGTCAAACGCGATTTACCGATCCAGCGTGAAGTGCTGGAGCGGGAAGAGGCGAAAAAGGTATTTGCCGAGCTCGGTGAAGACTATAAGGTCGAGATCATCGATGACATCATCCCCGCGGGGGAAGAGGTCTCGATTTATCGCCAGGGTGACTGGTTCGATGTTTGCCGGGGCCCGCATCTGCCGTCGACCAGCAAACTGGGCAAGGGCTTCAAGCTGATGAAGGTGGCCGGGGCTTATTGGCGCGGCGATTCCAGCAACGAAATGCTGCAGCGTATTTACGGTACTGCCTGGCCGGACAAGAAACAGCTGAATGCCTACCTGCATCGGCTGGAAGAGGCGGAAAAGCGTGATCACCGCCGGCTTGGCAAGCAGATGCACCTGTTCCATATCCAGGAAGAGGCACCGGGCGAAATTTTCTGGCATGACAAGGGCTGGACCATCTACCAGACTATCCAGCAGTACATGCGACGCAAACAGCGCGAGTATGGCTACCAGGAGATCAATACCCCGCAGGTGGTCGATTTCAGCCTGTGGGAAAAATCCGGCCATGCCGCCAAGTTCGGTGAAGACATGTTTAGCCTTGAAGCCGAGGGCAGGCAGTTCGCGATCAAACCGATGAACTGCCCCTGTCACGTGCAGGTGTATAACCAGGGACTCAAGAGTTACCGCGACCTGCCGTTAAGACTGGCCGAGTTCGGCTCCTGTCATCGCAACGAGATGTCGGGTGCTTTGCACGGACTGATGCGGGTACGCGCGTTCGTACAGGATGATGCGCATATCTTCTGTACCGAGCAACAGATCCAGAGCGAGGTCGCCGATTTCATCGATTTCCTGCACGAGGTGTATCAGGATTTCGGCTTTACCGACGTCATTTATCGCCTGTCGACCCGGCCGGAAAACCGCGTCGGCAGTGACGAGGTTTGGGACAAGGCGGAAAAGGCGTTGGCCGAAGCGATGGATGCCAAGGGTCTGGACTGGGACGAGTTGCCGGGTGAGGGCGCGTTCTACGGTCCCAAGATCGAATTTACTTTGAAGGATTGTCTCGGCCGCGAGTGGCAGTGTGGCACTATCCAGGTGGATTTCTCGATGCCCGGGCGTCTGGATGCGCAATACGTGGCAGAGGATGGCTCGCGCCAGGTGCCAGTAATGTTGCATCGCGCGATCCTCGGTTCCTTTGAACGTTTTATCGGAATTTTAATTGAGCATCATGAGGGCAAGATGCCGGTTTGGCTGGCGCCGGTGCAGGCAGTTTTGATGAATATCACCGACAAACAGGCCCCATATGTCGAAGAAGTTGAAAAAATGCTTAAAAATCAGGGTCTCAGGGTCATTTCTGACTTGAGAAACGAGAAGATCGGCTTTAAAATTCGCGAGCACACCATCCAGCGCATCCCATATCTACTGGTGATCGGTGATCGGGAGATGGAGCAGGGTGAAGTAGCAGTGCGTAGCCAGGGTGGTGAAGACCTCGGTAGTATGAAAGTCGAAGATTTTATCCAAAGGCTGAATCAGCAGATTACCAGCTACGCATAGTTTTTGTTGAAATTATTGGGGGAATAATCCAATCGCTGATGAAAAACAGGCTCGTCTGAACGACGAGATAACGGCTCCTGAAGTCAGATTGATCGATCAGGAAGGTGAACAACAGGGTATTGTTAGTATTGCGCAGGCGATGGCAGCCGCGGAAGCAGTCGGGTTGGACCTGGTGGAGATTGTTCCCAATGCCCAGCCGCCTGTATGTCGCCTGATGGATTATGGCAAGTACAAGTTTCAACAAAAGAAGAAATTGCATGAACAGCGCAAGAAGCAGCGCCAGGTTCATATCAAGGAGATCAAGTTTCGCCCTGGCACCGAGGTCGGTGACTACCAGGTCAAGTTGAGGAAACTGATCGAGTTCATCGAGGCCGGTGACCGGGCCAAGGTGACGGTAAGGTTCCGCGGCCGCGAAATGGCGCATATGGAACTGGGACGGGATTTACTCAAGCGTATCGAGGAAGATATGCAGGAAGTAGCGACGGTGGATCAGTATCCACAGTCGGAGGGACGCCAGATGACGATGTTGCTGGTGCCCAAAAAGAAATAAACCAGTTTGCGTTAGCAGACTGCTTTATCCGACCCGAAGACGCAGACTCCGGCGTCCAGGGTTTTTTTATTGTGTATTTATATTTATCGAACGGGAGTTTGAAATGCCTAAAATCAAGACGAATCGGGGCGCTGCCAAGCGCTTCAAACGTAACGCAGCGGGTAACTACAAGCGTGGTCAATCCCATCTGCGCCACATCCTCACGAAGAAAAGCAGCAAACGCAAGCGTCAGCTTGGCGAGATGCTTGAAGTTCATGAAAACGACGTGCGTATGGTTCGCCGTATGTTGCCCTATTCATAAGGAGTGAGAGATGCCTAGAGTAAAACGTGGTGTAACAGCACATGCCCGCCATAAAAAAGTGCTGGATAAAGCAAAAGGTTACCGCGGTGCCCGCAGTAAGGTGTTCCGTGTCGCCAAGCAGGCAGTAACCAAAGCCGGTCAATATGCCTACCGTGACCGCAAGCAGAGAAAACGTCAGTTCCGTGCCCTGTGGATTGCCCGGATCAATGCGGCAGCCCGCGAAAACGGCATGTCCTACAGTGTGTTTATGAACGGTTTGAAGAAAGCCTCGATCGAGATCGATCGCAAGGTCCTGGCCGATATCGCCGTGTTCGACAAGCCGGCCTTCACCGCGCTGGTGGAAAAAGCCAAAGCTGGCCTCGACGCTGCGGCATAATTTGCTGTCAACTGCGGACATCTCAGGATGTCCGCTACCTTACCTTTGTTAGCACCGTGTCCGAACTGAATAATCTTTTACAATCAGCCACCGCGGCGATTGCCGTCGCCGAGGATTTGACTGCACTGGATAACCTGCGGGTGCAGTACCTGGGGAAAAAAGGTGAAATCACCCTGCAGTTGAAAAACCTGGGTCAGCTGCCGCCGGAGCAACGACGCGAAGCCGGCCAGGAGATCAACAAGGTCAAGCAGGTCATCCAGCAAACCCTGGAAACGCGCAAATCTGTCCTTAATGATGCCGAGATCAATGCCCGCCTGGCGGCGGAAACCGTCGATGTGACCCTGCCGGGTCGCCGGGTCAACCAGGGCGGTTTGCATCCGGTTACCCTGACCATGAACCGCATCGATCACATGTTTGCCAAGCTTGGCTTCGATATCGCCAAGGGGCCGGAGGTCGAGGACGACTTTCATAACTTCGAGGCCTTGAACATTCCCGAGCATCATCCGGCACGGGCGATGCACGATACCTTTTATTTCGATGCCAAGACCCTGTTGCGTACCCATACCTCTCCGGTGCAGATCCGCACCCTGGAAAAGCAGGCACCGCCGGTGCGGGTGATTGCCCCGGGTCGCGTGTATCGTTGTGATTCCGACCTGACCCATACCCCGATGTTCCACCAGGTGGAGGGTCTGTTGGTCGATGAAAACGTCTCATTCGCTGATCTGAAGGGCACGCTGCATGAATTCCTCAAGCTGTTCTTCGAGCAGGAAGACCTGAAAACCCGTTTCCGCCCATCCTACTTCCCATTTACCGAGCCATCGATGGAAGTCGATATCAGCTGTGTGATGTGTGGCGGTAAAGGCTGCCGGGTGTGCAGTCACACCGGCTGGCTGGAAATCCTCGGTTGCGGCATGGTCCATCCCGAGGTTTTCCGCCATACCGGCATCGATCCCGAGCAATACACCGCCTATGCCTTCGGTCTGGGGGTCGAGCGGATGGCAATGCTGCGTTACGGGGTCAATGATATCCGCCTGTTCTTCGAAAACGATTTGCGCTTCCTGCAGCAATTTGCCTGACCGCGACCCCGATTATGAAAATTAGTGAAAATTGGTTAAGAGAGTGGGTGAATCCCGAGCTGACTACCGAGCAACTGGTGTCGCAGTTGACCATGGCCGGTCTCGAGGTGGATTCGGTGGAAGCCGCTGCGCCCGCGCTGGACAAGCTGGTGGTCGCGGAAGTCATCTCCTGCGAACAGCATCCGAATGCGGACCGCCTGAATCTGTGCCAGGTCAATGACGGCAGTGGCGAGCCGGTGCAGGTGGTGTGTGGTGCGCCAAATGTCGCGGCCGGACAAAAAGTCGTATTTGCCCAGGTTGGTGCTGAGCTGCCTGGTTTCAAAATCAAAAAGGCCAAGCTGCGTGGCGTCGAATCCAACGGCATGATCTGTTCCGAACAGGAACTGGGCATGGCCGAGAGTTCCGATGGCATCCTGGTGCTGCCGAGCGATGCGCCGGTGGCCACCCCGATCGGTGATTACCTGCAACTCGATGACAGCCTGATCGAAATCGATCTGACCCCCAACCGCGGTGATTGCCTGAGTGTTGCCGGGGTTGCGCGCGAGGTGATCGCGAATAATGTCGTCGACGCCCACGCGCTGGTGGTTAACGAGGTGCCCGCGACCATCGATGATCGCTTCGATGTCGAACTGGTCAACCCGGAAGCCTGCCCGCATTATGCCGGCCGCGTGATCAGGGGCATAGATGCAACTGCCGACACCCCGCTATGGATGAAAGAAAAACTGCGCCGCAGTGGCCTGCGCCCGATCAGCCCGGTGGTGGATGTCACCAATTACGTGATGATGGAGCTGGGTCAGCCGATGCATGGCTTTGATCTGAACAAGTTGCAGGGCGGGATCCGCGTGCGCAATGCCGAGGCCGGTGAAAAGATTGGATTACTCGATGGCTCCGAGGTCGAGTGCCGAGATGACACCCTGGTGATCGCCGATCATCAGGCAGGCGTCGCGATTGCCGGCATCATGGGCGGGATGGATTCCTCGGTCCAGGCCGAGACCACGGATATCCTGCTGGAAGCGGCATTCTTCAGCCCGCAGCATATCGCCGGTAAGGCCAGAAGCTACGGTATGCATACCGATTCCTCGCATCGTTTCGAACGTGGGGTCGATCCGCAGTTGCAGGTCAAGGCGATTCATCGCGCCACCGAGCTGTTGCTGCAGATGGTCGGTGGTCAGGCCGGCCCGGTTTTCCAGCAGCGCGCCGACGATTATATGCCGCAACCACCACAGGTTGAGTTGCGCCACGCCCGGATCGAACGCTTACTCGGTATCGAGGTTAGCCCGGAGCAGGTGGAGTCGATCCTGCAAAAGCTCGATATGCAGGTGGAAAAGCAGGCTGATAGTTGGCTGGTTACCGCGCCATCCTGGCGTTTCGATATCAATATCGAAGCTGACCTGGTCGAGGAAATCGGCCGCATCATCGGCTATGACAATATCCCCGGCACCAAGGAATCCGCGCATATCTCGATGTACGGTTTTTCCGAGCGCCATGTGCCGTTGAGCCGGTTGAGTGAAATTCTCGTCGCCCGCGGTTATCACGAAGCCATCACCTATTCATTCGTATCACCCGAAATGCAGGAAGTGCTGCAACCGGGGCAGGAAACCCTGACCCTGGCCAACCCGATCTCTTCCGACATGTCAGAGATGCGGACCAGCCTGTTGCCGGGCCTGATCCAGGCGCTGAAACATAACCTGAATCGCCAGCAATCACGGATTCGCCTGTTCGAAACCGGTCTGTGCTTTATCCCACAAGACAATGAATTGTTACAGCGTCCGCATGTCGCCGGCCTGGTGATGGGCTCGGTCGACACCGAAAGCTGGACTGGCGCCAGCCAGGCGGTTGATTTCTACGACATCAAGGGGGACCTGGAAAGTCTGATGGCGCTTGCCAATGGCGGGAATTTCAGTTTCCTGCCGTCAGCCAACGAGATTCTGCATCCGGGACAGTCAGCCGACGTGCTGTATCAGGGTCAAAAGGTAGGTTTTGTGGGTGCCTTACATCCGTCTGTACTGAAAAAGCTTGATATTGATCACAAAGTTTACGTATTCGATGTTGAAAGCGCTTGTTTACAACAGGCAGAATTGGCAGAGTTTGTTGAATTATCGAAATTCCCCTCTATAAGAAGGGATTTGGCCCTGATTATTGACCAGGATATCAGTGCCCAACAGATGATCGATACAATTTTTTCGATAAAATCGCAAATTATACAAGACGTTTTCGTATTTGATGTCTATACTGGTAAAGAAGTTATAAAAAATCGAAAAAGTGTCGCTTTAGGCTTGATTTTACAGGACTTTTCACGCACTCTTACCGATAAGGACGTGGACCAAACTGTAACTGAAGTACTGACTACACTCGAAAAACAACACAACGCTGTCTTGAGGTAATACCGTATGTCACTGACCAAAGCTGATATGGCCGAGATGCTGTTTGATGAGCTTGGTCTCAACAAGCGTGAAGCCAAAGAGATAGTCGAACAGTTTTTCGAAGAGGTCAAAGTCGCCCTCGAAACCGGGCATCAGGTCAAGTTGTCGGGCTTTGGAAATTTCCTGACCCGGTCCAAGGCGGAAAGACCCGGGCGCAATCCGAAAACCGGAGAAGAGATTCCGATCTCGGCGCGCAAGGTCGTCACTTTCAGGCCTGGACAAAAACTAAAAATAAGAGTGGAAGCATATGCTGGAAGCGAGCAACAATAACGAATTACCGGTAATCCCCGGGAAACGTTACTTCACGATCGGTGAAGTTGCTGAGCTGTGTGATGTCAAACCGCATGTGCTGCGTTACTGGGAGCAGGAATTCCCGCAGCTCAAACCCGTCAAGCGTCGCGGCAACCGTCGTTATTACCAGCGCCATGATGTCCTGCTGATCCGCCAGATTCGTTCTCTGCTGTATGACGAGGGTTTTACCATTGGTGGAGCTCGTCAGCGACTCGAGGGTGACGAAGCCAAGGATGACGTCAGTCAGAGTCAGCAAATCATCAAACAAACCCTCATCGAGCTTGAAGAATTACTGCAAATTCTCAAGCGCTAATATTTCATTTCCTTTATAATTCCAATCTCTCGGGGCGTAGCGCAGCCTGGTAGCGTACCTGCATGGGGTGCAGGTGGTCGGAGGTTCAAATCCTCTCGCCCCGACCATTTTTCACAGGGTGTATACCGAGCACATCGATACCAGGGTGTTCTGTGGGTATGGGTTAAGCGCTCAGAGTAACGATCCGATTAACCAGCTGATACATCAAATCACTTGAAATCAAATTTCAATGTGGCTACATTTGTAGCTACATAGCGAGATTTCAACCAGCAACCCAAATGAAAACTGCCAAACTAAGGAAAATCGGTAATAGCACAGGCGCAACCTTCCCCAGAGAGGTTTTGGACGCTGTTGGGT
>JASJBV010000178.1 GCA_030066335.1 Gammaproteobacteria bacterium
GTTTCGGAATTCAGGGGTGAACATTTTCTTGATCGCCTCGCCTGCATCCGAGGTATGGTCCTGGGTGGTAAATCCCATTGATGATCGACTGATTAGCTCGGCACCAGCGTTGGTGGTCATGACCAGGATGACGTTGCGGAAATCCGCCTTGCGCCCGTTGTTATCGGTCAGGGTACCATTGTCCATGACCTGCAGTAACAGGTTGAACACATCGGGATGGGCTTTCTCGATCTCATCCAGCAACACGACGGAATATGGATGTTTCAGCACCTCTTCGGTGAGCAGACCACCCTGGTCGAAACCGACATAGCCGGGAGGCGCGCCGATCAGGCGTGACACCGTATGCCGTTCCATGTACTCCGACATGTCGAAGCGAATCAGTTCGACACCCATGATATTGGCGAGTTGCTTGCACACCTCGGTCTTGCCGACACCGGTGGGACCGGCAAACAGGAACGAACCTACCGGTTTGGCTTCCCGGCCAAGGCCGGAACGCGACATCTTGATCGCGGCATCCAGGGCCTTGATCGCGGCATCCTGGCCAAATACCACGCGCGACAGGTTCTTGCCGAGGTTCTTCAGCATGTCCATATCGGTGGTATTGACAGTGGCCGACGGAATCCGCGCGATGCGTGACACGATGTGCTCGACATCATGGATACCGATGGTCTTCTTGCGCTGTTTTTCCGGCAACAGGCGGCGCTTGGCACCGGCCTCATCGATCACATCGATGGCTTTATCCGGCAGGTGCCGGTCGTTGATGTAACGGGCGGATAATTCGGCCGCCTTTTTCAACGCCTGCAGGGTGTATTTGACATCATGATGCTCCTCAAAGCGGGATTTGAGGCCTTTCAGAATCTGGAAGGTTTCTTCCACCGAGGGTTCGGGCACATCGATTTTCTGGAACCGGCGTGCCAGGGCTCGGTCCTTTTCGAATACCCCGCGAAATTCCTGATAGGTGGTGGAACCGATACATTTCATTTCACCGCTGGCCAGCACCGGCTTGATCAGGTTGGACGCATCCATGACCCCACCGGAAGCGGAACCGGCACCGATGATGGTATGTATCTCATCGATGAACAACACCGCGTGCTGCTCGTCTTTCAATTGTTTGATAACCGCCTTCAGGCGTTTCTCGAAATCTCCGCGGTACTTGGTGCCGGCCACCAGGGCGCCCAGGTCCAGCGAGTAGATAGTGGCATCGCGCAGGACATCCGGTACTTCCTCTTCGACGATACGACGCGCCAGTCCCTCGGCGATGGCGGTTTTACCGACCCCCGCTTCACCGACCAGCAGTGGGTTGTTCTTGCGGCGGCGACACAGGGTTTGAATGACCCGCTCCAGTTCTTCCTCGCGCCCAACCAGGGGATCGATGCTGCCGGCGACCGCCTGCTCGTTCAGATTGACCGCAAAGGATTCCAGCGGTTTTTCCTTGGGCGGCGCTTCACCGAAAGCATCGTTATCAGCGGTATAGGAGCTTTCATCGGGACCGCTGTCATCGATCCGGGTAATGCCGTGGGACAGGAAGTTGGTGACATCGAGGCGTTCTATATTCTGTTTGTGCAGCAGATAGACCGCATGTGAATCCTGCTCGGAGAATATCGCGACCAGTACATTGGCTCCGGACACCTCGCCCTGGCCGGAAGACTGGACATGAAACAACGCGCGTTGCAGTACCCGCTGAAAGCCCAGGGTGGGTTGGGTTTCACGGTCATCGTCCTCCAGCAACAGCGGGGTGTTGTCGTCTACGTAATCCTGCAGCTCGGTGCGCAGCTTGCGGATATCGGCACCGCAGGCCTGCAATACCGCGACCGCCGAGTCATTCTCGGTCAGCATCAACAGGATATGTTCAACCGTAATAAACTCATGCCTTTTCTCCTTGGCATCGAGAAAGGCTTTATTCAACGACTGTTCGAGTTCTCTATTTAACATGACGCATCACAATCTGTTTCTATTAATATAGACGTATACCGGTAAAAAAACACTCAGGCTTCTTCCATATCGCACAACAATGGGTGTTTGTTTTCGCGTGAGTAATTATTCACCTGGGTAACCTTGGTTTCGGCAATGTCCTTGCTGTAAACACCGCAGACGCCCTTGCCCAGTTTATGCACGTGCAGCATGATCTGGGTGGCTTTCTCTCGATCATGCTTGAAGAAAACCTCGAGGATGTGGACGACGAATTCCATCGGGGTGTAGTCATCGTTGAGCAAAACCACCTTGAACAGCGGCGGTTTTTTCAGCTTGGGCTTGGTCTGCTCTAGTAATAGAGTGTCATCGTCATCGTAACGTTCGGACATTGCTTGATATCTCACTAAATTCTTCGACCAAGATAATAACTTGGATTAACGATTTCAACCGCACTTCGCATATATATAACGATATTATATAGCCTCATTACTGTCATTTTTTTGTAACATACTTGTGTAAACTTATTGATCAAATTGTGCCAATAACTACAATAACTCAGAGCGGATTATGAAGTTAATACAGTTAAGTGAGGAAGTATTATGGCTACCGGTACAGTCAAATGGTTTAGTAACGTCAAAGGATACGGCTTTGTCAACACGGACGACAACGAGGATGAAGACATTTTTGTCCATTACTCAGCAATTGAGATGGACGGCTACAAAAAACTGACCTCGGGGCAAAAAATCGAATTTGACATTGAGGAAGGTCCCAAGGGATTGCAGGCGCAGAAAATCAGATCAGTGAATAACTGATTTTAATCCCCAAATAAAAAATAATAATAAATATATCCATAATAAGTCAGTTATTTAACTGACTTCCGGTGGTTTATGCCCTCTTCCAAATGCTTGTTTGTGTATAATTCTCCGGCATAACACATCTACAAACTCGAGGATTATTAATGTCTTTCCAGCATATCACCGTGCCTGATCAGGGTACCGCCATCACGGCAAATTCCGACCTTAGTCTCAACGTCCCCGATAACCCGATCATTCCTTTCATCGAGGGCGATGGTATCGGCTCTGACATCACCCCGGCCATGCACCAGGTGGTTAATGCCGCGGTCGAAAAAGCCTATGCTGGCAAGCGCGAGATTCACTGGATGGAAATCTATGCCGGGGAAAAAGCCACCCAGACCTACGGCGAAAATGAATGGCTGCCGGAAGAGAGCCTGCAGGCGATGCAGGATTATATCGTCTCGATCAAGGG
Organism: Gammaproteobacteria bacterium; assembly: GCA_030066335.1. GTDB lineage: Bacteria > Pseudomonadota > Gammaproteobacteria > JACNJF01. The sequence goes on from JASJBV010000178.1 coordinate 3,178, forward strand.
TCCTTTGACCACACCGGTCGGTGGCGGTATGCGCTCACTGAACGTGGCGATCCGGCAGAAACTCGACCTCTATGCCTGTGTCCGGCCGGTCAGATATTTTCCCGGAATCCAGACCCCGCTGAAAAGACCGGAGGATACCGAGATGGTGATCTTTCGCGAAAACACCGAGGACATATATGCCGGCATCGAATGGGAGTCCGGCACTGCTGACGCTGATAAGGTAATCAAGTTCCTGACCGAAGAGATGGGGGTTACCAGCATTCGTTTCCCTGCAACCTCGGGGATCGGGGTAAAACCGGTTTCCTCCGACGGCTCCAAGCGCCTGATCCGCAAAGCCCTGCAATACGCGGTCGACAACGATCGCAAATCGGTGGCCCTGGTGCACAAGGGCAACATCATGAAATTCACCGAAGGTGCGTTCCGCAACTGGGGCTATGAACTGGCCAAGGAAGAATATGGCGCAACCGTCATCGGCGAGGGCCCATGGTGTGAGTTCAAGAATCCGAAGACCGGGAATACGATCACGGTCAAGGATGTCATCGCGGATAACTTCCTGCAGCAGATCGTGCTACGTCCAACCGAATACGATGTCATCGCAACGCTGAACCTGAATGGTGACTATATCTCCGATGCGCTGGCCGCCCAGGTCGGTGGCATCGGGATCGCGCCAGGGGCCAACATCGCCGACACCGTCGGTGTGTTCGAGGCCACCCATGGCACCGCGCCCAAGTACACCGGGATGAACAAGGTCAATCCAGGTTCACTGGTCCTGTCCGCGGAGATGATGCTGCGCTACATGGGATGGACCGAGGCCGCCGACCTGGTCATCAAGGGCATGGAAGGTTCGATCTCGGCGAAAAAAGTCACCTACGACCTGGCGCGGAATGAGCCGGATGCGACCGAATTGTCGACTTCAGATTTCGCCGCCTCGGTCGTCGAGCACATGTAGGCGATGCCGCAACCCCTAGCAAAGGCGACCATGTGTCGCCTTTTTTGTAGCCGGTTGCCAGGGTCTCCTAGAAATCCATCTTGCTGATCTGCGGCCGACTGATACGGTGCAGACCGGTGACCTCGACGATCTTGGTCGCTATTTCCTCGATCGACATGGTGGTGGTATTCAGATAAGGCACCTTGTGGTTGTAAAACATCTCCTCGGCGGTTTTGATTTCATAGCGACATTGCTCGAGCGATGCATAGCGACTGTTCGGACGCCGTTCCTGGCGGATATGCGCGAGGCGTTTGGGGTTGGTGGTCAGGCCAAATATTTTTCGCTTGTATTGGCGTACGATCTTGGGCAGACCCTCCGATTCCATATCCTCCTCGGTAATCGGGTAGTTGGCCGCCTTCAATCCGAACTGCAAGGCCAGGTACAGGCAGGTTGGCGTTTTACCCACCCGCGATACCCCAACGACGATGATCTCTGCCTGATCATAGTTCTTGGTGGTTACCCCGTCATCATGAATCATCGAGTAATCAATCGCGTCGATGCGTGATTCGTAAAGGGTCTGATTGGCGATGCGGTGAGACTGGCCGGAAGCGTGAATCGAGGTGGTCTGCAGCAGATTTTCCAGACCTGGCAGAAATTGATCGAAGGGGTCCAGCACCAGCGCTTTTGATTTCAATATGATGGAACTGATCGCTTCATCCGCCATGGTCGAGATCACGATGGGCCTGATGCCGGAATCCGCATGTTCCCGATTGATTGCATCGACAATCCGCTGGGCCTTGTCCTCACTGTCGATGAAAGGGATGGTAGTGGTGGAAAAATCGATGTCGGGGAATTGGGCGAGCAGACTGTGGCCGAGGGTCTCGGCGGTAATCGCGGTGCGATTGGATAAGAAATACACGATACGCCTGGGCTGCGCTGATGGATGGGAGTTGTCTGGCATAAAGTTATTAAGATTTCATATAACCTGATCGGGTCGTCTGCCAGGCAATTATGTTACATTGATCAGATTAAAACCATAAATCTGAGCATTCCATCATGATTGTTAATAAATCCGAACTCACCCAGGCCAAGGTCATTGATCTCGAACACCTGGGCATGCACGACGTTCCTGTGGTCGGGGGTAAGAATGCTTCCCTTGGCGAAATGATCTCCAACCTGTCGGAACTTGGCGTCCAGGTCCCCGGAGGCTTCGCCACGACCGCCGAAGCTTACCGCGAATTTCTAGACCAGGCCGGTTTGACTGAAAAAATCAACAACTTACTGGACCAACTGGATGTCGATGACGTCAATGCCCTGGCCAAGGCCGGCAAGGACATTCGCAAATGGATCGTCGAGGCGCCCTTCCCTGCCGATCTCGAGCAGCAGATCCACGAGGCCTATGACGACCTGGCGGTCAACAACATGGATGCCACGGTCGCGGTCAGATCATCCGCCACCGCCGAGGACCTGCCCGACGCCTCGTTTGCCGGTCAGCAGGAAACCTTTCTCAACATCAAGGGCATCGGCCAGGTGCTGCATGCGGTCAAACTGGTATTCGCCTCCCTGTTCAATGACCGCGCCATATCCTACCGCGTCCACAAGGGCTTCGTGCATGCCGAGGTCGCCTTGTCTGCCGGCATCCAGATGATGGTGCGCAGTGACCTGGCCTGCAGTGGGGTCATGTTCAGCGTCGATACCGAATCCGGTTTCGATGACGTGGTCTTCATCACTGGCAGCTATGGCCTCGGTGAAACCGTGGTTCAGGGCGCGGTCAATCCGGACGAATTTTACGTTTACAAAAAGTCCCTGGCCGCCGGCAAGCCGGCTATCCTGCACAAGAACATGGGCAGCAAGATGATCAAGATGATCTATGCCAAGGAAGAACACCCCGAACATGCGATCCAGACGGTCAAGGTCAAGAAACCCGAACGCCACCAGTTCTGTATCGATGATGACGACGTCAATGCGCTGGCGGAAATGGCGGTAACCATCGAGAAACATTACCAGCGCCCGATGGATATCGAATGGGCCAAAGACGGCCTCAACGGCAAGCTGTATATCGTGCAGGCCCGCCCGGAAACCGTAGTTTCCCGCGCCGGTCAATCGATTGAACGCTATGTATTGAAGCAGCATCCCAAGCATATCGTCGACGGTCGTGCGGTGGGCAACCGGATTGGCCAGGGCCCGGCCAAGGTCATCGAGGACCTGAGCCAGATGGACCAGATCGAGGAAAACGATGTCCTGGTGACCGACATGACCGACCCGGATTGGGAACCGATCATGAAAAAGGCCTCGGCGATCGTCACCAATCGTGGCGGACGCACCTGCCATGCCGCGATCATCGCGCGTGAACTGGGGATACCGGCGCTGGTCGGCTGCGGTGATGCGACCCGGGTGATCCAGCACAGCGCCGATGTCACCGTATCCTGTGCGCATGGTGATACCGGTTTCGTCTATAGCGGATTACTGCCGTTCGAACACCAGGTGCATGAACTGACCAAAATGCCGGAGATCCCGCTCAAGGTCATGATGAATGTGGGCAACCCGGAACGCGCGTTCGGTTTTGCCCAACTGCCGCATAAGGGTATTGGCCTGGCCCGGCTGGAGTTCATTATCAACAAGATGATCGGCATCCACCCCAAGGCCCTGCTGAATTTCAATGACATGGACGTGGATTTGCAACATACCATCACCGATCGTATCCATGGTTATCATTCACCGGTCGATTATTACGTCAGTCGACTCAGCGAAGGCATCTCGATGCTGGGGGCGGCATTCGCACCGGAGCGGGTGATCGTGCGCTTATCCGATTTTAAATCCAACGAGTATGGCCATCTGATCGGTGGCGAAATCTTCGAGCCGGAAGAAGAAAACCCGATGCTGGGATTCCGTGGCGCATCACGTTATATCTCCGATGAATTCCGTGACTGTTTTGCCCTGGAATGCGAGGCGATCAAGCGGGTACGCCTGGATATGGGCATAGACAACGTGGAGATCATGGTGCCGTTTGTGCGTACCCTGGATGAAGCACGCGGAGTGATCGAGCTATTGCAGGAAAACGGGCTGGAGCGCGGCAAGGACGGACTGAAAATCATCATGATGTGCGAATTGCCCTCCAATGTACTGCTGGCCGAGGAATTCCTTGAATACTTCGATGGCTTCTCCATCGGCTCCAATGACCTGACCCAGCTGACCCTGGGCCTGGACCGCGATTCCGGCCTGATTGCCGATTCCTTCGATGAGCGCAACCCAGCGGTGATGAAGCTGTTGAGCCAGGCGATTGCGGCCTGTAAGAATGCAGGTAAATATGTCGGCATCTGCGGCCAGGGACCGTCCGATCATCCCGATCTAGCCAAGTGGTTGCTGGACCAGGGCATCGACAGCCTGTCGCTGAATCCCGATACGGTCATCGACACCTGGTTGTTTATCGCTGACCAAAAACCAGATGGCTGACCACCAGGCGCTTGGCCAGGGTGTCTATCACATCGATACCCATTACATCAGCCGCGGGGTGGCCAGTTTCTACGCTGTGGTACACCAGGACCAGGTGGCGATCATCGAGACCGGCACCTC
>JASJBV010000070.1 GCA_030066335.1 Gammaproteobacteria bacterium
ACCTTGACCTTGGCCCCGAGCGCCGCTTCCCAGGGGGTCACCGGGCACTTCAGGATCAGGTTGCGTCCATCCAGCTGGAACAACTTGTGCGGCAGCACGTTCATCTCCAGCAGCAAGTCACCGGCCCTGCCGCCGCTCGGTGACGGATGACCCTGGCCGGCCAGGCGGATTTTCTGCCCGCTGACCACACCACGCGGTATATTGATCTTGAGCTTTTTCAGGCTGGGGGCGGCGATCCCTCCCGCTCTCTGCTCGCGCCGCGACAACTGGATCATCTTATCGCCGCCATTAAATGCTTCTTCCAGGCTAATGTCGAGCTTGAGCAGCTGATCCTCACCCTTGCGCGAACGTTGCTGAAACGGGGATTCCTGCTGGAACACGACATCTTCGAATCCGCCCCCACCGTGGCCGCCAAAACCGGAAAAACCACCCTGGGAAAAAATCGATTCAAAGAAATCACTGAAACTGCCACCGCCGAAGCCACCGCCGGCGGCATTACCATAAGCACCGGCATTGAATTCATGACCGTGTTTCCAGTTCGCTCCGAACTGGTCATAGGCCTTACGTTTTTCCGCGTCTTTCAACACGTCATAGGCTTCATTGACCTGCTTGAATTTCTCTTCCGCATCGGCCGCCTGGTTGACATCCGGATGGTACTTGCGGGCAAGCTTCCGAAAAGCTTTCTTGATCGTCGCCGTATCGGCATTACGATCGACACCCAATATCTTGTAATAATCCTCAAACTTCATCGTAAAAGTTTTCTGTTAAATCGGTTTAAATCTATACCCTTAGTTTAAAACTACCACAAAAAAGGCCGCCCTGATAACGCATTCCGAGGGCGGCCTGTTTGCACTGCCAACATCTGGCAGCGGTTGCATCAGTGGTAATAACTTCGCAGATTATTCGATAGTTATCTTGCGCTGGGTTTCAACCGGCTGCTTGCGTTGCAGGGTCACAATCAGCTCACCATTGACACTCCTGGCGCTAATGGTTTCCACCTCGACATCCTCGGGCAGGGTAAACTGGCGCTGGTAACGGCCGATCTTACGCTCGGACCGGGTCAGGGTTTCACCCTCTGCCAGTTCGCGTGCTGAACGTTCTGCACTGATCGTCAGCACATGCTTTTCTTCGGTCACATCGATGCTTTGCGGATCGATACCCGGCAGATCCAGAACCAACTGGTACTGTGCTTCGGTTTCGATAATATCCACCGCAGGACGCCATTGCGCGGTTTCGGCCTCGCGGCGGCGGACTCTGGCCCGCGGCGCTAAAGCCCTGAACGGATCATAATAAAATGTCTGTAACATGATTTTCTCCTGATAAATAAACTTTAAGTGGCTGTCGCCCCGGGGGACAACATTCATCATGATGAATAGGTAGGGCTGCAACGCAGGTTTTCAAGCAGGCAGCTAAACGCTGAGGTCAGGAGGCGGTTTTGGCTTCGCTGTGTTCGAACCAGGCATGGATCTGATCCCATTCCAGCGGATAACTGATGTAATAGCCCTGCACATAATCGCAGTCCATCTGCACCAGTAATTCATGGATTTCGCTGTTCTCCACGCCCTCGGCCACCACTTCCTTGCCCAGGGTATGGGCCAGTTTGATCGTGGCTTCGACGATTGCGCTGTCGTCGATGTCATGCACCATGTCCTTGACGAAGGAGCGGTCGATCTTGAGTTTTTCCACCGGCAGGTTTTTCAGGTAGGTCAGCGAGGCCTGGCCGGTGCCAAAGTCATCGATAGTCAGGGAAATACCCATATCGGACAAGCGCTTGAGGATCTCGATCACCCGCTGCGGGTCCTGCATGATCTGACCCTCGGTAATCTCGACCATCAGTTGATTGGGTTTTACCGAGTAACGGGTCATCGAGTAGGCGATACGATCGGGCAGCTTGTCATCGTGTAGATCGATCATCGACAGGTTGATCGCGATCTGCATGTCATCCATCGCCAGATGTTGCAGTTCGGCACAGGCGGATTCGATGATCCACTGGGTCAGCGGTTTGATCAGATCATTTTTCTCGGCCAGCTCAATCGTGCGATCGATCGAGTGCCGGTGCTCGTCTTCATCCTTCCAGCGCAGCAAGGCCTCCAGATAACGTTTCTGATGCTGCTTGAGGTGGATCACCGGTTGATACACCAGCTTGAATTCGTCGTTGACCAGGGCCTTGCGAATCGACTGGATCACGGTAAACGCAGAGAAATCACTGTTGTCGCCCTCATCCTGTTCAAACACGACCGGCCACTCGCCCTTTTGCGCTTTGAGCAGGGCATGATCAGCACGCAGCGCCAGTTCATTGGCATCCTGCCCATGTTCCGGGTAGGTCGCGACGCCCATGCGGATCGCGATCTTGATTTCACGGCCGTAGACATGGTAGGGCTGGATCAATGCCTGGTAGATCTTTTCCACCAGCGAGCTGAGTTCATCGTCCTCGCGGAATTCCAACAGCATCGCAAAGTTGTCCTCTTCCAGGCGACTCACACAATCGGATTCGCGGATGCCGTCGGACAGACGCTTGGCCAGTTGCTTGAGCAGACCGTCGCCGATGAATTGGCCGAGGCGCTGATTGACCCCGTGGAACTGGTCGATATCGATAAACACCAGGGCATATTTACGTTTCAATTGGCTGTCGTCATCGAGCGCCTGCTGCAGCCGTTCCTCGAACATGGAGCGGTTGTTCAAACCGGTCAGCATGTCATGCTTGGCCTGGTGGGTCAGGTTGAGGAAATAGGTATTGAGGAGCGACAGGCCCGGCGCCAGGTGGCGTTTTTCAACACTCTGCCCGGGCAGATACATGCGCATGACCTTGTGCATCTTGCTCGACAGGCTAATCAACGGGCCGACATAGGCGCGATAAAACAGCCGATAGAACATGAACATTAGCAACAGCAAGCCGGGCACCACCCAGATGACCTGGCTCAACCACAACTGGTTGAAATTTTGCACCGGGATCAACAGGCTGAGCTTGCCCCGCAGCTGATCGTTGCTGGTATAACCAAAATGGATAAAGCGCGCTTCCCCCTGTTGCAGGCGGATTTCGCGAAACGAGATGATTTCACCGGCCTGGCTGACCTGGACGATTTCCCGGCCACTCTGCTTCTGGAAATCATCGATGAAACTGAAATACGGCATCAGCATCACCAGATCCGGTAACGGCGCCGCCTGGTTCAGTCGCCCGGCAATCCCGATCAGGTACTGTTGCTGCAGGGGGCAATCGAATATCGCCGGCTGGGTGGCCTGTGCCACCGCCGCGAGCATGGCCTGGCGGCAGGCGTTGAAATCACTGCCGGACTGGGTGAGACCGATCCGACTGTTGGTCAGACGCAGCGAACGTAATTGAGGATAGCGCTGGATGAATTGATTGAGAAAGGCGTGCCGGCGGTCTTTATCGGTGGCATCCGCAATCCCATACCTGACCTCCTGCCAGCGATTTTGCAGCCAGTCCCGCTGCTGCAGCTGCAGCTGATTGAGCTGCTGCCGAGCATTTTCGCGCTGGGTCGCGACGGTTTCCTCGTTTTGTTGCTGGTTAAGCCAGTACAGCGAGACCGACCATAATGACAGCGCCAACAGGCCCATCATAATAAACACGACCAGGTTGAATGTCTGTATCCTTATTCTCATTATGGTTATGTAGAGTACCGTGGCTTCATGCCTGTCTACAGTGTTTTTATTCTATATTTTGAACCTGTTCACGCATTTGTTCGATTAAAACCTTGATATCCACCGCAAAACGCGTGGTTTCGCTGTCCTGCGACTTGGAAGACAGGGTATTGGCTTCCCGGTTCAGCTCCTGCATCAGGAAGTCCAGGCGACGTCCTACCGCCTCATCACGCTGCAGCACGCTTTCCACTTCTTCGATATGGGCCAGCAGGCGATCCAGCTCCTCTTCGACGTCGATTTTTTGCGCCAGGATCACCAGTTCCTGCTCCAGGCGTCCGGCATCGGCGGTCTCCGACCACTGGGCCAGCTTGTCATTCAACTGGCTGGTCCACTTCTGGCGTATCGCTTCCAGCATCTGTGGTCGGCGTTGCTGCACCTGCTTGACGATATCCGTGATCTGCTGGCAGCGGCTTGCAATCATGTCCTGCAGGGCCTGACCCTCGCGTTCCCGATTGGCCACCAGTTGTTGCAGCGCTTCATCGAAACTGCTGACGGCCAGCTCATGCAGGGGGGAAAAATCGCGTGATGACTCATCGACCACGCCCGGCCAGCGCAGGATATCCGCCACCGACAGGCTGTGCCCCTCGTGCACGATTTTCAACACATCCTGTTCCACCTGGCGCAACTGCTTGACCAGTTCCTCGTTGAGATTGATGTTGGTGACATCCTGGGCGGATAAGCGATAACGCAGGCTGATATCCAGTTTGCCACGCTTCAGGGCCTGCCCCAGCTTCTGCCGGATGGCCGGTTCGATCTGTTTGAAGTCATCCGGTAGCTTGAAGCCCGGTTCCAGGTATCGGTGATTGACCGATTTCAATTCCCACACGATTTCCCCGCTGTCGTTGCTTTGCTGCACGCGGGAAAATGCCGTCATACTTTTTATCATGCTCTACCCCTGAGTGAACAGGCGCATTCTACTGGATAAACGGTGTCAGCACATCTGCAATTCTGCGAAAAATCCGGTTCTGAAACATTATGCGCAAGGCGGTATAATCACGCCCATTTTTACGGAGCGAGATTATGCGACCCAGCGGCAGGCTGCCAGACCAACTCAGAGAGATTAAAATCACCCGCAACTATACCAAGCACGCGGAGGGCGCGGTGTTGATCGAATGCGGCGATACCAAGGTGTTATGCACCGCCAGCGTCGAGGACCGGGTACCGGGATTTCTCAAGGGCCAGGGCAGCGGCTGGGTAACCGCCGAATACGGCATGCTGCCGCGTTCCACCTCCAGCCGCATGCGCCGCGAGGCCAGCAGCGGCAAGCAGGGTGGCCGTACCCTGGAGATCCAGCGCCTGATCGGGCGTTCGTTACGCGCCAGCATCGACCTGGAAAAACTCGGCGAACGCACCATTACCCTCGACTGTGACGTGCTACAGGCCGATGGCGGTACCCGCACCGCATCGATCTCCGGCGCCTTTGTCGCGTTGAGCGATGCGATCGAGTCATTGCTCGAACAACAACTGCTGGAAGAAAATCCGATCGAGTGCCAGGTCGGCGCAATCTCGGTCGGTATGTATCAAGACACCCCGGTGCTCGACCTCGATTACGCCGAGGACTGCAGCGCGGAAACCGACATGAACGTGGTCATGGACAGCCGCGGCGGATTCATTGAAATCCAGGGCACTGCCGAGGGCACGCCGTTCACCCACGAGCATCTGCACCAGATGCTGGACCTGGCCAAAGAAGGCATCAACCACATCTTCGTGGTCCAGCAAGCGAGCGCGGGGGCGGCCTGAGCATGCATAAGCTGGTATTGGCAACCGGTAACCAGGGCAAGCTGCGTGAAATCAAGGCACTGCTGGAGCCGCTTGACTACGAGGTCCACACCCAGGCCGAATTCAACGTGCCGGATGTCGCCGAGACCGGTACCACCTTTGTCGAGAATGCGATCATCAAGGCGCGCAATGCCGCCGCCCATACCGGCCTGCCGGCGCTGGCCGATGACTCCGGGATCGAGGTCGACGCGCTGGATGGGGCGCCAGGGGTTTATTCGGCGCGTTTCTCCGGCCCCGATGCGAGCGATGCACAGAACAATGCGTTACTGGTAGAAAAACTTGCTGCGGTAGCGGAGGCGGAACGCGGCGCGCGTTACCGTGCCGTCATCGTTTACCTGGCCCACGCCGCTGATCCATCACCGATCATCTGCGAGGGCAGCTGGGAAGGCCGGATCGTCCTCGAGCCTCGTGGTGAGGGTGGTTTCGGCTATGATCCTTACTTTTACCTGCCCGATCACGGCTGTACCAGCGCCGAACTCAGCGCGGAACAGAAAAACGCCATCAGCCATCGCGGCCAGGCGCTGCAGCTGCTGGTGGCAAAACTGCGTCAGCTGGATTGAGCATTGGAGGCGGATCGGTGTCATTCTTAAGCAATCCACCGCTCAGCCTGTACCTGCATCTGCCCTGGTGCGAACGTAAATGCCCCTATTGCGATTTCAATTCACACCAGGCCGATGGCATCGATGAAGACGCCTACGTCAAGGCGTTGATCGAGGATCTGATGCAGGACCTTCCGCTGGTCTGGGGACGCCAGGTGTCCAGTATCTTCATCGGCGGCGGTACTCCATCGTTGTTTTCCAGCGCGGCGATCAACCAGTTGATGTCAGAACTGCGCGCCTGCCTAAATTTCAACCCGGCGATCGAGGTCACGATGGAATGCAATCCCGGCAGTGCCGACGAGTCGCGCTTTGCCGGTTACCGCGAGGCCGGAATCAACCGGCTGTCGATCGGGGTGCAGAGTTTCGCCGACGACAAGCTACAGGCGCTGGGTCGCATCCATGACCGTCAGCAGGCAATCAGCGCATATCAGCAGGCCCGCCGCGCGGGCTTCGATACGATCAACCTGGACCTGATGTATGGCCTGCCCGGGCAAACCCTGCAACAGGCCCTCGACGACATGGCGTTCGCGATCGAGTTGCAGCCCGAACATATCTCGCATTACCAGCTGACCATCGAGCCCAATACCCTGTTCCATGCCCGACCCCCGGCCAATCTGCCGAACCACGACCTGGCCTGGGACATGCAGGAGGCCTGCATCGACATGCTCGAGCAGGATGGCCTGCATCACTACGAGATTTCCGCCTATGCGCGAACCGGGCAACAATGCCAGCACAACCTGAATTACTGGCAATTCGGCGATTATCTCGGCCTCGGTGCCGGAGCCCATGGCAAGATCACCCTGGGCGGGGAAAACCGGATCCTGCGCCGGGTGCGCAGTCGCCAGCCGAAGGCCTACCTTGAGCAACATGGCGACGCTCGGATCAGCCAGCAGACCGAGCTGGAAAAACCGGACCGGGTATTCGAATTCATGCTCAATGCCTTACGCCTGGTGCAGGGTTTTGACCTGGCCCTGTTCAGTGAACGCACCGCTTTGCCGAAAGGCATCCTCGACGAGCCCCTTTTTAGGGCACAGGAACTGGAGTTGATCAGTCTCGAACAGCAGCGGGTACAGCCCACCGCCAGGGGCCTGCAGTTTCACAATGACCTGCAAGGATTGTTTCTCGATATCGATTGCGAACGGGTGACCCCGGATCAGGCCGAAATTTTCCGTCATCAACCCTGATTTTGGTTCATTCAGGGCAACTAATCGCCGATTTTATTCACAGCGCTAAAAAATTTCGCAGGGGTTGTCAACCATCTTCATTGAGAAATTATACCTATCTCAATTGATCTGCTAACTGATTGATTTTCATAGGTTAATACGAAGTGGTTAAAAACTGACTAATTTAACAAAAACCTTGATAGTCAAGGATTCGACGCTTTCGTCTACGATTTATACACAGAGTTATCCACAGGTTTTGTGGATAAGGGATTTATCTCCTGACATGACAGCAATTTTGCTGGTTTTTATGAGGTTTTACTTTAACTATGCCCGCTAACATTTTTCGACGAACGGTAGTTGTCGGGAAAACCATTTGAGCCTGATTCGCCAACTGGCGGGCACTTAAATCGGTCGTCATTTTTCAGCCAATGTTACCTTCGGGGGCAGGTAAAATTAATGCTTGCACTTTGCCGCAAAATTAGCGAGAATTCGCGCCCTTTTAACGCAAGTGCTTAAGTAGAGTCATGAAACAAGGTATTCACCCAAAATACAGAGACGTTGTGTTCCAGGACACCTCTTCTGATTTCGCGATCCTGACCCGCTCCACGATCGAAACCAAGGAAACGATTAAGTGGGAAGATGGCAATGAGTATCCTCTGGTCAAGCTGGAAGTTTCCAGCGCCTCGCACCCGTTCTACACCGGGAAACAGCACGTGCTGCAATCTGCGCGTCAGGTCGACAAGTTCCGCGAACGTTACGGCAAGTAACGACGCCCCGATTTCGGTGAAAGGGCACCTTGGGTGCCCTTTTTTTATGTACTGAGCACAATCAATTGTCTGAATCCTCACATTACCCTATGATGTAAAACTTGGTTAAACCTGCCGGGTTTAACAACGATTGCCACCACAAACTATGAATAAAACTACCCTGAAACAGGATGCCCTCCGCTACCACGAAGAACCCAACCCGGGCAAACTGGCGATAAACATTACCAAGCCCACCGAATCACAATATGACCTGTCCCTGGCCTACACCCCGGGCGTGGCCGAACCGGTGCGCAGAATCGCCGCCAATCATGATGCAGCCTATCGGTATACCGCCAAGGGCAACCTGGTGGCGGTCATCACCGATGGCTCGGCGGTACTCGGACTCGGCAATGTCGGCGCGCTGGCCGGTAAACCGGTGATGGAAGGCAAGGCGGTTTTGTTCAAGGCGTTTGCCGATATCGATGTGTTCGATATCGAGGTCGACACCCAGGACGTCGATGAATTCGTCAACACCGTGGCCAATATCGCCGGTGGGTTCGGCGGCATCAACCTGGAAGATATCTCGGCCCCGCGTTGTTTTGAGATCGAACGTGCGCTGGAGGATAAGCTCGATATCCCGGTCTTCCATGATGACCAGCACGGTACCGCGATCATCATCGCGGCCGCCCTGTTGAATGCGCTGGAACTGCAGGGCAAGACCCTGGAGCAAGCCCGGATCACCTGTGTCGGCGCCGGTGCCGCCGGCATCGCCTCGATGGACCTGTTGGTCGCGCTGGGCGCGGACATGGATAACATTACCCTGGTCGACAGCAAGGGCGTCATCCATGCCGAGCGCAAGGATCTCAATCATTACAAGCATGCGTTTGCCCGCTACACCGATAAACGCACGCTGGAAGATGCAATGGTAGCCGCCGATGTCTTCATCGGCGTGTCCGGTCCGGATATCCTGCACACCGGGATGCTGGAATCGATGGCGGACCACCCGATCGTGTTCGCCCTGTCCAACCCGGATCCGGAAATCCTACCGGAACTGGCGTTCAAGACCCGCTCCGACCTGATCATGGCCACCGGGCGTAGCGACTACCCGAATCAGGTCAACAACGTGCTCGGTTTCCCCTATATTTTCCGTGGCGCTTTGGACGCGCGGGCAACCCGAATCAGTACCGAGATGCATGTTGCCGCGGTGCACGCGATTGCCGAGCTGGCCAAGGAGCCGGTGCCGCAGTCGGTGCTGGATGCCTACGGCCTCGAATCGCTCGCCTTTGGCAAGGATTACATCCTGCCCAAGCCCTTCGATCCGCGCCTGATCGATACCATACCCATCGCCGTCAAGGAAGCCGCCATCGCTTCAAATGCCATCCACCGCAATTAAATCCATAGTTGTTGTATGCAGCCTGCTGTTCGCCAGTGCAAACTGGGCACTGACCGACGCGACCGACCCCATCGACCCGCGGCAGGCCTGCGAAAAAATCAGTAACAAGCTCTCCAGTGTCAGTTTTAACGAATGCCATACCCTGCAGCTGCAACCGACCGGGCACCAGTCGGTCAACGGCTTTCCGATCCTGCAGCGTGAATATCCACCGTTACCGAGCAAACGACCGCGCGGCCGGGTCCTGCTGATCGGCGGCACCCATGGCGATGAACTGTCATCGATCTCGGTGGTATTCAAATGGATGCACACACTGGAAAAACATCATTCCGGTTTGTTTCACTGGCGCGTGGTACCGCTGCTGAATCCGGACGGTGCCCTGATCAAGCAACACAGCCGCAACAATGCCAACGGGGTCGACCTGAATCGGAATTTTCTAACTCCGGGTAAAGAGGGCTCGGCGCTGGCCTACTGGATCAACCGCACCAAGCGCAACAAACGTCGTTACCCGGGCGATAAACCCCTGAGCGAACCGGAATCGCGCTGGCTCAAGCAGGAGATCGATCAGTTCCGACCGGATGTCATCATCGCCGTACATGCCCCGTTTCGCCTGGTCGATTACGATGCTCCCAACCGGGATAATGCCCCGGAGCGGATTGGCAACCTGTACAAGAACCTGATGGGCACCTACCCCGGGTCACTGGGCAATTACGCCGGCATCCATCTCGGCATCCCGGTGATCACGATGGAACTGCCGCATGCCGGGATTATGCCGAAGCCCAAACAGGTCAGCCGCCTGTGGACCGACTTGGTGCGCTGGTTGATCGATAACGTGGATAATACCGACAGGCCTAATCCCGTTTACACAGTGGTTGCTGGTCAGGGTTTTCCACCGCGTCCACAATCGCGTCCACCAGTTGGCCCAACTCCTTACTCGATACCACAGTAAGGATCCGGTTCAATACCTCCGGGTCCACCGACGCCAGCACCGATCGACCGTCCTGTAATGAAACAGCCAGGCCGACTATATTCATTTCGTCCTCGTTACTTTCCTGCGTGACCAGTTGTTCAGTTAACGCCATCATCTCATCGTAATATGCCTCGATCTCTTCACTGAGCTTATCATCCAGGTCATCGGCGATAGCGACCAGGTAACCCTCGACATTGGTTTGATCAACACCCTCCTGTAACAGCTTGACCTGCCTGCTCTGCAGGAAATTTTTGAATAACTGGTAGGGCTTTGAATGAAAAAAAATATATTCCAGGGTTAATTGATCATTCATTTGACAAGGGCCACTCAACGACTGTTGGGAAATATGAACAAGTTCATAAAATTAGCGACAATTTATGATATTTTATACGGATTAAATATTGCAGCCAGGAGTTTATCGAGGTGTCCGGATTTCCCTATAGCCGACCGCGCAGAATGCGCCGTGATGATTTTTCCCGCCGCCTGATGCGAGAGAATCAGTTAACCGTGGATGATCTGATCTATCCCGTATTCGTGCTCGAGGGCGAAAACCAGACCGAGGCCGTGCCCTCGATGCCGGGGGTCGAACGCAAGAGCATCGACCTGTTGGTGGAAGAAGCCAGGATCTGTGCCGGCCTCGGCGTCCCGGCCATGGCTATATTCCCGGTTACCCCCTTATCAGCGAAGAGCGATGATGCCGCGGAAGCCTATAACCCAGATGGCCTGGCGCAACGAACCGTTGCCGCGATCAAACAGGCAGTGCCGGAGATGGGTATTATCACCGACGTGGCACTGGATCCTTTTACCAGCCACGGCCAGGATGGCCTGCTCGATGAAGATGGCTATGTCACCAATGATGAAACCGTAGACGTCCTGGTTAAGCAGGCATTGTCACATGCCCGGGCCGGTGCCGATATCGTCGCTCCCTCGGACATGATGGATGGTCGGATCGGTGCCATTCGCGAGATTCTGGAAGTCGAGGCATTTGTGAATACCCGGATCCTCGCCTATTCCGCCAAGTATGCCTCCAGCTTCTATGGCCCCTTTAGAGACGCGGTTGGCTCGGCAGGTAACCTCGGCGGCGGCAATAAATATTCCTACCAGATGGATCCGGCCAATACCGACGAAGCCCTGCATGAAGTGGCTATGGATATTGACGAAGGTGCCGACATGGTCATGGTCAAACCCGGTATGCCTTACCTGGATATCGTGCGCCGGATCAAGGAGGAATTCAAATTCCCGACCTATGTCTACCATGTCAGCGGTGAGTACGCGATGCTCAAGGCCGCCGGCAATAATGGCTGGATCGATGAAAAAGCCTGTGTACTGGAAGCCCTGTTATCAATGAAACGGGCCGGTGCAGATGGAATTCTGACCTACTATGCAAAAACCGTAGCAGAGTGGTTGAACCCGTAACCAATAGCTGGACGCATATCGTTACAGGGTTAGTACGACGAATGAACAAGAGACTGATTAAAATTGACTGCACAACTACGACAACAACTCAATCTGAGGTTTGCGCGGGCCATGGATAAGTACGGCGTCGTCGGCAACCCGGTCAGTCACAGTCTGTCACCGCGCATTCACAGCGCATTTGCCGCGGAAACCGACCAGGACATCTATTACCAGGCGCTGCAGTTCAATAGCAGCACCTTCGATGTCCAGCTGCGCGAACTGCAATCCATCGGCTACCGCGGGGTCAATATCACCGTACCGTTCAAGGAACAGGCCTGGAAACTGGCCGACAAGCTGAGTCCGCGGGCGCAGGATGCCAAGGCGGTAAATACCATTATCTTCCAGGATAACGGCAAGATCGTCGGCGACAATACCGACGGCATCGGCCTGACCCGGGACCTGATCATCAACAATGATGTGTTGGTCACCCATCGCAAGATCCTGATCCTCGGCGCCGGTGGCGCGGTGCGCGGCATTCTCGGGCCACTGCTTAGTCGTAAACCGGAGCTGGTCATGATTGCCAACCGTACCCTGCATAATGCTGAGCGCCTGGCCGAGGACTTTTTTCATATCGGTTCGGTGGAGACTTCCAGCTTCGAAGACCTGGGCGATGAGAAATATGACCTGATCATCAATGGCACCTCGGCCGGCCTCGAGGGCGAGGTACCGCCGATCCCGGAGCGGGTACTCGGGGTGAACTCGATCTGCTATGACCTGATGTACGATATCAACAAGCCCACCGCTTTTGTCGCCTGGGCCGAACGCCTGGGCGCCCTGCGTGCTTTCGATGGCCTTGGCATGCTGGTGGAACAGGCCGCGGAATCATTTTATATCTGGCGCGGCATCCGCCCCTCGACCACTGAAGTCATAGCGAAACTGCGCAGTCAGAGCCTGTGAGCAAGGTGAATTATGCAGGACCAGGAATATTTCAAACAAAAGTTACTGCAACGCAAACAGGAACTCAGCGATCGAATCGACAAGATCGATAAAGACATCCGCCATGAAGGCATGTCCGCGGACTGGGGAGAGCAGGCCCTGGAGCGCGAGAACGACGAGGTCCTCGAGTCACTGGGGAATGCCTCGGAAATTGAATTGGCCAGGATCAAGCACGCCTTGCAGCGTATCGAAGCCGACGAATATTTCTACTGCAGCGAATGTGGTGAGGAAATTCCCGCCGCGCGCCTGGAGTTACTGCCTTACAGCACCCTTTGCGTCAACTGCGCGGAAAAACTTGAACGCAATTAACCCTGGCCGGGGCACTCAGTGGAGATCAATCCATGCTCAATGAAAAACACGATTTGATTCATGAACTACCGGAGCATCGTGACACGATCCACCGCCTTAAAACCGGTGATGCACGTTTTGCCAGGCTGTTTGAGGAGTATCACGAGATCGATCACGAGGTGCATCGTATCGAGACCGGTATCGAGAATACCTCTGATGATTACCTCGAGCAACGCAAGAAAAAGCGCCTGTTCCTCAAGGACGAGCTATTCAAGATGATTATTGAGGCCGAGTAACCGACCCTTTGTTATTCGGCCTCGGCCAGGGTGATACCGCTGGTATCGGGAGGCGGCGGGGGTTCTTCCTCTGGGGTCGTCGATAGCTCGCTACCGACCGGCGCGACATCGATGCCACTGATATCGATCTGCGGTTCCGGCACATCTTCAATCTGATCCAGCATCTGTGCCCCCACCGGCGCGATGTCGGCATTCAGATCCTCAATCTGGTCACCTTCAACCAGGCCTTCAGGTCTGACCAGGGCCTCGGGAATCTTCTCCGACTCGGGATAACGGCTGACATAATCCTCGCCCTGCTCTGCGGCGGCTGCTGCGGCCGGCGCTGCTGCAGCCGGTGCTGCCTCGGCTGGGGCCGGTGCTGCTGCCGCGGCAGGCTCTGCTTGTGCAGCTACCTGTGCCTCCGCGGACAACGAGCGAATTTCACAGACCGCCCCGGCCTTTTCAAACGCCCCACGGAATTTGGCCACGGTGGCGGCGTCGGCTTCACGCTTGATCACCACCCGGCGTCCGGAAAACATCTGTTCCAGCCGGGTTCCATCGGCCTTGAAGATTTGTCCGATTCTCTGCTTGACCGTCTGCAGATCGGCGCCGTCAGCGATTTGTCCGCTGAAAGCAATCTCAAACAGTTCTTCACTCATAAAGCCCCTCAATCCTGTCGCATGATGTTATTTGATAACTGATTATAGTCCACATCGACCGCCCTTGCGGGTTCGATCAATCCTGCCTGAACAAGCCCGCCAATGCCTTGACCAGGCGATCGATATCCGTCGTCTCATGCGCGGCAGACAGCGTGATACGCAACCGCGCACTGCCCGGGGCCACCGTGGGTGGGCGGATCGCGGTGACATGGATGCCCTGTTCCAGCAGCTGCCGACTGATATCCAGCGTCTGCTGATTATCGCCAATGACGATGGGCTGGATTGCGGTATCCGAGGGCAGCAGCTGGCACTCCAGGGCCAGCATCTGCTGCCTGAAATAAGCGATCAGCTGCTGCAGCTTTTCCCGGCGCCAGGCCTCATCCTCGATGATTTCGATACTGCGTAACACCGCCGCGGCCAGTGACGGCGGGCTGGCAGTGGTATAGATATAGCTGCGGGCCTGCTGGACCAGGGTTTCTATCAACTCCTCGCTGCCGGCAACAAACGCCCCGCTGACCCCTACCGCCTTGCCCAGGGTCGCCATCAGGATCGGTACCTGTTGCTGGTCCAGCCCCTGCTCCTCGCAAAGTCCGGCGCCGTGTTCGCCGAGCACCCCGAAACCGTGGGCATCATCGATCATCAGCCAGCCACCATATTCGCGACACAGCTGCGCCAGGCCCTGGATATCAGCCTTGTCGCCGTCCATACTGAACACCGCGTCGGTCATGACCAGGCGCCGGGCGGCGGGTTTTTGTTCATTGCTGGCGGCGAGCTGCTGTTGCAACTGGTCGAGGTCAAGGTGACGGAAGCGCAGGAATTTCGCATCCACCACGCGTGCGGCATCGATCAGCGAGGCGTGGTTGAGCTTGTCCTGGAGGATGAAATCATTGCGCCCGACCAGCGCCGAGGTGATCGCCAGGTTGGCCATGTAGCCGGTGCTGAACAGTAATGCACGATCGCGCCCGGTGAACTCGGCCAGGCGCTGTTCGCAGTCATGGTGCAACTGGCTGTGGCCGTTGACCAGGTGGGCCGAACCGCTACCGACTCCATAGGTTTGGATGGCATCGATCATCGCCTGTTTGAGCGCAGGGTGATTGGCCAGGCCCAGGTAATCGTTGCTGCAGAAAGACAGCACTTCGCGGCCGTTGATGCGGGGGTGGACACCCTGAGCGGACTGGGTGATCAGGCGCTGACGATACAATCCCTGCTGTCGGCGCTGTTCCAGTTCCGCCTTCAGGTCATCATGCATTGGCTGTCAGGCGGCGGTTTGCTGGGCCTGCTTGACCGATTGCGGCTTGATCCCGAGGCGTTCGAACAGCTCCAGATCCTTGTTTTCCTTCGGATTGGGCGTGGTCAGCAGTTTTTCCCCGTAGAAGATCGAGTTGGCGCCGGCGAAGAAACACAGGGCTTGCAGTTCGTCGCTCATATCGGTGCGACCGGCGGACAAGCGCACCGCGGACTTTGGCATCAGGATCCTGGCCACCGCGATGGTGCGCACAAATTCCAGCGGGTCCAGCGCCTCGGTGCCATACAGCGGGGTGTTCTTGACCTGGACCAGCAGGTTGATCGGCACCGATTCCGGATGCCGCGGCATGTTGGCCAGCTGCTGCAACAGGCTGGCGCGATCGGTTTCATCCTCGCCCATGCCGATAATGCCGCCGCAGCAGACATTGATATTCTCGTCCTGTACATGTTGCAAAGTGTCCAGCCGATCCTGGTAGGTGCGGGTGGTGATGATATCGCTGTAATACTCCGGTGAGGTATCCAGGTTATGGTTGTAATAATCCAGCCCGGCCTGTTTCAGACGCTGGGTCTGCTGCCTGGTCAGCATGCCCAGGGTGACACAGGTTTCCAGCCCTAAATCCTTGACCACCGAGATCATCTCGATGACCTTGTCCAGGTTCTTGTCGGTAGGATTGCGCCAGGCCGCGCCCATGCAAAAACGGGTGGCGCCGTTGTTCTTGGCATTCAGTGCCGCCTGTTTGACCTCGTCCAGCGGCAGCAGGCGTTCTTTTTCCAGCTCGGTGTCGTACTTGGCGGATTGCGGGCAATAAGCACAGTCTTCCGGGCAGGCGCCGGTCTTGATACTCAATAAAGAGCTGATCTGCACCGAATTGGGATCGAAGTGCTGACGGTGAGTAGTTTGCGCCTGGAACAACAAATCGTTGAAAGGCAGTTCAAATAATGCTTTGATTTCCGCCAGGGACCAGTCGTGGCGCAGGCTTGTATCTGTCATAGGGCAAACCGTCGATTGAAAGACCGTTCAGTCTATTGCAACTCAGGGATTAGTCAATGTCAGGAAGACATATTTATCTTAATATCCGGCATAAATTGGCGCTTATGCTCAATCCCGGGCTGTGCCTGGGTTGCGGTATTTCGATCAAATCCAGCCGCTATTTCTGTCGCCACTGCGATCAATCGCTAGCGCGGGTGACCAACCCCTGCCGCGCTTGCGGCCAGCCCAACCCGGTAACCGGCGAGCTGTGCCCGGCCTGTCTGCATAAGCCACCGCCATGGCAGGCGATGATTGCCCCGCTGGTGTACCAGGATGCGACCCGCCGCTTAGTGCACCAGCTCAAATTCAGCGAGAACACCCCCCTGGCCGAGGCCCTGGTCCAGCATCTCATCTCAGCCTATCAGTTGCGCCCGGTCCAGGTGCTGCTGCCGGTACCACTGCATCGCTCACGATTGCTCGAGCGTGGTTTCAACCAGTCGCTGGAGATCGCGGACGCCCTGTCACGACGGTTGCAGATTCCGCTTGACCCTCACAGCCTGCAACGCATCCGCGCCACTGATGCTCAATCCGGCCTCAGCCTGAACCAACGTCAGCAGAACCTGGCGAAGGCCTTTGACTACCAGCCCAGACAGGCTTATCGAGCGGTCGCCATTGTCGATGACGTGATCACCAGTGGCAGCACGATGACGGAAATCTGTAAGTTACTTCGGCGGCAGGGGATCGAGCATATCGAGGCCTGGAGTCTGGCCAGGGCGTTGGCAAATCGGTGACAGTTGAAGCGGATTTCAGGCATAATCACGCGCTCTTTCCACTCAATGAGCATGTTATGGCCTATCTATACCTGGCTATCGCTATCCTGGCCGAGGTCGCCGCAACCAGCGCGCTGAAGGCCAGCGAGGGCTTCACCCGCCTGGTGCCCAGCCTGATCGTGGTTTTCGGTTATGGGCTGGCATTTTATTTTTTGAGCCTGGTCCTCAGGACCATCCCGTTGGGCATCACTTACGCGGTCTGGGCCGGTCTCGGCGTCGTCCTGGTAGCCATTGCCGGCATATTCCTCTACCAGCAGGTGCCGGATCTGCCCGCGATCATCGGCATGGCATTAATTGTGGCCGGAGTGCTCGTGATCCACCTGTTTTCGAACAATGTTCAACATTAAGCAGGCAGCACTGGCTTGCATCTATTGCTATGCTTAGGCTAATAACGAACTGGTTATAATGGATTGATGGTTTAAATGTTCTATTTTGCCTATGGCTCCAATATGTCATTCAAACGTCTTGCCGCACGCACAGCGTCGGCCAGGTTACATGGCGTGGCGGCCCTGCCGGGCTATCAGCTGAAATTCCACAAGGCCGGCCGCGATGGCTCAGCCAAATGCGACGTTGTGCCCTGCGCACACAGCCAGTCGGTGGTACATGGCGTGATCTACCGTATTTCCCGGACCGACAAAGCGGAGCTGGACAAATTCGAGGGCCTTGGCAAGGGCTATGATGAAACCGTGATCACTGTCGTCGATCACCATGAGCAAACACTCGATGTCAATTTATACATCGCCACGCACACTGACCCCTTATTGAAGCCCTTTCACTGGTACAAGCAGCATGTGCTGGTCGGCGCTGCCGAGCATAACCTACCCGCTCACTATGTGCGCCAGATCGAACAGGTGGAATCGATCGTCGATGAGGATAGCGATCGCCACAAGCAGGAATTGTCGATCTATCGTTGATACGCCGGTGTTGCCCGGTAACAGAAACTTAAGTCAGGGGATTGCGAATGTTAGATGATAACCGGGTTGTCATAGAGCATCGCTCGAAAAGGGGCGGAGTCTCATCCCTCCTCCAGCCATCTCCTGGCATCCGCCTCACTGGCAAACACTCGTCCTGGTAAGCCGCGATTCTTTAGCACGGTCTGGGCAAATAAGGTCGCTGAATAGGCTTGTGGATTGAGCTCCACCCAGGCAATACGATATCTATAGTCAATACCAAGTTTGTCGAATAATTGGGCATATTGATAGGCATCGACAGTATTCAATGGCTGGGTGGTTTCAGCAATTCCGAGAACCTGGAAGCAGTTATTCTTTTCACAGGCCTCCACAACCTGTGGCCAAAGACTCGAGGCGACTTGCATGTCTTCTCGACCACTGAGGTGCACCTTAATCAAGTTGCCTTCAACGAAAATTTCGAAATGGCTATCCATATCTCTGGCTAAAGAATTCTTATAATCAATCCTTGACGATTGCAGCTATCCTGTGGAAGCTGACCAGTTACTGGTCTTGCAACAACTCACTAAAACTTTGACCGATATAGCGTTGATAGACCTTGTCTACGAAGCCCTCCTCCAGCAAGACCTCGAATTGTTGATTATATTTTTCCTGTGCTTCGGCACGTTGTTTGGAAAAAGACAGGTACAGCTTATCCACCGACACCGGCGGTAGGATAGGGCGCAGGTTTAACTGATGTATTTTAATGTAGTCAAAGGTACTGACCAGGTCGGCAATACCGGTGTCGACCCGTTTGAACGCAATCTTTCTGATGTTGCCCTGGTCATCGACCGCGGTCTCGCTGGACAGGTTCAATTCACTGATCAGGTCGGTCACCGTCTGCGAGTAATTGTAACCATCGACCAGACCGATACTTCGGTCTTTGAGGTCTGTTAAGCTCCGAAAACTGCTGTCTGCATGTACCCAGAAGGTATCGCTGTAAATGCTGATACTGACCGGACCCTGGATGAACTCGTCCCGGTCAGCAGCATCGATCACCGCATCCATCGTGCCATCCTCGACATTTTGCAGGCAGCGTTTCCACGGTAGCTCGACAAACTCGACGGGTTGTTCAAGCCGACGTGATGCCTCCTTGATGATATCAATCGAAATTCCCCGGAATGCCATTTGCTCATACATCGCAAACGGTGGCCATTGATTGAAACATAACTGCAGGGCTTCCTGCGCGGCCAGGGCCCGGCCACTGAACAGCCACAGAGATAGCGTACATATAAATACGCAGAAACCGCTTGAAGACCGATAGCTTGAAGTTTTAGACATAAGATGCAGGGGTAAGGCAGATAGTCTTAGCTTTAATTGTATACGAAATAACCAGAATTTCCGATGAACATACAGTACATGTCGCCGGTATCTGTGACGCACTTCGGCTGAGTAATTATTGCTTTATCCATTCAGGCCCGGTCAGCGCAGACATCGATTGCAGGTCGGCCGGTGGATTCAGTTGCAGCCTGATCGTCTTGTCCAGGGAAGCAGCCAGCCATTGTTTTTCCGCGCTGGGTGTTCCTAACAACCGCAGCAACTCCGGGTCCGTTTCCTGTTTTGGGTTCGCGTCTCCGCAAAATACCCTGAGGGTAGCGCAGACGAGCTGCATCCGGGAAAGAATGGGTACCAGGGTGATATTGCGTCCGCAGGCGGCGAATGGCCGCGGTGGATACAGTTGTCCGCCGATCGCTGCCAGCACCAGCTGCAGATTGCGCACAAAATCCCAATGGCAGGGCATCAGTAGATCAATGGCCAGGGCCAGCGAGAGTTCAGCCTGCTGACCGTTTTCCTGGTCATGGATCATGCTGCGCGCGGTTTGTAACCAGAACGCCTGGTGTTTCTTGTAGTAGTCCGGGCAGTCATCCAGATAAGCCAGTTCATAATCACCGCCGGCTAACAACAGCCACCGATATTGCCCAGCGCAATCGTCTACTGACTGCGGCCAGTGGATATGGCTGCGGATCTTGTCTATAACCCGTTGTACCTGCCACTGTTTCAACGGGGTGGGCTCTCCCAGACCGGCCAGCAGTTGCGTTGCCGACAGGTCGCCAACCGTCAAATCGGCCTCGCTACTCGGGTTACCCGCACGCCAGGACTCGAGCAGCTTACAGGCATGCTGCCAGACGATCTCGCTGGGATGAAGCTGACCTGGCGGTCGGGTACCCAGACCTTTATCGCTGTCCCCGCTAGCGATTGCCTCGATGATATTTTGGACCCAGCGTTCCGCCTTGTGATGGCACAACTCGAGCGCGGTGATAAGTTGGCGGATCTTGACCAGGTTGGCGGGCAGCGGCGCCAGCCGATCCTCCAGCGCATCGATGGCGATGATTTCAGCATCGCGCTGCAACGCGCAATTACGCCAGCAGGGCCGGCAGGCATTGGTCAGCGACTGGTGCTGGTGATCAGACATCAGCAACGGCCAGCGATCGTTGCATCGGGATAAACCTGATCCCGTTGACCGTTGTGGCATCAGCGGTTGGCTGAAATCCCAGCTTGCGATAAAACGGCTCGGCATACAGCGACGAATTGACGGTCAGGTTTACCAGCTGCGGATTATTGGCACGGATCCGCCGGATTGCCCCGGCCAACAGCTCACCCGCTATACCCTGACCGCGCAGGCTGACAAACAACATGGCGATTCGATCAGGCGGGATAAATTCCAGCATACCGACGATGTCATCGCCCTGGCAGGCGACCAGCACGAACCCATCCGGTTGGCGGCGGGCGCGGAGCGCGACGGGGTTGGCGAAACGGAAGAACTCGGCGATACCGGCCGGTTCAAGATCCGCGGCCACGAATTCATTGAACACATGCTCGACCAGTCGGGAAACTGCCTGTTCTTCACCGGTTTTCATCTGTCGGTAGATTATCTGTGGCATCGTTATCGCTTCGTCAGTGCCTGGTTAGCCGGTTACAGTATCCATCACAGCAATCCCAGTTCAACCAGCGCCTTTTTCACATCCCCATGAGAGGTGACATGAACCGCCGGCATCCCCAGTGCTTCGGCGCCGTGGATATTCTCCTCGGTATCATCGAACAACAGCATAGCATTCAATGCAATACCGGTAGCCTGGGCGATGTACGCAAACGCCGCTGGCTCCGGCTTCCTGGACCCGATCTCGGAGGATACAAAGACCTGCTTAAAAGGTTGCAGTGCCTGATGGTATTCGCGCATCCAGAATCGCTGATGCACGGGATTGGAGTTCGACAGCAGGAAACAGGGTAAGCTGGCTGCCGCAGCGGCAATGTAGTCAACGGTCTCGCCGACCTCACCGATGAAGATCGCATTCCAGCCCTGTTCGATCTGGGCATCATCCGCATTCAGCTCGAGCAGGCTGCGCAGGTGGTCAAAGTATTGGGTCGGGGTTATTTCACCGCGTTCGTGTTGGCGGTAGGCCTCATCCATGATCAATCGATCACGCAGGGTCTGGATGGGCAGGCGGGTCCATGCTTGCCATTTCTCCAGCGCCCGCTCGAAATCTATGTTCAGAATCACCCCGCCCAGGTCGAACAGTAAACCGTCGACAGTATCTGCTTCAGGCACGGACATATTCTCTCCTAAGCTTATGTGACAGGAGAAATATTAGTGATTTTGGAGAAGTTAGGTAAGAAAAGATCGCGAGATTAGCGATTGAATGCAGCTGGGGAGGGAGATGAATGACCGTGCGGACCGTTTGGTCCGCACGGTACGCAGGATTAGGGCTGCTTGGGCTTGGTGTACTCGGCCTCTTTCTGCCAGGGTTCCCAGATAGTTTCGTAGCCGACGTAACCCTTCTCATTAGGGTCCATCTGGCGGGTTTTCAGGTAGTCTGACTGACCTTCGGGAACCTTAGGTCTGGTATTCTTTTGCTCGCTCATAATTCACCTCAAATCAATAAGTTACACAAGGAGTTGTCATGGAAAAGACTAATATTAGCATTTTACGGTAATAATTATTAATCAAAAAACTTATGGCACCCATAAAATCGGGCTTGTTTGGCTGTGGCAGGTGGCCGAAAGAACAGTAATTATCGATCGTATGGATCATCCGATAGCAGCGAGCTGACATAGGGCGCGTAGGTCAACACGGCACCCTGCGATACGCCCAGGCCGTTGAAGGATTCCAGCACCTGCAACAGATTCGCCTCACTTTGCGGATCCTGTTGCAGCGCCGCCAGGGCGGAGATCAGGGGTTTGACGTCCTCGGCCTCGACATACTGCTCGAGCATCTGGATCGCGGTTGCAATCTCATCGACATTGACCTTGCGCTTGATCTCGGCGATGTCCGGTTGTCCGGCCTCGTCGAATTCCGGCGGTTCTTCATAGACATTACCGCCCGGCGCACTGTCCTGCGCCGACGATCTCAAGCCGGCGAAGGCATTGAATTCATCGGTCGCCCTGCGCTTCAGGGTATCGACGAACGCATTGAATGCCTCGGGATTGGGTTTATTCAGGTACAGCGAGACCAGCGGCGCGCACTTTACCCGGCCATAGAAATCCAGGCTTGATTCGTTGATGACGGGATCTGGATTCAGGTTTGCCAATTCCATGGTCAGCATCTGTTCCTTGAACGGTTTCTTGATGCGGACATGTAGCATGTCATCGACGATTTCGAATTCCTGGGTGCCCTTCAACAGGTTTTTCTGGATGAGTTTAGCGGTCATGGTCGGCTGATTTTATCGGATAAGCTGGATAAATAGGGCCTGAACCGATCAATTTAAAGCCAAATCGTGCCCAACCCGGGCGAATTAGGGTCTATTCGTTAAAACCGCATGACCAGGGCAACGCCGGCGCGCGAGCCCAGAGTAACCAGATAAGACCAAAGAATGCCGATCAGCCCGCGGCCATCGAGCTGTGAGCGAGCCTCATCGCGATGGGAGATCTCGTCCGCGCGACAGCGTTCGAGCAGTTCGCGCAGGTCTCCGTGCGCCGGGTCCCGGGCGAGAATCTCGATCTGTTCACGGTAGTGTTCATCGACGAAGGTCTCGACCACGTCGATGGTCCGGTAAACCGCACTGGCTCCAAACAAAGCAGGCAAGGCACCGGTAAGCCAACCCGCCCAGCGACAGGCGGGAAGCAGTCGACTGCGTTGCTGCGCTGGCAGAATAGCCTCGATCAGTTGCAGATGCTCGCTCTCGGTAGCCAGGTGATGCCGGGCAAATTCACGGATCGCGGGATCACGCGAGACCGCCAGAATACCCCGGTAGATCGCAACCGCCCCGCTCTCACCGGCATGATCGGAACGCACAGCCGCAATCATGTGCTCTGGCACCTGGATAGCAGCGGGTGCAGACTGTCGGGACTGATCAGGGTTCAGATCAGAATTCGATTCGGATAACAGCGAGGATTTCATCGGAGCAGCTCTTAAGCGATAGGGCAATCGATGAGACTTGAAATTGCAAGGAAAGTTCTAAACGGTTGGCAAGCTAGCGCTTAGTCTTTGTGCATGATTAAAAATTCGTAGCCGAAATACTGCGAGTATTGGCGGTACAAGTCGACCTCGGCCTGAAAGTCGGCGAACACCGATAATGCGAGCTTGTTGTCCTGGTATTTGTCGTTCAGGCGCGGTAATTGCTGTTCCATCGGCCCATAGTAATTATCCAGCCAGGAAGACTCGGGCAGGGTGAAATGGTCGATCATGCTGAAGCCGGCCTTTTCGATCTGCTTGATCTTGCTGGCAACATCTGCGATGTCGGGATACTCGTGCTGGAAATAATCGACCACGGGTGCCGGCGGCTCGGCAGCGAGATAAACCAGTTCGGTCAGCGCCAGGCTGCCACCGGGTTTCAATAACTGGTAACAACGTCTCAGGCCATTTTCAAAACCCATGTTGTACAGCGCACCTTCCGACCAGATGATGTCGAAGACTTCATTCCTGAAATTCATCTGCTGCATCGACATGTTTTGCGGGACCACATTGTCTTCAAGGCCCTCGCTTTTCGCCTGCTCCAGCAACAGGTCAAGAAAACCCTGGTGATTGTCCACCGCGATGATCTTACCGCGGGAGATCTTTGCCAGTTCGATGGTTTGCATACCCTGCCCGCAGCCGATGTCCAGGATCAACGGCGTTTCAACCTTGGCGGGTATCGCCGCATATGCTTTTGCAGTAGACACATTATCGCCCGGCCCGCTACGGGGCAAGGCTTCACACAATTCGTAGATATACTCGATGCCCTGCATGATGGATTTCTAATTTCTAATGTTTCTGATTATAGCGCAAGGTTCAAATCTGACCCGGGACAATCATGTCCCTGGTTCAGACCCATGAGCCCGACCATTCAGCCAGGCCAAGCCATTGCTTAAGCCGAAAAATATTATTCCGACCCCTGTCATATCTTCACTGGTCATATGCTTCCAGGTTAATGTCGGAATGTTTCAATACTGCCTGCATTTGCAGCCGTTTTTGCCCGGCCGCTACCGCCATCACCTTGGCCAGGACTTCGGATATTTCACCCCTGGAAACATTTGCCTGTTTGGCCTGTTTTAAGTAGTACTCGGTGCAAGGCGCACAATTCATGGCCATGGCTGCAGCCAAGCCAACAAGCAATTCTGTTTTTTGATCCAGATAATCATTGTTGTGGGTTGATGCATAGAATGTATCGTAGAGTTCCTGCTGTCGTTTGCTAAGCATTGTTGTCTCCCTTGATTTGCATGCTGGCGCTAAGCCATGGGTGAGAGGAATCGGGTTCAGCGTTCCCAAGCATGCTGGTCGCTATTTTTTTTCAAAATAAGCATTAAAATTTATCTCGGTTGGTCGCTTTTCAACTGATCCTGCATCATTCTCTGTTGTTATTGCGCCGAAATACATTCGCTCGTCTACAACATACATGATAGTGAAGAAATCGGGAGTGGCAGAAAGGCCCAGGTTTGACTCCACCATGGCATCAATAAAATCGATATCATAAATTTCCAGGCCAGAATCAGAAATATACGGATCACCCAAGATGTAGCTCCCCCTGGTCGTAATTACTGCTGCCAATGGTGGCCGTTGGATATTGATACACTGGTTATCATCCGAGCCATAGATCGTATTTTGAAATTCTCCATCACCCAATATTATTTCTTCGTAGGCAAATATATCTGTAGAAACAGTATTACATGAACCCCATGTCCCAAAGATAGAAATATCTTTTTCGTTAGAGGCACACGAGCTTAACAAGCCGATCGATATAAAGAATAAAAAAAGTCTCATGTGATGCAATAGGTATATTGAGTTACTTCAGTTGAGACAGCGTAAATGAAAGCTAATAGCTTCACCCTGCCCCCATTCTTTCCTATTCTCAAGGTTTTTTTATTGACGGCTCTTGAAAAGCTTTGGATTCCGGTCAATGAATGCCTGGATCCAGCGTTCAAGGAAAGATTCATTTCTTGCTTTTTTGATATAACCATATCCGAGCACGGCGATGATCAGGGCACCCAGGCTATCTACAATCAAATCCCACATGGTATCGGTTAACCCGGTGGGATCACCAAGCATCTCTTTCTGCATGTTCATGCCGAAAATACTGTCCATCGAGAATTCAAATATTTCCCACAGGGCGCCTATTGCGACAGCAAACACAAAGGCAAACAGCGCAACAAATCCCGGTTTCATATGAATATCAATTTTCTCTGTCTCATTCAGGATATAAACCAATAGAAAACCAATAATCCCCAGCAAAAACCCAGAGCTGGTGTGGAGCACTATGTCCCACCACCAAAACCTGGTGTAGTAACCATGCACCTCACCCAGAAAAAGTGATGCAAATATGAATATCACCGACAGCAGAACAAATTCTGGAGGTATAAAAACGTTTAAAAACTTTCCCATGAAGAAAGGGAACAGGGTTATTACAATAATCGACGTCGTTATCAATGCGGTAAGCCATTGTTGACTGAAAACTGCCAATATCGCTTCAATCAGCAAGATCGCCTGCAGAGAAACCGTCAACCAGCGATGCATCTTCAACTGGCTCATGATTACCCCACAAGCTGATGTTCAAGTGAAATGATATTAATCGGGCAGTGTTTTTTTATCATCGGTATTGGCGAAGCAAACTTCATCAGTAATTAACCCCTGGCGTTGATACCATGTTCACGGCCTGCGTTTAAGCTTGGTTTATCGGCATTCATGCATGATACCCGGCGTCCCGGATTCTTCAGGCAAAATAGTAATGCGCCATGATGCCAAAAAACACCACCGCACCCACCCAGTGATTGTGCAGAAACGCCTGGAAACAGAATTCGGGCACCCGGTAGACGATCATCGCCTGCTGATAAGCAAGCAGTATGGCAGCGAGGATCAACCCAACAAAATAAATGCTGGTGAATTGCAGTTCCATCCCGATCAGCCACAGGGTGACAATAAACAGCAACTGCAGGATACCTATGACCAGGCGGTCACCCTCGCCGAACAGGATCGCGGTGGACTTGACGCCGATCTTGATGTCGTCTTCGCGGTCCACCATCGCATACATGGTGTCGTAAGCCACGGTCCATAACAGGGTGGCGGTATACAACAGCCAGGTGATCTTGTCCGCCGTACCGACCTCTGCCGCATAGGCCATAGGTACCGCCCAGCCAAAGGCCGCACCCAGGTGGACCTGCGGCAGGTAATGGTAACGCTTCATGAATGGATAACTTGCTGCCAGCAGAATGCCACCGAATGACAGGTAAATGGTATAAGTGTTCAGGGTCAACACCAGGCCGAATGCGACCAGCGACAGCAGCGCAAATACCGCCAGCGTCTCTTTCGGGGTGATCTTGCCGCTGGTCAGCGGACGGTCTTTGGTGCGCGCAACATGCAGGTCGATATCGCGATCGGCATAATCATTGATCGCGCAGCCGGCGGAACGCATCAACACCACACCCGCGACAAACACGAACAACACCCACAGGTCGGGACCGCCGTCGCCGGCGATGGCCAATGCCCAGAGGGTCGGCCACAACAACAGGTAAATACCGATGGGACGGTCGAGGCGCACCAGCTGGGCATACAAGAGCAATCGCTCGCGGGTTAAAGCAGGCATGAGGAAATAATGATTAACAGGAACAAGTTGGATACACTTGCGGGCATTCTAACATAAGGCCCTGACATGATCCGTTCCTTTGACGACATCTCACCCCGCATCGGCAACTATTGCTATATCGATGAACGCGCCGATGTCATCGGCGATGTCGAGATCGGTGACCACAGCTCGGTGTGGCCGCAGACCGTGATCCGTGGCGATGTGAACTACATCCGCATCGGCCGGCACAGCAACATCCAGGACGGCAGCGTGCTTCACGTCAGTCATGCCGGCGAATACAATCCCAAGGGTGGACCGCTGCTGATCGGCGACCATGTCACGGTCGGGCACAAGGTCATCCTGCATGCCTGCACTATCGGTGACGATTGCCTGATCGGTATGGGCGCCGTCGTTATGGATGATGTTGAGGTACAAGACCAGGTCATGGTCGCTGCCGGTAGCATGGTGCCGCCGCGCAAGGTGCTGGAAAGCGGTTACCTGTATCTTGGCAGCCCCTGCAAGCAGCTGCGCAAGCTGGAGCAACAAGAACTGGACTACCTGCGTTATTCGGCCGAGCACTACGTGCGCCTGAAAGACCGCTACCTCGCCAACCCATAACCCTTGAATTATTACTGAAACAACATATTAAAACGGTGGAATCATCCGCCTTTTTTTTACAACCTTTAAGCAGGAGTTTATATGAACAAGTGGGAATGCATCATTTGCGGTTTTATTTATGATGAAGAGCTCGGGCTACCGGACGAGGGTATCCCCGCCGGCACTCGCTGGGAGGACGTACCCGATGACTGGATTTGTCCTGAATGTGCCGCGACCAAGGATGATTTCGAAATGGTGAAGATCTAATTGAACGCTGAAACTGAAACCCGGGACCTGGTCATCATCGGCAGCGGTATGGCGGGTTACACCCTGCTGCGGGAAATCCGCAAACTGGATAAGGAGCTACAGATCACGCTGATCTGTGCCGACCGCGGTGACTTTTACTCCAAGCCGATGTTATCGAATGCATTGGACAAGCAGAAAACCCCGGACAGCCTGGTCACCCAGAGTGCCGAGGCGATCAGCGAAGCGCTCAACTTCGAGCTGGTCAATCACACCACGGTCACCGCGATCGACCCCGCACAGCAGCGTATCGACAGCAGCAGCGGCAGCTGGACTTACCAACGCCTGGTGCTGGCGACCGGGGCACGCCAGTTCGTGTTACCGATCGATGGCGATGGCGCCGGCGATATCCTGTCGGTCAACAGCCTCGATGATTACCGGCAATTCCACTTGCGACTCGATGATGCCCGGAAGATCGCGATCATTGGCCCCGGCTTGATCGGCTGTGAATTCGCCAACGACCTGGCCCTGGCCGGCAAGCAGGTATCAGTGATCGGCCCCGACCCCTGGCCATTGAGCACTTTACTGCCCGAGCAGGCCGGTCAATTTCTTCACGCCAAGCTCGCGCAACAGGGCATAGGATTCCATTTGCAGAATACCGTGCAATCGGTACAGCGTGGGGATGACGGTTATCAACTGGCTTTAGCAGATGACAGTCAGCTCGAGGCCGACCTGGTGTTATCCGCGGTGGGCCTGCGCGCCAACCTGGACCTGGCCGAAAGCAGCGGACTCAACACCGATCGCGGTTATGTTACCGACCGCTTGCTGCAAACCAGTATCGAAAACATCTACGCCCTTGGCGACTGCGCCGAGGTCGAGGGTCGGCATCTGCCCTACATCCTGCCAATCATGCAATGCGCGCGCGCCCTGGCCAGGACCCTGACCGGGTATCCAACCGAGGTACGCTACCCGGCGATGCCGGTCACGATCAAGACCCCCTCCTGCCCGATCGTGGTTGCGCCCGCTGCCCAGGCAGATGCAGAGTGGCGGCTGGAAAACACCGAAGATGGGATCAAGGCCCTGCAATACGTCAACGACGACCTGGTCGGCTTTGTGCTGGTTGGTGACGCGGTGACGGAAAGACAGGCCCTTAGCAGGTTAGTGCCCGACGTTTTATAAGCTCTGCGGTGGAACCCGCACCAACCCTGGTTGTCACAAAATTAAATAACAATTCAGGAGGTGTGGTATGGAAGAGTACAGCAGCGTCCTGCTTTTTATCCTGCAGGTAATGGCCACATTGTTCATCTTCGTTATCGGTAGCGGGGTGTTGATCGCCATCGTCATGTATATCGCCGATATGCTGCAGACCACCCATGCCATCCGACGTAATTACCCCCTGATCGGTCGCTTCCGTTATCTGTTCGAAAATCTGGGTGAATTCTTCCGCCAATATTTCTTCGCCCAGGACCGCGAGGAAATGCCGTTCAACCGCGCCCAGCGCAGTTGGGTCTATCGCGCAGCGAAGAATATCGATACCACGGTCGCATTCGGTTCCACCCGCAGCCTGCGCCCAACCGGCACCATCATGTTCGTCAACTGTCCTTATCCTACGCTGGGTAAGGATGCGGTCAAACCGCAACCGGTCACGCTCGGCCCGGATTGTGCCAGGCCTTATACCACTTCCTCACTGTTCAATATTTCCGGCATGAGTTATGGCGCCATTTCCAAACCGGCAGTGCAGGCATTATCGCAGGGTGCCGGCATGACCAATGCCTGGTTGAATACGGGTGAAGGTGGGCTGTCCCCCTATCACCTGGAGGGTGGAGCCGACCTGGTATTCCAGATCGGTACCGCACTCTATGGGGTACGCGATGACAATGGCGAACTCAGCGATGAGAAACTGCGCGAATTGGCCGGCCTCGACCAGGTCAAGATGTTTGAGATCAAGCTAAGCCAGGGTGCCAAGCCTGGCAAGGGCGGCATCCTGCCTGGCGGCAAGGTAACCGAGGAGATTGCCAGCATCCGCGGTATCCCCCTGGGCCTGGACTCGATCAGCCCCAACCGCCACCCTGATATCAACAATACCCGGCAGTTGTTGGACATGCTCGAGCATGTACGCGAGGTAACCGGCAAGCCGGTTGGGTTCAAGGCGGTTATCGGGGCTTACGGCTGGATCGATGACTTATGCCTGGAGATCAAGCAACGTGGCATCCACTCTGCCCCCGATTTTATTTGCATAGACAGCGCCGATGGCGGTACCGGTGCCGCCCCGATGAGCCTGATGGACTATATGGGTTTGCCGCTACAGGAGAGCCTGCCACTGGTGGTCGACATGCTCGACAAGCACGGCTTGCGTGAACGGATCAAGGTGATCTGTTCCGGCAAGCTGGTCAACCCGGCCGAGGCCGCATGGGCCCTGTGCATGGGCGCCGATTTTATCGTGTCCGCACGCGGTTTCATGTTTGCCCTGGGCTGTATCCAGGCCCTGCAATGCAACAAAAACACCTGTCCCACCGGTATCACCACTCATGACCGAAAATTACAGCGTGGACTGAATCCGCAGAACAAGGCGGTGCGAGTGAAGAATTATATCGAACACATGGAGCATGAAATCGGTGTCATCTCGCACTCCTGTGGGGTCAGGGAGCCACGGGAACTGAAACGATTTCATTGCCGGATGGTGATCGAGGATGGTCGCTCAAAATCGATGCAGGAATTGTATCCCTATTATCAGGAACAACCAGGATGACACAGGAAATCAGTTATCCAACAGGATCAGGTTATCGCGGTGGACCAGCTCTTCATCATCCTCGTAACCCAGCAACTCAGGAATCTGCTTGCTCGGGTGACCGATAATCTTGCGCGCCTCATCGGCCGGATAATTGACCAGCCCGCGCGCAATGATCCGTCCCTGCGGGCTGACACAGGCGACCACCTCGCCGCGCTTGAAATCACCCTTGACCTGCTTGACCCCTATCGGCAGCAGGCTCGCACCCGATTTCTGTAAGACCCTGACCGCACCCTCGTCCAGCACCAACTCACCGGCACAGCGCATGTGCCCGGCCAGCCACTGCTTGCGCGCGACCATCTGCTCCTTGCCCGCTTTCAGGTAGGTGCCGATTGATTCGCCCTTGACCACCCGCTTGATCACATCATCCTCGCGGCCATAGGCGATCACGGTATGGGTACCGGAACGCGCCGCCTTGCGTGCGGCGATGATCTTGGTCTGCATGCCGCCACGACCCAGGGCGCCACCGGTAGGAGAAGCGAACTGCATGAGCTGGTCATCATCGGCATCGGCCTTTTCGATGAACCGCGCATTGGGGTTTTCCGCCGGGTTGTCGTCATACAGCCCTTGCTGATCGGTCAGGATGATCAACAGGTCGGCCTCGATCAGGTTGGCGACCAGTGCCCCCAGGGTATCGTTGTCGCCAAAACGAATCTCATCGGTGGCCACCGTGTCGTTCTCGTTGACCACGGGAATGGTGCCAAAGTCAAGCAGGGTGCGCAGGGTCGAGCGTGCATTCAGGTAACGATTGCGATTGGCCAGGTCATCATGGGTCAACAGGATCTGGGCCGAGTGCAGGCCATGCTTCTGGAAACTGGCTTCATAGCTCTGGATCAGGCCCATCTGGCCGACGGCTGCCGCCGCCTGCAGGGTATGGATCGAGCCCGGTCTTTGTTTCAGCCCGATCCGACTGACGCCCTCGGCGATCGAGCCGGAAGAGACCAGTACGACATCGATACCCGACAGGCGCAGCTGGGCGATCTGCTCGGCCCACTGGGCGATGGCTTCGTGATCGAGCCCGCGTCCCCCATCGGTAATCAGGGCACTGCCGATCTTGACCACGATACGTTTAATCTTGCCGCTACTCCGCGTCATCGTCTATTTCCACAATATCGGATTGAGTCTGTTCCATATAGTCCATGATGTCATAGCATAACTGGTCGACACCGTTGTTGTTGATGGCGCTGATTTTATACACCGGGCCCTGCCAGTCCAAGCCATCGATAATCGCCTGGCAGCGCTGGTCCTGCTCGGCTTCCGGCAACAGGTCCAGTTTGTTCAATACCAGCCAGCGCGTTTTTGCATACAGGCTGTCGTCATAGTTTTGGAGTTCCTGCAAGATCTTGTTGGCATCATCGACCGGGTCCTGCTGTTCGTCGAGCGGGGCCACATCGATGATATGCAGTAACAGTCGCGTGCGCTGCAGATGTTTGAGAAAGCGGATGCCAAGGCCAACACCCTCCGACGCGCCCTCGATCAAACCCGGTATATCGGCAATGACGAAACTGCGATGCGGCGCCACGCTGACCACGCCGAGATTCGGGTGCAGGGTGGTGAAAGGATAATCCGCCACCTTGGGCCTGGCCGCGGAAACCGCGCGAATGAAGGTCGACTTGCCGGCATTGGGCAGGCCGAGCAGGCCGACATCGGCCAGCACCTTGAGTTCGAGCTTGAGATCGAACTGTTCGCCGGGGGTGCCCTCGGAACACTGGCGCGGCGCCCGATTGGTCGAGCTCTTGAAGCGGGTGTTACCCAGGCCATGAAAGCCGCCGCGGGCGATCAGGATCGGCTGATCCACATGATCGACGTCGGCAATCAGTTCTTCCTGTTCCAGGGTCGTGATCGTGGTACCCAGCGGTACCTGGATATAGATATCCTCGCCCTTGCGCCCGGTCTTGTTGCGCCCCTGGCCGGCCTTGCCATCCTCGGCAATATACTTGCGCGTATTGCGAAAATCCGCCAGCGTATTCAGATCGTGCGAACCGACCACATACACCGAGCCTCCATCACCGCCGTCACCGCCATCGGGCCCGCCCATCGGGATATATTTTTCCCGCCGGAAGCTGACGATGCCGTTGCCGCCCTTGCCGGCACGCACATGGATATTTGCCTCGTCGATGAATTTCATAGTCGGATTCCGCGCCTGAACGCGCGTCTGTCAAAAAAGCTGCGTAGTATAGCATCGAAGCTCTGAGCCGCCTATGGCAAGCCCTGGGACCGCTCGAGGGTTTGGCCGTCATCCCAGTTCCGGCGCAAATCCTGCAGACCCTCACCATAGGCCTCGGCATCTCCATAATCGAAGAACTTCGGGTAACGCGGGTGCTCATCGGCCTTGCGCCGTGCATGCTTGATCGGGCACCAGTATTGCTCGGTACGGGCACTGATCTCGCGCGCATAACTGAGCAGACCGTTGGCATAGCCGCAGTAGATACAGTTGAATTTTTCGATCACGTTAAGATAAGCCAGGTGATGGCGATCGATGATTAGATGGTCCGAACGTTTGACCAGCGGAATCCGATAAATGCGAAAGCATACCTGCTGATAAACAGTGATAGTCAGGTCCAGTAACGCCAACGGAATGACCATGCCATAGATCAGCGGCGAGCTGAGGATGAATGGCAGCGGCGCATCACGCAGATAGGCCCAGGCATTGGTGCGGAACTGCTTCTGCCAGCGGCGCATGCTTTTCTCGAATACCACGCGCCGGCGCTTGAGGTGATACTGGAACTGCTGACGTTTTTCATCCAGCAGGCGATCAAGCTCTTGCTCCAGTTCCGTCTGCGCCTGCTGCAATCGCTGCAGTATTTCATCCAGTGCACTTGAACGCATCTGCCTTACCTCTTAAGGTTGATTAATCCGCTTAACCAACAGGTTAGCTTAATAAACCTAAACCCGCCCGATTGATTTGAGGAGAATACAGATGCCACAACATGAGAAGATCGATTACGTGGAATTTCCCGCCCGGGATATCGAGCGGATCAAGGCCTTTTTCGCCGCGGCGTTCGGCTGGTCATTCACCGACTATGGCCCGGAATACACCGCGTTCAGCGGCCAGGGACTGGATGGTGGTTTCTTTGCTTCAGACCAGGCCAGCACCACCCAGCATGGCAGTGCCCTGATCGTGTTCTACAGCCAGGCATTGGAACAAACCCGGGATAAAATCGAACGCGCAGGTGGCAAGATTATTAAACCGATATTCTCATTCCCCGGCGGCAGGCGCTTTCACTTCAGCGACCCCAATGGTAATGAATACGCGGTCTGGTCCGACCTGGAGAACTGATCCACTGCGGGATTACTTGTACAGCGGCTCCAGTACCTGCCTTGATGGTTGCTGCCGGCCTGGCTGTTGCATCAGTTGCCGGGCTTGCTGCTTGATC
Source organism: Gammaproteobacteria bacterium (assembly GCA_030066335.1). Taxonomy (GTDB): domain Bacteria; phylum Pseudomonadota; class Gammaproteobacteria; genus JACNJF01. The sequence goes on from JASJBV010000070.1 coordinate 33,887, forward strand.
AGGGCAAAATCGACCGCCTGCTGCTGGCCGCCATACAGCACCGCATCGATCCGATTGATTTCCGCCGTCATTTCCGCCGGTAGCCGATTACCCAGGTCATTCAGCACATTGATCCTGGCCGGTGCCAATACGATCCGTGCCCATGCCAGCACCGCCGCGCGGCAGGCATGGAGATCCTGCTCATCGCAGGCCTGCGCCAGCCGACGGTAGCTCTGCCTGGCAGTCGGTTGCGGATTACTCGGTTCGGCGTCGACGATGGTTGCAGTTTTGCGGCTGCGATAAACCCACAGCAGAATGGTCAACAACCATCCGCCTCCGAGCAGCATCGCCAGCCATTTCCACCAGCCAATCCCCGGTTCGCCAATGACCGGCTGGCTGCTGGATTGCGCGGGCGATGGTTGCTGCAGGCCCTGTGGTGCACTGACCATGGGCGCCGGCGGTTGAGTCAGGCCCGGCGACGCCGCCATGACCTCAATATCGCGGGCCGGGATACGCGCCACCTCACGGCGCTGGGTCTGGGTATTCCACCACGGAATTTCCAGCGCCGGCAGCGTAATGCGCCCGGGTCGGGTCGGGATGAAAGCGACCTTATCCACGCGGTAGCCGCTGACCCCGTTATCATTCTCGATATCGTTCAACAGCGGTTGATCCGGGTACTGCTTGAGCCCGTCAATTTCGAGCGCCGGTAATTCCGGTATTTGGGCCGCGGTCAGACCATCGGCCTTGATCGATAGTGTGCGGGTGACCGGTTCACCCTGCACCAGTCGCGGCGGCTGTTGCGGCCATTGTTCGGTGATCTGCAGACCACGAGCGGGTAGCCAGGGGGTCATATTGGCATTGGCCGGCATCGGCAATACCTCGACCTGCAGGTTATTGGAACGCGCCCTGAGCAGCTGACCGCGTTGACCGAAGGAATCGAACAGTGAGCTGCTGGAAGAACCGATACGCCCCTCGGCCAGGGCGGGTGCAATCTGCAATTGGCCGCTTTGCTGGGGAAACACCGCATAGCTTTTCTCCACCACCATGTAGGCTAGATTGCCGATCTGGGTGCGGTACTGACGCTCATCCCCCAGATCCACGGTCAGCACATCCATGCCGCTGATCTCCGGTGGCTGCATGCCAAACGCCGATAGCCGGTTGACACTGAACAATTGCTGGGTGATCACCAGCTGTTGTTGGACGTACAGCTGCGATTGATCGACTTCGATTTGGGTGAAAAAACTGCCCTGACCACCGCCCAGTTGTTGTGAAGCCGGCTTAACCGTCAGTTGATAAGACGGGCTCTTGTCCCTGCCGAAAGCAATAGGAGGCAGAATCAACTCGCCCGAGCGCTTGGCCATTACGGTCAGGGTCCAGCTTTTACTGCTACGGATATCGCCATTGCGATAACTGAAGCTGCTGTTCTGGCTGCGGTTTAGAATATCCAACTCCTGGCTCAAGGGGGAAAAATCGGGGTCGTCATCGACCGAGCCGCTGGTTTCATAGACCAGGCGGAAAGACTCGTTGAGACTGACCGGATTACGGTCGCTGCGGACCTGGATATCAGCGGCCAGCGAAGGTGCTGACATGAGCAGGCTACCAATCGCGAAAGTCAGGATTTGCGTTAGTCGTTTTACCATGGTTCTCTCTCCCGACTGGGTTGGGTCTGGCGCCCGTACTGGTAGCGGAATTTATTTCGTAACAGACCGCCCGGGTCATCCGGGATGCGTCTGAGCCATTGTTCCTGGGCCTGTTGCGACATCTGCTCGGTCAGGTCATCACTGGCGATGGGCTGACGCTGTTGTTCCCCGGCATCCTCAGCCTGTTGCTGTTGCTCCTGTTGCGCTGGCTGCTGTTGCTGTTGCTGCTGCTGTTGGTCCGCCTCGGCCGTCGAATCCTGCTGGTTCTGCTGCTGCTCACCTGCCGCTTCCTGATCTTGCTGGCCAGCCGAGTCCGGTTGCGATGGCTGTTGCTCGGCCGATTGCTGGTCCTGCTGCGATTGCTGGTTCTGCTGTTGTTGCTGTTGCTGCTGTTGCTGCCGCTGCTGCTGTTCGAGGGCCTGCCTGACCAGTTCGCGGTTATGGGCCGCATCCTCATGCCGCGGCTCGGTCGCCAGGACCCGGTCATAGTTGTCCAGCGCCTGCTGATACTCGCCCAACCGGGCCAGGGTGTTCGCGCGATTGTAGTCGGCGGTCACCGATTCCAGCCCCTCCAGATGCTGCAGCGCCTGTTGATACTGATTTGCCTGGTAATGGGCGGCAGCCTTCCAGGCGTCATCGCCAAATGTTTGCGCAGCGGCCTCGGCTTCACCCTGTTGCAGCTGGCGCTGGCCCAGCTGATTTTTATTGTACCAGAGTCGATCCCACCAGCTGATTTCATCGGCCAGACCCGTTTGCGGAGCTGGCAATACCAGGGCCGCCAGGACCACGGGCAGGATGAAACCACGCCGGAACGCCAGGGCCGCCAATGGAGTAACCAGCAATAGTAACCAGGGACCCTGTTCCTGCCAGCGGTCAGCCTTGAGTTCGCTGCGCTGATGCTGGGCCGTCAACAGGTCGCGATCAAAGTGACCTGCCAGTCGCTGCAAATCGCTATCATCGATGGTCATCGGCGTATAGACGCCGCCCTTCGCCTGGGCCAGTTGTTGTAACTGTCCAGGGTCGGTCCTGCTGACCACGATCGAGCCCTGTCGATCCTTGACGAAGCCTCCACCCCGCTGCGGAATCGGTGCGCCATTTTCACTCCCCACCGCCATTACCGACAGCCGGTAACCGCGGGTATCGAGGCGCTGGATCAGCTCACCGACCCTGGCCGATATACCGTCACTGATCAGCAGGATATCGCCATTGGCGATACCGGCATTGCGGAATAACTCCACGGCGCTGGCAACCGCCTGGTCGGTACGACTACCCTGCGCCGGCATGATATCGGTCTCCAGGCTGGACAGCAGCGATTGGATGGTCTTGATATCGTCGGTTAAAGGGGTCACGGTGTAGGCGGTCGCGGCAAACGCAATCAACGCGGTCTGCCCCTCCCGCCGTTGTTGCAGTAAATCACTGACCTTGAGGCGCGCCCGGGCCAGGCGCGAGGGCTTGATATCTTCTGCATCCATCGATTGCGACAAATCCAGCGCAATCACCAACGCCGACTGTTGTTTGAGCACCGGTAGCGGTAACTTGTCCCACACCGGTCCGGCCAGCGCGATGATCGCAAGCAGGCCAAGGAAAAGCCACAGCAGGGTCAGTCCCCGCCGGCGCTTACCCTGCTGATCGACGATCAGGTGCGGTAACAGTTGTGGATCGACCACCGCGGCCCAGCCGCGCTGATCCTGACGCCGGCGCCACAGCAGCCAGGCGAGCAGCGCCAACGGCAGCAACAACCAGAACCATTCCGGACGCAGGAAGTGAAACATCAAGGTCCACCTCGCCGGCCGATCACATTGGCCGCAGCCAGCAGCATACCCAGCAACACGGCGGCCGCCAGTGGCCAAATGTACAAGGACCTGACCGGACGCAGGGTCTGGGTTTCCACCTCCACCGGCTCCAGTTGATCCAGGCGGCGGTAGATATCGGCCAGTTGACGGGTATCGCGGGCACGGAAATACTGCCCTCCGGTTTGGTCGGCAATCGCGGTAAGGGTTTCTTCATCCAGTTCCTGTGAGGGGTTGATGCGCTGTTTACCGAAAAAACTGTTGCGGATCATTTCATCCGCGCCGATGCCGATGGTATAAATCCTGAGGCCTTTTTCCGCTGCCAGTTGCGCCGCCTTCAACGGCGTGATCTCACCGGCGGTGTTGGCGCCATCGGTCAGCAGAATCAACACCCGGTTGCCATCACTATCCTGCAGGCGCTTGACTGCGAGCCCGATCGCATCGCCGATCGCCGTCTCTTTACCGGCGAGGCCGATGGCGGATTCCAGCAACAGGGTATTGACCGTTTGCAGGTCGAAGGTCAGCGGTGTTTGCAGATAAGCCCGGCGCCCGAACAGGATCAGGCCTATCCGGTCACCCTGGCGCGCGCGGATGAAATCCTGCGCCACATGCTTGGTCGCGGTCAGCCGGTTGACGGTGCGGCCATTGATGGAAAAATCCTCGACCTGCATACTGCCGGACAGGTCTACCGCCAGCATCAGGTCGCGTCCGCTGACCGGAATCTGTAGTTGTTCACCGACCCATTGCGGCCGTGCGGTTGCCAATACCAGTAACAACCAGCCGACGATCAGCAGCAATAATGTCCAGGGTCGGAGCGAGGCCATCCCCGCCGATCCACCATCATGGTCAAAGTCATCGATCACCGGTACCCGCAATGCCGCCTGTGGCGCCGGGTCAGCCGCGGGCAGCAGCCAGCGCAATACCCAGGGTAACGGCAACATCAGTAACGCCCATGGCCACTGCAATTCAAACATCGGCCAATCTCCGCCGTGGCAACGCGGCTAACCAATGCCGGGACTGCTGGATCAAGGCTTCGATATCCTGATCGCTGAGCTCGGGTGATGCTTGATAAGGTGCCCGGCTCAGCAACGCGATCTGCGCCGGGGAAAAACCATGATCGGCAGCGAGTTGATTCAGCTGCCGATACCAACTATCACCGGTCAGCCCGGCCGCTTGATGCCGTCCCAGGTAGCTGATCCCGATCCGCCGCAGCAGGCTGGATAAATCCTGCAATAACAACTGCTTGTCAGCATGTTGCCGGTAGCGACCGGTGATAGCCGTGAGTCCCTCTCTGGCACTTTTATTCAGCAACGGCTGGCGTAGTCTTTTGTACGACAGGTAGACTAGGCCCAGTAGCAACAGCGTAAGCACCAGCAACAACCACCAGCCGGGTGCCGGCGGCCACCAGGTTATAGCATCGGGCAGATGGATATCGCGCAACGGCAGTTGATTTTCCATCATCCGCCCATTCCCTGCCTGGCTAAAGTCTGCCCCTGCATCAAACCTTCCAGCGCCGGTTGTGTGGTCGACAGGCATAGATAGCGCGCCGAGATTTTCTTGCTCATCTGCTGCAGGCGTTGTTGATGCTGCTCGAATCGAGCCTGGTAGCGCTGGCGCAAGGCTTTATCGGCGCTGTCAAAACGGGTTTCCCGCGAACCATCGCTGACCCGGTAGTTACCGGCAGGTGGCAGATGCTGCTCCAGCGGGTCGGTGATATGCAGCATCACCAGTTCATTATGCCGGCTCAAGCGACTGAGGTTGGATTCGAGCGCATCGCCAAATCCACGGAAATCACTGATCAGGTAGATCAGACTGCCGGGACGCACCACCTGTTGCAGGCGTTTAAGCGCATATTGGCCGGATGTTGTATCACTCGTCTCCGGTCGGTCCTGCTGGGTGAAGTCGGCGAGCTGACGCATGATGTGCAGCGCTGCCGGTTTGCCGGTCTCCGGCCGCAATTCCAGATGGCGCTGATCCGCAAACAGCAACGCCCCAAGCCGGTCGCCCTGCTGCACCGCTTTCCACGCCACCAGCGCGGCGACCCGTGCCGCCAGCACCGATTTGAAACAGTGACGGGTACCGAACAGCATCGAGGCGCGGAAATCGCTCCACAACAGTACCGGTCGCTCGCGTTCCTCGCGAAACACCTTGCTGTGCGGTTTATTGGTGCGCGCGGTCACCCGCCAGTCCATGTTGCGGATATCGTCTCCCGGTTGGTACGGGCGTGATTCATCGAATTCCATGCCCCGACCCTTGAATGGCGACAGGTGGTTGCCGGTCAGGCGTGAGCGGATCAGGCCGGGTCTTTGCCGCAGCAGGCGCGCATCTCGTTGCAATGCGATCAGTTCGGCCTGGCGGAGATATATCGCGGATTCACCATTCATCGCCATCTTCTCAGTCTGCATACGCGATCAGGGCACCGCCACCTGCTGGATCAGTTCGTTGATGAAATGGTCGGTGGTTATGCCCTCGGCCTCGGCCTCGTAACTGAGGATGATCCGGTGGCGTAGCACCTCGAAGGCAATATCCTGGATATCATCCGGGGTCACGTAATCGCGTCCGTCCAGCCAGGCCATGACCCGGGCACAACGATCCAGCGCAATACTGGCACGCGGGCTGGCGCCATATTCCAACCAGCCCTGCATCTGCTGACCATAGGCCTGCGGATTACGTGTCGCCAGCACCAGCTGGATCAGGTATTGCTCCAGCGGCTCGGCGAGAAACACATCGAGTACCTGTTCGCGCGCGGCGAACAGGTCATGCTGGGTCAGGCGCAGCGGCGGTTCGGTCGATTGCCCCGACTGCTGGCGCGCCTCATCCCGGTTGAGCTGCAGGATCTGCTGCTCGGCCTCGGCATCCGGGTAATCGATACGTACATGCAGCAGGAAGCGGTCGAGCTGGGCCTCGGGCAACGGATAGGTACCCTCCTGTTCGATCGGATTCTGCGTCGCCATGACCAGGAACAGGGCCGGCAGCTGGTAGGTCTTGGAGCCCACCGTGATCTGGCGTTCGGCCATTGCCTCGAGCAGGGCCGATTGCACCTTGGCCGGAGCCCGGTTGATTTCATCGGCCAGGATCAGGTTGTGGAACAATGGCCCCTGCTGGAACTTGAAACTACCATCCTGTGGGCGGTAGATATCGGTACCGGTCAGGTCCGCCGGCAACAGGTCCGGGGTAAACTGGATGCGATGGAAGTCACCCTCGATCGCCTCGCTGACTACCTTGATCGCACGGGTCTTGGCCAGGCCCGGCGCACCCTCCACCAGCAGATGGCCATCCGCCAGCAGGGCAATGAGTAATCGATTGATCAGCCTCGGCTGGCCGACGATCTGGCTTTCGACATATTGTTCTAACTGTTGAAAACTGGCTTGCAGGGACAATGTAACTTCCTCTTTTTTAAGCAGTTGATTGGATTATTGGCGAAAAAGATAGTTCCGGTTTGAGAATTTCCAAGACTTTTTCAAGGGTATTTAACCACGAAGGACACGAAGATCACGAAGAATAATATATGTGATGCAAGTATTCATTATTGATGCTTACGACTTTGAATAATGACTAGATGTGGGAATAAACATTTACCATAAAACCTTCGTGCGCTTCGTGTCCTTCGTGGTTGTGATAAAAAAAAACCCCGCATATGCGGGGTTTTTGATGTTCTTGTGGTTGCTGATATCAGGCAGCTGGTACCACGTTGACGAAGGTGCGATTGTGACGGCCCTTGACCTTGAATTCGACGTTGCCATCGGCTTTAGCGTACAGGGTGTAGTCCTTGCCGCAACCGACATTGTCTCCGGCATGGAACTTGGTGCCGCGCTGACGCACGATGATGTTACCGGCTACCACGACTTCGCCACCGAATTTCTTGACGCCCAGTCGTTTCGACTGTGAATCGCGACCGTTGCGGGTAGAGCCCGCCGCTTTTTTGTGTGCCATGCTTGGTTACCTTCCTATGCCTTGATCTTGGTTACTTCGATTTCAGTATAGTCCTGACGATGCCCCATCTGCTTGCGATGATGCTTTCGCCGACGGAACTTAACGATTTCCACTTTCTTGCCACGACCGTGGGACTTGATCTTGGCCGTGACTGCGCCCTTGTCGAGCATCGGGGTACCGACCTGGATCTTGTCGCCATCAGCAACCATCAGCACCTGGTCCAGTTCGATTTCAGAACCTTCCTCGCCTGCTAATTTTTCCACTTTGAGCGTATCACCCTCGGTGACACGATACTGTTTTCCGCCAGTAGCGATGACAGCGTACATTCTGATTACTCCAAACCGATCTCGAAAAAGGGCGCAGATTTTAGCCGCGGATCCGCTTCAGGTCAACGTTTTTCTCGGGTTTATCGACTCTCAGTTCTGAGCCTGCGCAAGGCCAGACGCAAAAGCGGTCACAAGGTCGTCATTGGGTCCGATAACGGTCGTGGTCTGAGCCGGCTTCGGGTTGAATCTGATGTTTGCAGAGTGTCCAGGCCAACCACAGGCTAGCTAATGTTGTTGGCCTCGATTAACGGCTTATTATTCCCGACAGGCGGCGCATAGACCATTGATTTCAACCACCGCATGCTCAGCCTTGAAACCCAGGTCCTGCGCCAGTTGCATGGCCGGCAGTTGCTGATCATCCAGCTCCGCCACCCGGTGACATTTGGCGCAGATCAGAAACTGGGCGGTAGTGTGATGACCGGGATGGATACAGGCAATAAAGGCATTCTGACTCTCGATCCGGTGCACCAGTCCCTGTTGCTGGAGGAAATCCAGCGCCCGGTAAACAATCGGCGGGGCGATATTGTGTTCGATATCGTTCATCGCCTGCAGCACCTCGTAGGCCCCCATCGGTTGATGCGAACGCAACAGGATCTCCAGCACCTGCAGGCGGCGCGGGGTCAGACGCACCGAGCGCTTGGCGCACAGCTGCTGCGCGGTCTGCAGCAAATGCTGCTGGCAGTCGGCATGATCATGGCGGGTAAAAGCCAGGGCGTTGTCTTTGCGCGAGTCAGTCATAATGTTATTTTATAACATTTCCGCTGGCAGATAACTGCTTTTATCCATGTCTCGTCGATTCAACCTGGCCATGAGCATAACCGCCAGGCCGGGTAAATCATATAAAGCTCCTCTATTAAGGCATAGAGAGATACGTTTGCATCAAATCCGGCCGAGGGTTAATCTGCGCGCCATTTTCGGACATTCCCGCCTGGTTTTAGCGGGTACTGCAACATTCTTAAACAGGAGGACTCCACATGATCAAACCTGTCGGCTCAGACGAGTTACAACCCCGTTTTGTTTATGATTCTGAAGAACA